>NZ_JBSFJZ010000034.1:0-112997 GCF_053598315.1 Streptomyces sp. NPDC001153
GCCCGGTTACATTCCGAACCCGGAAGCTAAGCCTCACAGCGCCGATGGTACTGCAGGGGGGACCCTGTGGGAGAGTAGGACACCGCCGAACAATTATTCAAAAAGGTCGGATCCTGAACTTCGGTTCGGGGTCCGACCTTTTTACGTTCTCCTTAACGTGTCGTTCACGTTGCGCACCCAGCATCCAGCACATGGGAACTGCTGCAATGCTCAGGGCCGCAGGCGTCGGCGTCGGTGACGAGGTCGTCGTACCTGCCTTCGGGAACGTCGAAGTCGCCGAGGCCGTGACCCTGGCCGGTGCGCTCCCGGTGTTCGCCGACATAGACCCGGTGACCTACTGCCTCGACGCCGGCGCTGTCGAGGCAGTCATAACTCCGCGTACCGCCGCGGTTGTTGTCGTACACCGCTTCGGACGGCGGGCCGACGTGCCGCGGTTGCACGCGCTCGGGCAGCGGCACGGTGTGCTGGTGCTGGAGCAGGGCGAGTCCGAGGCGCCGTACGACGAGATAGCGCAGCGCAGGGAGCGGGCCGCCTACCTCGACGGCAAGCTCAAGGGCGTACGGACGCCGGACGGCGGTGACGGGCACACCTATCAGCAGTACGTGGTGCGGGTGCCGGGCAATGGCCGACCGGACCGGGACGCCTTCGCGATGGCCCTGCGGGCCAAGGGAGTTGAGTGCCGGGTGCCGGTCAAGACGCCCGTGCACCGGTTGCCGGAGTTCCGGCGGTGCGTGTCCCTGCCGGAGACCGAGCTGGCCGCCGACGAGACGCTGACGCTGCCCGTGGACGCCGCGCTCACCAAGCGGGAGATGCAGCGGATCGTGTCCGCGTGCAACGCGCTCGGGGGACTGCTGCAGCCCGCCTACTGAGCGGCTTCCGAACGAATTTGGGAACTCGGCCCGGCTCGGGGTAGAGTTTCTTCGTCGCCGCGAGGGAAACCTCGAAAACGACAGGCCCCTATAGCTCAGTCGGCAGAGCGTCTCCATGGTAAGGAGAAGGTCAACGGTTCGATTCCGTTTGGGGGCTCAGTAAAAAGACCCCGCCCTTCCGGGCGGGGTCTTTTTCGTGCGTTCCTCATGCGTCCTTGTGGATTCCCGGGACACGCATCGCCAGGATCGCCATGTCGTCCGACGGGGCGTCCGACGCGAAGCGCTCCACCGCCCGCATGATGCGTGCGGCGACCGCGCCCGCTGTCAGACCCGTGCAGGTCGTGAGGACGTCGGCGAGGCCGTCGTCGCCCAGCATGCGCGTGCCCTCACGGCGTTCCGTGACGCCGTCCGTGACGCAGAGCAGCACGTCACCGGGATCGAGGGTGACGGTCTCCTCGTGCAGCTCCAGGTCCTCGATCACGCCCAGCAGCGGCTGCGGCTCGGCGGCCGGCGTCACCGTGCCGTCCTGGCGCAGGCGCAGCGGGAGCGGATGGCCGGCGCAGACCACCTTCAGCTCGGCGCTGCCGTCCTCCTGCGGGCGCATCTCGCCGTAGAGGAGGGTCAGGAAGCGGCTGCGGTCGCCCTCGTCGAGGATCGCGGAGTTCAGGCGCTGCAGGACCGCCGGTCCGGACAGTCCCTCGCGGGCCAGCAGGCGCAGCGCGTGCCGGGCCAGGCCGGTGACCGCCGCCGCGTTCGGGCCCGTACCGCAGACGTCGCCGATGGCGAAGCCGTAGGCGCCGTTGCCGATCGGGAAGAGGTCGTAGAAGTCGCCGCCGACCTCGTTGCCCTCGCCGGCCGCGCGGTAGATGACCTCGACCTCGACGCCGTCGATGTGCGGGGTGCCCGGCGGGAGCAGGCTGCGCTGGAGGGCCTGGCTGATGGCCGTGCGCTCCGAGTAGAGGCGGGCGTTGTCCAGAGCGAGGGCGGCACGGCGGGACAGGTCCTCGGCCAGTTCGAGGATCTCCTGGCGGAAGTGTTCGTCGGTGGGCTTGCCGAGGACGAGCATGCCGATGACGCGGTTGCGGGCCACGAGCGGAAGCACGACCGTCTCGCCGCCGACCGCGGAGGCCGTGGCGAGGGTCGGGCCGATGCCCGAGGAGATCTGGCGCGTGGGCCCGCCGGACAGGCCGAGGCTGCGCATGGAGCTGCGCAGGGCCGCCTGGTGCGCGACCTCGGCCGGGATCGTCCAGACCCGGGCGCCTGGGGTCGGTACCGGGTCCGGCGGCGGGACCTTTGACAGCAACGACTTGATGCCGTCGATGAGGTCCTCGTCCTCGTGCAGGACGTACGACAGATACGGCTCGGAGGCCTGGTCGGCGATCGTATAGACGGCGCACCAGGTGGCCAGCGTGGGGACCGTCATCTGGGCCATCAGGGCCAGCGTCTGGTCGCGGTCCAGGGTGCCCGCCAGCAGGTCGGAGGCCTCGACCAGGAAGCTCAGGGAGCCGCGGCGCAGCCGCTCCAGCTCGCCCAGGCGGGCCGACTCGACGGCCAGGGCGATCCGGTCGGCGGCGAACTGCAGGCGCAGCGCCTCCTCGTTGGAGTACCGGCCCGGTGCCTCGGCCGCGACCCCGAGCGAGCCGGTGAGGCGGCCCTCGACCTTCAGCGGGACGGTGACGACCGAGCGCATGCCGGTGCCGGACAGCAGGGGTACGGCGCCGGGTACGGCGGTGAGGTCGTCGTGGACGGCGGGCATGCGTGCGGAGCCGTAGCGGCCGGGGCCGGCCTCGACGGGCACGCGCGCGAAGCGCTGGCGGGCGGAGGGCAGGCCGGTGGAGGCGCGGACCTCCAGCTCGGTCTCGTCGTCGGTGGCCAGCAGCAGGAACGCGGAGTCGCCGTCGAGCATGTCGCGGGCGCGCTCCACCGTGCGCTGCAGGAGGCCGTCGAGGTCGTCCGGGGCGGGGGAGCCGATGAAGACCTCGAAGGGATCCGCGCTCTGGCCGTCGGAGGACGTGCCCTGGTCGCCGGCCGGGACGCGCGGCGGGGACTGGAGTACGGCGCGTTCGTGCTCGCGGACCAGGAGACACACGGTGGAGGGCTCGCCGCCGGTGTCGCGGACCCTGAGATGGGAGGCGTAGACCGAGGCCACCCGGCCGTCGGCGCCGCGGATGCCGTAGCTGCCCTCCCAGCGGGAGAGCTGCAGGGCCTCGGCCACGCCGGTGCTGGTGCCCGGGGTGTGCGGCCAGGCCGCCAGTTCGGTGAGGGCTCTGCCGATGACCTCGGCGGCCGGATAGCCGAACAGTTCTTCGGCGTCCTCGTTCCAGGAGGTGATGGCGCCCTTGCGGTCGACCTGGACGACGGCGACGCGGACGCGTCCGTCGGCCAGCGGGAGCAGGTCGGCGGGGAGGGACGGGCCGGCCGTTCGAGTGCCGACCGGGCGTTCGGGGAGGTTGAGCTGGAACCAGACGTTCTTGTGCGTGGGCGTGTAGTCGACGCCCCAGCGGGTGGCCAGAGCCGCGCACAGCTGCAGGCCGCGGCCGCCCTCGCGGTCGGGGCTGCCCATGGTGGCCGGGGCGTTCTGGAGGGGTACCTCGCGCTCGGGGTAGCGGTCGGAGACCTCGATGCGCACGCCGTCCTCGGCGCGCAGGCACAGGACGTCCGCGTGCGTGCCCGCGTGGACGACCGCGTTGGTCACCAGCTCGCTGGTGAGGACCACGGCGTCGTCGACGATGTCGGCGAAGCCCCAGCCCTGGAGGGTGTCGCGGACGAAGGACCGGGCGGTCGCGACCGACCGCCCGACGGGCTCGAAGGTGGCGGCCGCGCGCGCGGTGATCACAGAACTCCTCGGCCGGTTGTCGTCGTGCAGGGCTGCGTGGCCGGCCGGCTCGCTCCGCTGCTGCGGCATCAGCGCGCCCGTCGGCTGTGGCTCCGGGGGCTGTCCCCCGGGGATGACTCCGGTGGTCATGGTCTGCGGCCGCCCCTCCGATGCCCGCTCGTTCTCGTGCCACCGCCCAAGCCGGTCGGACCGGTGCGGCTGGACAGCCGCATGCAAGGTTACTTACCTTCGCCGTCCGAGCGGATGCCGGTCGCCGGTGTTTACCCCCCAGGGTGTGCGGACGATGTGCGAAGCTGCCGAACTGTTATGGCCTGGTTCGGGCAGGGTGAAACACTGGGCAAGCTTCTGATGAAGGTCGGGTCGGGTTGCGTGTGTTCCGTGTACGGCGGGCAGCAGCCTCTGGTGTGGCCGGATCTCGTCTGGCAGAAATACGCAGCAGTAACCGGTACGCGGAAGTATCCGGTATGCCGAATGAGCGGCACGCCGGGCCGAAGCGGCCGAGCACAGCAGTAACGGTCTACCCCTCCGGGAGGGACACAGTGGAGTCTGGCGCGGCGACGCGTGGTACGAAGACGCGCGCGAAAGGCGGACCGTCCCTGGGCAGGCGCGGCGAGACCACCGCCGTGGACACGGCTGCCCTGAACCGGCTGCTGGCGGCTCTCGTCTCGATGCGTGACGGGAACTTCCGCAAACGGCTCACGGTCTCCGGGGACGGCGTGATGTCGGAGATCGCGGCCGTCTTCAACGAGGTGGCCGACCGGAACCTGCATCTGACCGGTGAGCTGTCCCGGGTGCGGCGCATGGTGGGACGTGAGGGCAAACTCACGGAGCGGCTGGAGACGGGGGCCTGCGAGGGCTCCTGGGCGTCCGCGATCGACGCCTCCAACGCGCTCGTCGACGACCTGGTGTGGCCGGTGTCGGAGGTCGGCCGGGTGCTCACGGCGGTCGCCGAGGGTGATCTGTCGCCGCGGATGGAGCTGCGGACGCAGGCCCTGGACGGCGGCACCGGGCATCCCCTGCGGGGCGAGTTCCTGAAGGTCGGCCGTACCGTCAACAACCTGGTCGACCAGTTGTCGACGTTCACGGACGAGGTCACGCGCGTGGCCAGCGAGGTCGGTACCGAGGGCAAGCTGGGCGGTCAGGCCCGGGTGCGCGGTATGTCGGGTTCGTGGAAGGATCTGACCGAGTCCGTCAACACCATGGCGCGGCAGCTGACCGCGCAGGTGCGCGACATCGCGCTGGTGACGACGGCCGTCGCCCGGGGTGACCTGTCACGCAAGGTGACGGTGCAGGTCGCCGGCGAGATGCTGGAGCTGAAGAACACCGTCAACACGATGGTGGAGCAGCTGTCGTCCTTCTCCGTCGAGGTGACCCGGGTCGCCCGTGAGGTGGGCACCGAGGGCATCCTGGGCGGTCAGGCGCAGGTGCCGGGCGTGGCCGGGGTGTGGAAGGAGCTGACCGACTCCGTCAACACGATGGCGGGCAACCTGACCGCGCAGGTGCGGGGGATCTCGCAGGTCACGACCGCTGTCGCCAATGGTGATCTGTCACAGAAGGTCACGGTTCCGGCGCGTGGCGAGGTGGCGCAGCTCGCCGAGACGATCAACCAGATGACCGAGACGCTGCGGATCTTCGCAGACGAGGTCACACGCGTGGCGAACGAGGTCGGCGCGGAGGGCCGGCTGGGCGGTCAGGCGAACGTGCCGGGCGCGGCCGGTACGTGGAAGGACCTGACGGACTCCGTCAACACGGTCTTCCGGAACCTGACCATCCAGGTGCGGGACATCGCGACCGTGACGACCGCGGTGGCCAACGGTGACCTGTCGCAGAAGGTCACGGTCGACGTGGCCGGCGAGATGCTGGAGCTGAAGAACACCGTCAACGGGATGGTGGACCAGCTGTCGGCGTTCGGCGCCGAGGTGACGCGGGTCGCGCGGGAGATCGGCGTCGAGGGTGAACTGGGCGGTCAGGCACAGGTGCCCGGTGCCGCCGGTGCCTGGAAGGACCTGACCGACTCCGTCAACACCGCATTCCGCAACCTGACCGGGCAGGTGCGCAACATCGCCCAGGTGACCACGGCGGTGGCCAACGGTGACCTGTCGCAGAAGGTCACGGTCGACGTCTCCGGCGAGATGCTGAAGCTGAAGAACACCGTGAACACGATGGTGGACCAGCTGTCGAGCTTCGCCGACCAGGTCACACGAATGGCCCGGGACGTGGGTACGGAGGGTCGGCTGGGCGGTCAGGCCCGGGTGGACGGCGTGTCGGGCACGTGGAAGGAGTTGACGGACTCCGTCAACTTCATGGCCGGCAACCTGACGTCCCAGGTGCGGCAGATCGCCCAGGTGACGACGGCCGTGGCGCGCGGCGACCTGTCGCAGAAGATCGACGTTGACGCGCGCGGCGAGATTCTCGAGCTGAAGAACACGATCAACACCATGGTCGATCAGCTGTCCGCCTTCGCCGACCAGGTGACCCGGGTGGCGCGTGACGTGGGTACGGAGGGCCGGCTCGGCGGGCAGGCGCAGGTGCCCGGTGTGGCCGGTGTGTGGCGGGACCTCACCGACTCCGTGAACGGGATGGCCGGCAACCTGACGGCCCAGGTGCGCAACATCGCGCAGGTCGCCACCGCCGTGGCCCGTGGCGACCTCTCCCAGAAGATCACCGTGGACGCGCGCGGGGAGATCCTGGAGCTGAAGAACACCCTGAACACGATGGTCGACCAGCTGTCGTCGTTCGCCGAGGAGGTCACCCGGGTGGCCCGCGAAGTGGGTACGGAGGGCATCCTCGGCGGTCAGGCCGAGGTGCAGGGCGTCTCCGGCACTTGGAAGGACCTCACGCAGTCCGTGAACTTCATGGCGAACAACCTGACCATCCAGGTGCGCAACATCGCCGAGGTCACGACGGGGGTGGCCAAGGGCGACCTGTCCAAGAAGATCACTGTTGACGCCAAGGGCGAGATCCTTGAGCTGGTCACGACGGTCAACACCATGGTTGATCAACTGTCCAGCTTCGCCGAGCAGGTGACCCGGGTGGCCCGTGAGGTGGGCACCGAGGGCATCCTGGGCGGCCAGGCGCACGTGCCGGGCGTCACCGGCATCTGGAAGGACCTGAGCAACAACGTCAACCTGATGGCGAACAACCTGACCATGCAGGTGCGGAACATCTCCCAGGTCGCCTCTGCCGTCGCCAACGGTGACCTGACGCGTCAGGTCACCATCGAGGCGCGCGGTGAGGTCGCGCAGCTCGCCGACACCATCAACATCATGGTCAAGACGCTGAGTTCGTTCGCGGACCAGGTCACCAAGGTGGCCCGTGAGGTGGGCACGGACGGCATCCTGGGCGGTCAGGCGCACGTACCGGGTGTGGCCGGCACCTGGAAGGACCTCACCGAGTCCGTGAACCAGATGGCGTCCAACCTGACCGGCCAGGTGCGGAACATCGCCATGGTCACCACGGCCATCGCCAAGGGTGACCTGACGAAGAAGATCGACATCGACGCGCGCGGCGAGATCCTCGAGCTGAAGACGACGATCAACACGATGGTTGACCAGCTGTCCAGTTTCGCCGAGGAGGTCACGCGCGTGGCCCGCGAGGTGGGTACCGAAGGACAGCTCGGCGGCCAGGCACGCGTGCGTGACGTCGACGGCACCTGGCGGGACCTGACCGAGTCGGTGAACGAGATGGCCGGGAACCTGACCCGGCAGGTGCGCGCCATCGCGCGCGTGGCGACCGCGGTGACCCGCGGCGACCTGAACCTGAAGATCGACGTCGACGCGTCCGGCGAGATCCAGGAACTGCAGGACTACATCAACAAGATGATCGCCAACCTGCGCGACACCACGATCGCCAACAAGGAGCAGGACTGGCTCAAGGGCAACCTGGCCCGTATCTCCGGCCTCATGCAGGGCCGCCGGGACCTGGAGGACGTGGCCTCGCTGATCATGAGCGAGCTGACGCCGGTCGTCTCCGCCCAGCACGGCGCGTTCTTCCTGGCGATGCCGCACATGGAGGGCAAGGACGGCGGCGACGGCGAGGACAACTACGAGCTGCGCATGCTGGGTTCGTACGGCTACTCGATGGGTTCCATGCCGACGTCGTTCCGGCCCGGTGAGGCGCTGGTGGGCACGGCCGCCGAGGAGAAGCGCACGATCCTGGTGGAGAACGCGCCCAGCGGCTATCTGAAGATCTCCTCCGGTCTGGGCGAGGCCCCGCCGTCGCAGGTGATCGTGCTGCCGGTGCTGTTCGAGGGCACTGTGCTCGGCGTGATCGAGCTGGCCTCCTTCACGCCGTTCACGCAGATCCAGAAGGACTTCCTCAACCAGATCGCCGAGATGATCGCGACGAGCGTCAACACCATCTCGGTCAACACCAAGACCGAACAGCTGCTGAAGCAGTCGCAGGAGCTGACCGAGCAACTGAGGGAGCGGTCGGCCGAGTTGGAGAACCGGCAGAAGGCGCTGCAGGCCTCCAACGCCGAACTGGAGGAGAAGGCCGAGCTGCTGGCCCGGCAGAACCGCGACATCGAGGTGAAGAACACCGAGATCGAGGAGGCCCGGCAGGTCCTGGAGGAGCGCGCCGAGCAGCTCGCGGTGTCGATGCGCTACAAGAGCGAGTTCCTCGCGAACATGTCGCACGAGCTGCGTACGCCGCTCAACTCGCTGCTGATTCTGGCCAAGTTGCTCGCCGACAACGCCGAGGGCAATCTCTCGCCCAAGCAGGTGGAGTTCGCCGAGACCATCCACGGCGCGGGTTCCGACCTGCTCCAGCTGATCAACGACATCCTCGACCTGTCGAAGGTCGAGGCGGGCAAGATGGACGTCTCCCCGACGCGTATCGCGCTCGTCCAGCTCGTGGACTACGTGGAGGCCACCTTCCGTCCGCTGACGGCGGAGAAGGGCCTGGATCTGTCCGTACGGGTCTCCCCGGAGCTGCCCGCGACCCTGCACACCGACGAGCAGCGGCTGCTGCAGGTGCTGCGCAACCTGCTGTCGAACGCGGTGAAGTTCACCGACTCCGGGTCGGTGGAGCTGGTGATCAGGCCGGCCGGCGCGGACGTGCCGGTGGGTATCCGGGAGCAGCTGCTGGAGACCGGTTCGCTGGCGGATCCGGACGGGCCGCTGATCGCGTTCTCGGTGACGGACACCGGCATCGGCATCGCGGCCAGCAAGATGCGGGTGATCTTCGAGGCGTTCAAGCAGGCGGACGGCACGACCAGCCGCAAGTACGGCGGCACCGGCCTCGGCCTGTCGATCTCCCGGGAGATCGCGCAGCTGCTCGGCGGTGAGATCCACGCGCAGAGCGAACCGGGCCGCGGCTCGACGTTCACGCTGTACCTGCCGCTGCACCCGAGCGAACTGCCGCCGCAGGGCTACCAGCAGTCCGTGCCCGCGCTGGAGGCGGGGGAGCTGCTGGCCTCCGAGGCCGAGCGGTCCTCGGAGCTGTCCGCCGTGGAGATCGAGACACCGGCGGAGGTGAAGTCGTACCGGGAGACGCAGAACGGCCCGGCGGCGCTCTTCCGGCGCCGGCGCCGGGGTCTGCCGCAGGGCGAGCAGCGGCCGGAGCACTGGACGGCGGTGCCCGAGCAGGACAGCGCGCCGCAGTCCGCGCGCGGGGTGCGGTTCGGCGGCGAGAAGGTGCTGATCGTCGACGACGACATCCGCAACGTGTTCGCCCTGACCAGCGTCCTGGAGCAGCACGGCCTCTCGGTGCTGTACGCCGAGAACGGCCGTGAGGGCATCGAGGTGCTGGAACAGCACGACGACGTGGCCGTCGTGCTGATGGACATCATGATGCCGGAGATGGACGGGTACGCGACGACCACGGCGATCCGCAGGATGCCGCAGTTCGCCGGGCTGCCGATCATCGCGCTGACCGCGAAGGCGATGAAGGGCGACCGGGAGAAGGCGATCGAGTCCGGTGCCTCCGACTACGTGACCAAGCCGGTCGACCCGGATCATCTGCTGGCCGTGATGCAGCAGTGGATGGGTGGAGAGTGACGAGATCCGGCCACCCGGATGTGAACACACCGGGAACCCTTGGCGTGGGTCGGGAGTTGCCCACTTGATGTGACGGCGAACGAACGGCCTAAGGTGGCGTGCGAACGTATGGGAATGCCGGATTCCGGGAACCATTCCGGTCCCCGCCGCGTTTCCGGTACGTGCACAGTGACATCGCGGTGACAGGGTGTGTCGACGGGCGGGGTGCGGCTACGATGACCGGCACAAGGACGGGCGGCGAAAGGGAGTCGTCCCCTGGGGCGGCGCCCGGTGTACCGCCGGGGCGAGGAGGGCGGGCCATGGTGCAGAAGGCCAAGATCCTCCTGGTCGATGACCGGCCGGAGAATCTGCTGGCGCTGGAGGCGATCCTCTCGGCGCTCGATCAGACGCTGGTGCGGGCATCGTCCGGGGAGGAAGCGCTCAAGGCACTGCTCACGGACGATTTCGCGGTCATTCTGCTGGACGTCCAGATGCCGGGCATGGACGGGTTCGAGACCGCCGCGCACATCAAGCGGCGCGAGCGGACCCGGGACATCCCGATCATCTTCCTCACGGCGATCAACCACGGCCCGCACCACACCTTCCGGGGCTATGCGGCGGGCGCGGTCGACTACATCTCCAAGCCCTTCGACCCGTGGGTGCTGCGCGCGAAGGTCTCGGTGTTCGTCGAGCTGTACATGAAGAACTGCCAGCTGCGGGAGCAGGCGGCGCTGCTGCGGCTGCAGTTGGAGGGCGGCGGCAAGGGCGCGGTCGGCGGCAAGGAGTCCGCCGGGCTGCTCGCCGAGCTGTCCGCGCGGCTCGCGGCCGTCGAGGAGCAGGCCGAGGCGCTGTCCAAGCAGCTGGACGACGATTCGGCGGACGCGGCCGCGGTGGCCACGGCGGCCCATCTGGAGCGCAAACTCACCGGGTTGCGGCGCGCGCTCGACGCCCTGGAGCCGGGTGCCGGCCCCGGCGGCTCGTCGGTGCCGGCGCAGAACTGACGTACACCCGGGTGGCGGTTGCCGATGAGCGTGCGTCAGTTCCGGTCTCCGTCAAGGGCGACACGAACGGGTGAAGCTGTGGGCACACGTGTCCGCTGTCGTCTCCCCCGGTAACCTCACACCCATGGCCTCACGTCCCTCCGCAGCCAAGAAGCAGCCACCGAAGAAGGCGGCCGCTCCCGCGAAGGCTCCGGCGAAGAGGGCCGCAGCGAAGAAGGCCCCGGCCAAGAAGGCGCCCGCCAAGAAGGCTCCGGCCAGAAAGGCCGCGCCGCCGAAGCCGGCGCCCAGCCCCACCGGGGGCGTGTACCGGCTCGTGCGCGCCCTCTGGCTGGGCCTCGCGCACGCCGTCGGCGCCGTCCTCCGCGGCGTGGGGCGGGGCGCCAGGAACCTCGATCCGGCCCACCGCAAGGACGGCATCGCGCTGCTGCTGTTCGGCATCGCGCTGATCGTCGCCGCCGGCACCTGGGCCAACCTGAAGGGCCCCGTCGGCCACCTCGTGGAGATCCTCGTCACGGGCGCCTTCGGCCGGCTCGACCTGCTGGTGCCGATACTGCTCGCGGTGATCGCCGTACGGTTCATCCGGCACCCGGAGCAGCCGGAGGCCAACGGACGGATCGTGATCGGCCTGTCCGCGCTCGTCATCGGGGTGCTGGGGCAGGTCCACATCGCGTGCGGCTCGCCCGCGCGCAGCGACGGCATGCAGGCCATAAGGGACGCCGGCGGCCTCATCGGCTGGGCGGCGGCCACCCCGCTGACGTACAGCATGACCGACGTGCTCGCCGTGCCGCTGCTGGTGCTGCTGACGATCTTCGGTCTGCTCGTGGTGACCGCGACGCCGGTCAACGCCATCCCGCAGCGGCTGCGGGCGCTCGGCGTGCGCCTGGGCGTGCTGCACGACCACGAGGCGGAGGAGTACACCGAGGAGGACGAGCGCTACGACGAGCAGTGGCGCGAGGCGCTGCCCGCGCGCCCCCGCAAGCGCTCGTCCGCCCCTCAGGCGTACGACCCCGACAGCGCCGAGGAGGTGGCCCTCTCGCAGCGCCGTGGCCGCCCCAGGCGCTCCGCGGTGCCCCAGCCGGATCCGCAGCGCCGCATGGACGCCGTGGACGTCGCGGCGGCCGCCGCCGCGGCGCTCGACGGTGCGGTGCTGCACGGCATGCCGCCGTCCCCGCTGGTGGCCGACCTCACCCAGGGCGTCAGCGTCGGCGACCGCGAGGAGACCACGCCGGTGCCCACTCCGGCGCCGGCCCCCGAGCCCGCCCCGGCGCCGGTCCCGGCCGCCCGCCCCAAGCAGGAGAAGCTCAAGGCCGGGGTCGTCCCCGACCTGACCAAGCAGGCCCCCGAGGAGCCGCGCGACCTGCCGCCGCGCGCGGAGCAGCTCCAGCTCTCCGGCGACATCACCTACTCCCTGCCGTCGCTGGACCTGCTCACCCGCGGCGGCCCCGGCAAGGCGCGCAGCGAGGCGAACGACGCGGTCGTCGCCTCGCTCACCCAGGTCTTCACCGAGTTCAAGGTCGACGCCGCCGTCACCGGCTTCACCCGCGGCCCGACGGTCACCCGCTACGAGGTCGAACTCGGCCCCGCCGTGAAGGTCGAGCGGATCACCGCGCTGACCAAGAACATCGCGTACGCCGTCGCCAGCCCGGACGTGCGGATCATCAGCCCGATCCCCGGCAAGTCCGCGGTCGGCATCGAGATCCCGAACACCGACCGGGAGATGGTCAACCTCGGCGACGTGCTGCGCCTCGCGGAGTCCGCCGAGGACGACGATCCGATGCTGGTCGCCTTCGGCAAGGACGTCGAGGGCGGGTACGTCATGCACTCGCTGGCGAAGATGCCGCACATCCTGGTCGCCGGCGCGACCGGCTCCGGCAAGTCGTCCTGCATCAACTGCCTGATCACCTCGGTCATGATGCGGGCGACCCCCGAGGACGTCCGGATGATCCTGGTCGACCCCAAGCGCGTCGAACTGACCGCCTACGAGGGCATCCCGCACCTGATCACGCCGATCATCACCAACCCCAAGCGGGCGGCCGAGGCGCTGCAGTGGGTCGTACGCGAGATGGACCTGCGCTACGACGACCTCGCGGCGTACGGCTACCGGCACATCGACGACTTCAACCAGGCCGTCCGCGACGGCAAGGTCAAGCCGCCCGAGGGCAGCGAGCGCGAGCTGCAGCCGTACCCGTACCTGCTGGTGATCGTGGACGAGCTGGCCGACCTGATGATGGTCGCCCCGCGCGACGTCGAGGACTCGATCGTGCGCATCACCCAGCTCGCGCGCGCGGCCGGCATCCATCTGGTGCTCGCCACCCAGCGCCCCTCGGTCGACGTGGTGACCGGTCTGATCAAGGCCAACGTGCCTTCCCGGCTGGCCTTCGCCACCTCCTCGCTCGCCGACTCCCGGGTCATCCTCGACCAGCCCGGCGCCGAGAAGCTGATCGGCAAGGGCGACGGTCTGTTCCTGCCGATGGGCGCGAACAAGCCGACCCGTATGCAGGGCGCGTTCGTCACCGAGGCCGAGGTCGCGGTCGTCGTGCAGCACTGCAAGGACCAGATGGCGCCGGTCTTCCGGGACGACGTCACGGTCGGCACCAAGCAGAAGAAGGAGATCGACGAGGACATCGGCGACGACCTGGACCTGCTGTGCCAGGCGGCCGAGCTGGTCGTCTCCACCCAGTTCGGGTCGACCTCCATGCTCCAGCGCAAGCTGCGCGTCGGCTTCGCCAAGGCCGGGCGGCTCATGGACCTCATGGAGTCCCGCAACATCGTGGGCCCGAGCGAGGGATCCAAGGCACGTGACGTTCTTGTGAAGCCTGAGGAGCTGGACGGCGTGCTCGCCATGATTCGCGGGGAGTCTGAGGAGTAGCACGAACGGCCGCCCGGCGGACGCCGGTCACGCCGGGCGGCGCGTCGTGATCCACCCGTTAGAGAACGGCGAGCAACCGTTTCCCTTCGTCGTACGTCCAGTTGAGCGAAAGGACAGATAGGCATCCCACCATGGGGTACCTGCCTGTCGAATCATAGGAATGTCCGGCCATTCCTATGGTGGCAAAGTCCGACCGCCCGGTTGTCCCACCCTTTCGCAACCCCCCTAGACTGAGCTTCCAGCACAGGTGGCTACACGCTCGAAAGGCGCCCCCGTGTCCATCGGCAACTCCCCTGAAGACGAGCGTCCGTTCCAAGACGAGTCCCAGGAACCCCGTGTCTCCGTGGGCCGCGCCCTGCAGCAGGCGCGGATCGCGGCCGGGCTCACCGTGGACGACGTCAGCACCGCCACTCGTGTCCGTATCGCCATCATCCATGCCATCGAGGCGGACGACTTCGCGCCCTGTGGCGGCGATGTGTACGCCCGCGGGCATATCCGCACACTGGCCAAGGCCGTCCACCTCGATCCCGCGCCCCTGATCGCCCAGTACGACGCCGAGCACGGCGGCCGTCCCGCCCCCACCCCGGCGGCGCCTCTGTTCGAGGCCGAGCGGATCCGGCCCGAGCGGCGCGGGCCGAACTGGACCGCCGCCATGGTCGCCGCGATCGTCGTGGTGATCGGCTTCGTGGGCTTCACCGCGGTCAAGGGCGGCGGATCCGGAAACGATGCGAAGTCGCAGGTCGCCCGGAGCGGTGGCACGCCCACCGCGAGCAAGTCCGCCTCCCCGACGCCGACGAAGGACAAGCCCGCCGCGCCGAGCACCGCGCCCTCCGACAGCGCCATCGCCGCCGCGCCCCAGGACAAGGTGACCGTCCAGGTCAGCGCCCCCAAAGGACGCAGCTGGATCTCGGCCAAGGACCACAACGGCCGGATGCTCTTCGACGGGCTGCTGAACAAGGGCCAGTCCAAGACCTTCCAGGACAGCTCCAAGATCGACCTGATCCTCGGCGACGCCGGCGCGATCGAGCTCTACGTCAACGGCAAGAAGATCGACGACAACTTCCAGCCGGGCCAGGTGCAGCGCCTGACCTACACCAAGGGCGACCCGGTCGCGGGATAGGCCGTTCCCGGGGCGGGACGGATGTGACGGGGTCGGCCAAGATCGGCCAACCCCGTCGACGTGGGCTGTCAGTGAGACGAAGTACTCTTGAGCCCATGCCTGAACGCCGTACCGTCGCACTCGTCACACTCGGCTGCGCCCGTAACGAGGTGGACTCGGAGGAGCTCGCAGGCCGTTTGGAGGCGGACGGCTGGCAGCTCGTCGAGGACGCCGCGGACGCCGACGTCGCCGTGGTCAACACGTGTGGCTTCGTCGAGGCCGCGAAGAAGGACTCCGTCGACGCCCTCCTCGAGGCCAACGACCTCAAGGACCATGGGAGAACCCAGGCCGTCGTGGCGGTGGGCTGCATGGCCGAGCGGTACGGCAAGGAGCTGGCCGAGGCGCTGCCCGAGGCCGACGGCGTGCTCGGCTTCGACGACTACGCGGACATCTCCGACCGCCTGCAGACCATCCTGTCCGGCGGCGTCCACGCCTCCCACACCCCGCGCGACCGCCGCAAGCTGCTCCCGATCAGCCCGGCCGAGCGGCAGGATTCGGCCGCGTCCGTCGCCCTGCCCGGGCACGGCCCCGCCGACCTCCCGGAGGGAGTCGCGCCCGTCTCCGGCCCCCGCGCGCCCCTGCGCCGCCGCCTCGACGGCTCCCCGGTCGCCTCGGTGAAGCTCGCCTCCGGCTGCGACCGGCGCTGCTCCTTCTGCGCCATCCCGTCCTTCCGGGGCTCCTTCATCTCCCGCCGCCCCAGCGACGTGCTGAACGAGACGCGGTGGCTGGCCGAGCAGGGCGTGAAGGAGATCATGCTGGTCTCCGAGAACAACACCTCCTACGGCAAGGACCTGGGCGACATCCGCCTGCTGGAGTCCCTGCTGCCCGAGCTGGCCGAGGTCGACGGCATCGAGCGGGTGCGGGTCAGCTACCTGCAGCCTGCCGAGATGCGCCCGGGCCTGATCGACGTACTGACCTCCACCCCGAAGGTCGTCCCGTACTTCGACCTCTCCTTCCAGCACTCCGCGCCCGGCGTGCTGCGTGCCATGCGCCGCTTCGGCGACACCGACCGCTTCCTGGAACTGCTCGACACGATCCGCTCCAAGGCGCCCGAGGCCGGCGTGCGCTCCAACTTCATCGTCGGCTTCCCCGGCGAGAGCGAGGCGGACCTGGCCGAGCTGGAGCGCTTCCTCAACGGCGCCCGCCTGGACGCCATCGGTGTCTTCGGCTACTCCGACGAGGAGGGCACGGAGGCGGCGACCTACGACAACAAGCTCGACGAGGACGTCGTGGCCGAGCGCCTGGCCCGGGTGTCCCGGCTGGCCGAGGAACTCGTCTCCCAGCGCGCCGAGGAGCGCGTCGGCGACACCGTGCGCGTCCTGGTCGAGTCCGTCGACGAGGAAGAGGGCGTGTCCGGCCGTGCCGCGCACCAGGCGCCCGAGACCGACGGCCAGGTCCTGCTCACGAGCGGCGCCGGCCTGAGCGTCGGACGTATGGTCGAGGCGAAGGTGGTCGGTACGGAAGGTGTCGACCTGGTGGCCGAGCCGCTGACCGGCTCGCTCGCGTGTAGTGAGGAGGCGGGCAGATGACCGGAGTCCCGGCATCCGCCGCGGGTGGCTCCTCCGGCGCGCACGGCGCTCGGGGTTCCGCCGCCGCTGCCGACGGCGCCCGGTCCGAGGTCTCCGGTTCTGCTCCAGGTCCCGACAGCGGTGGCAAGGCCCCGCGCGGCGGGAAGATCGCGGCCGTGGCCGTCAACCAGGCGAGCGTCTGGAACGTGGCCAATCTGCTGACCATGCTCCGCCTCGTCCTGGTGCCCGGCTTCGTGGCGCTGATGCTGGCGAACGGCGGCTACGACCCGGCCTGGCGCTCGCTGGCCTGGGCGGCCTTCGCCATCGCCATGATCACCGACCTGTTCGACGGGCACCTGGCGCGCACCTACAACCTGGTCACCGACTTCGGGAAGATCGCCGACCCCATCGCCGACAAGGCGATCATGGGGGCGGCGCTGATCTGTCTGTCGGCCCTGGGCGATCTGCCGTGGTGGGTGACGGCCGTGATCCTCGGCCGGGAACTCGGCGTCACGCTGCTGCGTTTTCTGGTCATTCGCTACGGCGTGATCCCGGCCAGCCGTGGGGGCAAGCTGAAGACCCTCACCCAGGGGGTGGCGGTCGGGATGTATGTCCTGGCGCTGACGGGATGGCTGGCCACGCTGAGGTTCTGGGTGATGGCCGTGGCGGTCGTCCTCACCGTCGTCACCGGACTCGACTATGTGAGACAAGCCATTGTGCTGCGCAGGCGGGGAATCGCCGAGCGCGCGGCGGCGTTGGAGGAGAGGGAAGCGTGAGCTCACGGGCCACCGAACTGGTGCGACTACTGACCGTGAGGGGCGAGACCCTCGCTGTCGCCGAGTCGCTCACCGGTGGCCTGGTGGCGGCGGAGATCACCTCGGTCCCCGGAGCGTCCAAGGTGTTCCGGGGCTCGGTCACCGCCTACGCCACCGAGCTGAAGCACGAGCTGCTCGGCGTCGACGCCGCCCTGCTCGCGCGGCGAGGAGCGGTGGATCCGCAGGTCGCGGCCGAGATGGCAGCCGGCGTACGGAAGGCTTTGGGCGCCGACTGGGGTGTCGCGACCACCGGCGTCGCCGGCCCCGAACCACAGGACGGCAAGCCCGTCGGCACGGTCTTCGTGGCCGTCGACGGGCCGCTCACCGACCGCCCTGGTTCTGCCGGTGGCGGAAAAGTGGAGGCCCTGCGGTTGAACGGCAGCCGTGCGGAAATTCGTATGGAGAGTGTACGGAGCGTACTCGCAGTGCTCCTCGAGCAGCTTGCGGGCGAACAGACCGGTAATGAGCGGGCACAGGATACGGAACGGAACGGGGGGTTTTGATGTTTGCAGCCCTGAGTGAACACGACATCGCTCCCCGCACGGCCGCAGCGCGAGGCGGTACGGTGGGGCGAGAAGGATGCGGCTACGCGGTCCGAGGAGGGAGCCACCGATGATTCTGCTCCGTCGCCTGTTGGGTGACGTGCTGCGTCGGCAGCGCCAACGCCAGGGCCGTACTCTGCGCGAAGTCTCCTCGTCCGCCCGAGTCTCACTCGGCTATCTCTCCGAGGTGGAGCGGGGGCAGAAGGAGGCTTCCTCCGAGCTGCTCGCCGCCATCTGCGACGCGCTGGACGTACGGATGTCGGAACTCATGCGGGAAGTGAGCGACGAGCTGGCGCTCGCCGAACTGGCCCAGTCCGCCGCGGCCACCGAGCCCGTGCCCACGCCGGTCCGTCCGATGCTGGGTTCCGTCTCGGTGACCGGTGTGCCACCGGAACGGGTGACCATCAAGGCGCCCGCCGAGGCAGTGGACGTGGTCGCCGCGTAATCCTGTGCGCGGCCTGCTGATCCAAGACGAGTCAAGTCCTGGTCGGCTGCTTCAGGGAGACCTGTAGCAGCCCGCCGGGGCTTTCGTTTTTCCGGGCACGAGTGCGACCTTCATCACTTTTGCGCCGGTTTGCCGGGGTCGGTCGGTCCGGTCATGGTGGAGAGACGTGACGGCGCCGAAGTACCGGAGGAAGCCGATGTACGTCGTGAAGAGCCCGTTGGCCGACGCGGACCTGAAGACGGTGACCGAGGCGCTGCAGGGTGCCCTCGTCGACCTGGTGGACCTCTCCCTGGTCGCCAAGCAGATCCACTGGAACATCGTCGGACCCCGCTTCCGCTCGATCCATCTCCAGCTCGATGAGGTCGTCGCCTCGGCGCGCACCCACTCCGACACCGTGGCCGAGCGGGCCTCGGCCCTGGGCGTACCGCCGGACGGGCGCGCCGCCACCGTGGCCTCCGGCAGCGGCATCGGTACCACTGCGGCGGGCTGGATCAAGGACGGGGACGCGGTCGGGGCGATGGTGGACGCGCTCGGTGCAGTGATCACCCGGATGCGGGAGCGGGTGGCGGCGACGGGGGAGCCGGATCCGGTGACCCAGGACATCTTCATCGGGATCACGGCGGATCTGGAGAAGCATCACTGGATGTTCCAGGCCGAGAACGCGTGAGCGGTCCGGCCGGGGGCTGCTTCCGGGGCTGCTTCGGCGGGGGCACCGGACTCGGCTTCGTGCACCGGTGAGCCCGAGGTGCGCCTTCCGCGCGGTACGGGCGGCGGTCTAGCGTCCCGCAGGAGGTGGTGGCGGCCATGGTGGGACGGATAGCGCGCTGGGCGGTCGGGCTGGGGCTCGGAGCCGTGTGGTGGTGGGCCGTGCTGAGGATCACCCTGGGACAGGGCGCGGGCGTGCTGGAAGGTGCCGTCGCGGCCGGCGGATGGGGGCTGAGCCTGCTGCCCGTGCACTGCGTCCCCAAGGGGCAGGCCGTGGGTGCCGTGCCGAAGGGGCACTGGATGGCGGCCTGGCGGACGGGGGCCGCTACCAGGGCATCGCCACGCCCCCGTTCGGGCGAAGTATCTGACCTGTAGTGAACGCCGAGGCGTCCGACGCCAGGTACAGCACCGCGTGCGCGACGTCGTCCGGCTCACCGACCCGGCCCAGCGGCGCCATCCGGGCCATCACGCCCTCGGTGTGCGCCTGCGCCTCGCGGTCGTGGCGGTCGGTCATCGGGGTGCGGATCCAGCCCGGCGCGATCGCGTTGACCCGGATGCCGTGCCGGCCGACCTCGGCGGCCAGCGTCTTGGTCAGCTGGACCACGGCCGCCTTCGCCGCGCCGTAGCAGAGCAGCCCGGGCCCGCCGGTGTCGACCGCGCCGGAGGCCATGGTGACGATGCTGCCCCGCGTGTCATGGGCCAGCATCGAGCGGGCCGCCTCCTGGCAGGCGTACAGCACGCCCTTGAAGTTGACGTTCAGCACCCGGTCGAGATCCTCGTCGCGGGTCTCCAGTACGGCACTGCTGTGCATGATCCCGGCGATCGCCGCCATCACGTCCAGGCGCTCGCAGGACTGGACGGCCTCGGCGAGCCGGGGCCGGTCGGTGACGTCCAGGACGTGGGTACGGGCCGTGCCGCCGCGTTTCTCGATCAGCTCCGCCGTGCCCTGCAGGCCGTCCGCGTCCCGGTCGGCGCAGTGCACCGCCGCCCCCGCCTCGGCGAGCAGCACGGCCGAGGCCCGGCCGATACCGCCGGCGGCTCCGGTGACGAATGCGGTGCGTCCGGTGAGGTCGTACGCCGTGAGGGGCATGGAGCGACGGTACGAGTAATTCTGACGGATCGTCAATTCTCGTGCGGGGACTGGCTCGGTGTGCGCCCATCGGCTCGGGGCCGCGGGTGTGTCCGGGGTGCGGGTCGGCTGGCGCCGGGGCGTCGCACGGGGGCGGCGACCGGGGCGCGGGGCGGCTCGGATTTCGGTTGCTTTGACGTCGTCGGCTCTGGCGTTGCCGGCTCGGGTATCGGCGGGCTCGGGATACCCGGGGCGTCGGCGGCCGGGTGCGCCGGACCGGGTGTGGCAGGGGGCGTGGGTGCGGGGCGGGGCGTCAGGTGGTGCGGCGGGGCCGGCGGTCTCGCCGGTGTTGCGGTGAGCCGGCAGCCGGGGCGGGGCCCGGCTGGCAGGTGGGGCACCAGTAGGTGGGGCGTTCCCGGGAGCCGTCGCCCTGGTCGGCCACGCGGACCGGGGTGTGGCAGCGCAGGCAGGGGCGGGGTGCGCGGCCGTAGACGAACAGGTCGTGCCGGTGCAGGCCCGTGGTCTGGCGGACCGGGCGGTCGCGGTTCGCCTCCAGGAGTCTCTTGGCGAGCGCGGGCAGCTTCCCGGCGCGGTCCGCGGGCAGCGCGCCGACCGGCAGCCACGGGGTGACGCCCAGCAGGAAGCACAGCTCGCTCTTGTAGATGTTGCCGATGCCGGCGAGGTTGCGCTGGTCGAGCAGGGCCTCGCCGAGCGGGCGGGCGGGATCGGCGAGGAGGTTGGCGAGGACGCGCTCGGGGTCCCAGTCCGGGCCGAGCAGGTCGGGACCCAGATGGCCGACGACCCGCTCCTCCTCGCTCGTGCGCAGCAGTTCCAGGACCTGGAGCCGGTAGCCCACGGCCGTGCGGTCGGCGGTGCCGAGGATCGCCCTGATCTGGTGTGCCGGGCCGCCCCGCCAGCGCTCGCCGGTGCCGTACACCTTCCAGGTGCCCTCCATCCGCAGGTGCGTGTGGAGGCTCAGGCCGCCCTCGAACCGGGTGAGCAGGTGTTTGCCGCGCGGGATCGTGCTGAGCACCGTACGGCCGGTGAGGTCGACCGTCGCGTACTTCGGCACCCGGAAGTCGCTGCGGGTCAGGGCCTTGCCCGCGAGGGCCTCGTGCAGCCGTCTCGCGGCCTGCCAGACCGTGTCACCTTCGGGCATGGGTCAAGGGTGCCACGGGCAGCGCCGCAAGCGGTGCGGGACCCTGTCGATGTGCGGCTCCGCCGCGCGGGCCTGACCAGCGACGATGGCGCCGTGGACGCACGACGGCACATCGCGGCACCGGCAAACGTCGCGGCACCTGGCGGAGCGTCATGCTCTCAGCCGCAGGCCGCGCGGCGTGGCCACGAAGCCCGCCGCTTCGAAGAGGGTGCCTATGGGCGAGGTCAGGGCCTGGGCGCCGTTGATCCGCTCGACCGTGACCGTGCCGAGGGAACCCGCGCGGGCCGCCGCGGCCAGGGACTGCGCGGCCGTACGGAGACGGGGGTCGTCCGGGTCCGTGGTGTCCGGGCCGGAGGGCCAGGCCAGCAGGGTCTTGCCGCCGCGCTCCATGTACAGCGTCAGCTCGCCCTCCACCAGGACGACCAGCGAGCCCGCCTTGCGGCCCGGCTTGTGCCCGGCACCGGTCGGCGGCTCGGGCCAGGACAGGGCCGCGCCGTACGCGTTGGCGGGATCGGCCGCGGCGAGGACCACGGCACGCGGGTCGGGTGAGGCCGTGCTCGTACGACCGCTGCCGTACCCCCGGTCCACCGGCGAGCCGTAGCCGCCGGATCCGCCTCCTCGGGGACCGCCGTAGCCGGGGGAGGCGAAGGGGTCGGCGAGGTCGCGGGGCGAGACGTAGTCGCCGGGGGCGGGCCGGGGGTCCGCGGGCGGCCAGGTGGAGTCGCCGTCGAGGCCGGGGTGGGCGAAGCCGCCGTCCGACCCGTCGAAGGCGCCGGTAGGGGGGTGTTCGTGGGGCGCGCCGTCGCTTCCGCCGAAGTCGTCCGGGAACGCCGGTACGGCAAAGCCGCTGGAGGGAGCCGCGAAGCCGCCCCGGGGGTCTGTGGTGGTCAGGCTCTCGCCGCGCTCGCGGGCGTTGGACACCGCGCGGAGCCGGTCCACGGCGCCGTCCATGGCGAACTGGGCCGCGCCCAGTCCCTCGACCACATAGCCGCGCCGCGCCTGGCCGCTCTCCTCGAACGCGGACAGCACGCGGTACACCGCCGAGAAGCCGCCCTCGATCCCCTCCGCGGCGACCGCCCCGCGGGTGACCACGCCGTGCCGGTCCATCAGGGTGCGGGCCAGCGCGTGCGCGCGCACGGTGGGGTCCGGCTCGGCCGCGGGGAGCAGGGACCAGCGGCCGGCGACCGTCGGCGGGCCCGTACGGGAGGCGGTGCGTGCGGCGGCCGTCAGGGAGCCGTAACGCCCGCGCGGGACGGCACGCTTGGCGCGGTGGGCGGTCGAGCCGGCTGTACGGCCCGAGCCCAGCAGGGAGCGCATCGGCGCGAGGGTGTCGTTGGTGAGCCGGCCCGACCAGGCCAGATCCCAGAGGGCGTCGGCCAGTTGGGGGTCGGTGGCGTCGGGGTGGGTGGTGGCGCGGACCTGGTCGGCGATCTGGCGGAAGAACAGGCCGTAGCCGCCGGAGAGCGCGTCCAGGACGGACTGGTGGAGCGCGGTCAGCTCCAGGGGGTGGGGCGGCGGGAGCAGCAGGGGTGCCGCGTCCGCCAGATAGAGGGCGACCCAGCCGTCCTTGCCGGGCAGGGCGCCCGCGCCGGCCCAGACCACCTCTCCGGCGGAGGTCAGCTCGTCGAGCATCGAGGGCGTGTAGTTCGCCACCCGCGAGGGCAGCACCAGCTTCTCCAGGGCGGAGGCGGGCACGGAGGCGCCCTGCAACTGCTCGATGGCGCGCACCAGCCCGTCGATGCCACGCAGACCATGCCCCTTGCCGATGTGCTGCCACTGCGGCAGGAACTGGGCGAGCGCCGCCGGGGGCACGGGCTCCAGCTCATGGCGCAGGGCCGCCAGGGAGCGGCGGCGCAGCCGGCGCAGTACGGCCGCGTCGCACCACTCCTGGCCGATGCCCGCCGGGTGGAACTCGCCCTGTACGACCCGGCCGTTCGCGGCGAGCCGCTGCAGGGCGCCCTCGGTGACCGCCACACCCAGGCCGAAGCGCGCCGCCGCCGTGGCCGACGTGAACGGGCCGTGCGTGCGGGCGTACCGGGCGAGGAGATCGCCCAGCGGGTCCTTGACCGGCTCGGTGAAGGCCTCGGGCACGCCGACCGGCAGTGCCGTGCCGAGCGCGTCGCGCAGCCGGCCCGCGTCCTCGACCGCCGCCCAGTGGTCGGCGCCGGCGATACGGACCTTGATGGCCCGGCGGGCGCCGGCCAGCTCGCGCGCCCACTGCGGATCCGCGCCCCGAGCCACCAGTTCGGCATCGGTGAGCGGGCCGAGCAGCCGCAGCACATCGGCCACGCCCTCCACGTCCTTCACCCGCCGGTCCTCGGTGAGCCACTGCAGCTCGCGCTCCAGCTCGGTCAGCACCTCCGCGTCGAGCAGTTCGCGCAGCTCCGCCTGGCCCAGCAGCTCGGCCAGCAGCCGGGAGTCCAGGGACAGCGCGGCGGCGCGACGCTCGGCGAGCGGGGAGTCACCCTCGTACAGGAACTGCGCGACGTACCCGAACAGCAGGGAGCGGGCGAACGGGGACGGCTCCGGGGTGGTGACCTCGACCAGGCGGACCTTTCGGGACTCGATGTCGCCCATCAGCTCGACGAGCCCGGGGACGTCGAAGACGTCCTGGAGGCACTCGCGGACGGCCTCCAGGACGATCGGGAACGAGCCGAACTCGCTGGCGACCTGGAGCAGTTGGGCCGCACGCTGGCGCTGCTGCCACAGCGGGGTGCGCTTGCCGGGGTTGCGGCGCGGCAGCAGCAGCGCGCGGGCCGCGCACTCGCGGAACCGGGAGGCGAACAGGGCGGACCCGCCGACCTGGTCGGTGACGACCTGGTCGACCTCGCCCTTGTCGAAGGCGACGTCCGCCGCGCCGACGGGCGCCTGCTCGCTGTCGTACTCCGTGCCGGCCTTCATCGGTGCCTGGTCGAGCAGGTCCAGGCCCATCAGGTCGGCGTCGGGCAGGCGCAGCACGATGCCGTCGTCGGCGTGCATGACCTGCGCGTCCATGCCGTACCGCTCGGACAGGCGGGCGCCGAGCGCGAGGGCCCAGGGGGCGTGCACCTGGGCGCCGAAGGGGGAGTGGACGACGACCCGCCAGTCGCCGAGCTCGTCGCGGAACCGCTCCACGACGATCGTGCGGTCGTCCGGGACATGGCCGCAGGCCTCGCGCTGCTCGTCCAGGTACGACAGCACGTTGTCCGCCGCCCAGGCGTCGAGGCCCGCCGCCAGCAGCCGCAGCCGGGCGTCGTCCCTGGGCAGCGCGCCGACCTCGCGCAGGAACGCACCCACCGCGCGGCCCAGTTCGAGCGGGCGGCCCAGCTGGTCGCCCTTCCAGAAGGGCAGCCGGCCGGGCACGCCTGGCGCGGGGGAGACCAGGACCCGGTCGCGGGTGATGTCCTCGATGCGCCAGGAACTCGTGCCCAGCGTGAAGACGTCCCCGACCCGGGACTCGTAGACCATCTCCTCGTCCAGCTCGCCGACCCGGCCGCCGCCCTTCTTGGGGTCGGCACCGGCGAGGAAGACCCCGAAGAGGCCGCGGTCGGGGATCGTGCCGCCGGAGGTGACCGCGAGGCGCTGGGCACCCGGGCGGCCGGTGATCTCGCCGGTCACGCGGTCCCAGACCACGCGCGGGCGCAGCTCCGCGAACGCGTCGGACGGATAGCGGCCCGCGAGCATGTCGAGGACCGCCGTGAACGCCGACTCGGGCAGCGACGCGAAGGGTGCGGCACGGCGGACCATGGCGAGCAGGTCGTCGAACTGCCAGGTGTCCAGCGCCGTCATCGCGACCAGCTGCTGCGCGAGCACGTCGAGCGGGTTCGCGGGCACCCTCAGGGACTCGATCGAGCCCGAGCGCATCCGCTCCGTGACCACGGCCGCCTGGACGAGGTCGCCGCGGTACTTGGGGAAGACGACACCGGTGGAGACGGCCCCCACCTGGTGCCCCGCGCGGCCGACGCGCTGCAGCCCGGAGGCGACCGAGGGCGGGGACTCGACCTGCACGACCAGGTCGACGGCGCCCATGTCGATGCCCAGCTCCAGGCTGGACGTGGCGACCACGGCGGGCAGCCGGCCGGCCTTCAGGTCCTCCTCCACCAGGGCGCGCTGCTCCTTGGAGACCGAGCCGTGGTGCGCGCGGGCGATCACCGGGGGCGCGCCCTGGGCCGCGCCCGAGCCGCCCATCAGCTGGGCCGGGGCGTGGTGCTCGTCCAGCGTTTCGCCGGTCGCTCGCTCGTAGGCGATCTCGTTGAGCCGGTTGCACAGCCGCTCGGCGAGGCGCCGGGAGTTGGCGAACACGATGGTGGAGCGGTGGGACTGGACCAGGTCGGCGATCCGCTCCTCCACATGCGGCCAGATCGACGGCCGCTCCGCGCCCTCGGCCGCGTCCGCCGCCGGGGAGCCGCCCAGCTCGCCCATGTCCTCGACCGGGACCACCACCGACAGGTCGAACTCCTTGCCGGACTCCGGCTGGACGATCTCCACCTTGCGGCGCGGCGAGAGATACCGGGCCACCTCGTCCACCGGGCGGACGGTGGCCGAGAGGCCGATCCGCCGGGCCGGCTTCGGCAGCAGCTCGTCCAGCCGCTCCAGGGAGAGCGCGAGATGGGCGCCGCGCTTGGTGCCCGCGACCGCGTGCACCTCGTCCAGGATCACCGTCTCCACGCCCGTGAGCGCATCGCGCGTGGCCGAGGTCAGCATCAGGAACAGCGACTCGGGGGTGGTGATCAGGATGTCCGGCGGGCGGGTGGACAGGGCGCGCCGCTCGGCGGCGGGGGTGTCGCCGGAGCGGATACCGACCCTGACCTCGGGCTCGGGAAGGCCGAGGCGCACGGACTCCTGGCGGATGCCGGTCAGCGGGCTGCGGAGGTTGCGCTCGACGTCGACCGCGAGGGCCTTCAGCGGGGAGACGTAGAGCACCCGGCAGCGTTTCCTCGGGTCGGCCGGGGGCGGGGCCGAGGCCAGCTGGTCCAGGGCGGCGAGGAACGCGGCCAGCGTCTTGCCCGAGCCGGTCGGGGCCACCACCAGCACGTCCGAGCCGGCACCGATGGCCTGCCACGCGCCGGCCTGGGCGGCCGTGGGCGCGGAGAACGCCCCCGTGAACCAGCCGCGGGTCGCGGGGGAGAAGCCGTCGAGGGCTCGGTGTGCGGAGCTGACCATGCGTCCATCCTGCACCCGGCCACTGACAATCGCGCTGACCTGGGCAAACGAACGCCGTGCCGCGGGGAGCGGGCGGGAGCCGGGGTGGGGGAGCGAGGTGGTGACGACTGCGGGTGGTGGGGAGGGGGGTGAGCGGTGGCGGCTGCGGTGGTGGTGCGGGGAGGGAGCGGCGGCGGCTGCGGGTCGTCGGGCGGGGTGCCGGCAGAGGCGGCTGCGGGTCGTGTGGCGGCGAGCGGGCCGGAGGTCGGGCGCGGGTCGAGGTCGGGCGCGGGTCGGGGTCGGGCGTGGGTCGAGGCCCGGCGCGGGCGACGAGGAGAATGGGCGTATGGCGGGTGCGGCTCGGCGGGGCGAGGAACGGACGGGCGAGGAGACGGGTGGGCGTCGGCCGGTGGAGCGTGCGCGGCACTGGCGGTACGACGACCTGCCCGGCGTGGATCTGCTGCGGGCCCGGTACATCCACAAGACCTTCGTCCGGCACACCCACGAGCACTTCGTGATCGCGGCGATAGCCGACGGCGTCGAGGTCTTCCACCACCGTGGCTCCGACGTGTCCGCGGGCGCGGGAGCCCTCGCTCTGGTCAACCCGGACACCGCGCACACCGGCCGCGCCGGCGTCCCCGAGGGCTGGCGGTACGGCGCGGTCTACCCCTCACCCGAGGTGGTCGCCGCGATCGCGGCCGAGACCACCACCATCCGGGGCACGCCGGGTTTCGTCAGCCCCGTCCTCGACGACCCCTGCACCGGCCGCCTGGTCCACCAGGTGCTGCGCGCCGCCGAGGAGGGCAACGCCCTGGCCGCCGACACCCTGCTGCGGATCGCCGTGACCAGGCTGCTGCGGCTGAACGGCGGACCTCTCCCGCAGCGACCGGTCCGCACGGCCGGAGCCGGTGTCGCGGCACGCGCGCGTGCGGTGCTGGACGAGCGGATGGCCGAGCCGCCGACCCTGGAACGGCTGGCCACCGACCTCGGCACCAGCCCCTTCGCGCTGCTGCGGGCGTTCCGTGACGCCTACGGCATGCCGCCGCACGCCTGGCTGACCGACGCCCGCGTGCGCCGCGCGCGGCTCCTGCTGGACGCGGGGTCACCTCCCGCCGAGGCTGCCGTAGCCGTCGGGTTCACCGACCAGCCGCACCTCAACCGGCACTTCACGCGGATCGTCGGCGTGCCCCCGGGGGCCTACCAGCGCGAGCGCAGGAACGCGGACGAGCCGCGGAACACGCGTGGGCGCAAGAACGTACAAGACCCGGAGTGAGGGTCATTCGTACCGTTTGCGGCGTGGCACAGCAGACAGCACTCGCGGACATGACCGCCGACGGCGCGGACAAGCCCGACCGGGCCGTCGTACGGGACGCCCTCGGGGTCGGCGTCGCGGTGGGCCTGTCCGGATTCGCCTTCGGGGTGACCTCGGCCGGCAGCGGGCTCGGGCTGCTCCAGACCTGCGCGCTCAGCCTCCTGGTCTTCACCGGCGCCTCCCAGTTCGCCCTGGTCGGAGCGCTCGCCGCCGGAGGCAATCCGTTCACGGCGGCCGCCGGCGCCTTCTTCCTCGGCGTGCGCAACGCCTTCTACGGGCTGCGGCTGTCGCAGCTGCTCGCCCTCCCCCGCGCGGTACGGCCGTTCGCCGCCCAGTGGGTGATCGACGAGACCACGGCGGTCACCCTGGCCCAGCCGACCCGGCGCGCCCGGCGGATCGGCTTCACCGTCACCGGGCTCACCCTGTACGCACTCTGGAACCTCACCACGCTGCTCGGCGCGCTCGGTGCCAAGGCCATCGGCGACACGCGCGCGTGGGGCCTGGACGCGGCCGGGCCCGCCGTGTTCCTGGCACTGCTCGCACCGATGCTGAGGACGACCACCGAGCGCGCCGTCGCGGGCCTGGCGGTCCTGCTGGGCCTCGGCCTGCTGCCCGTCCTGCCGGCCGGCGTTCCGGTCCTGGCGGCGGCCCTGGCGGCACCGATGGCTCTCGTCGCCGAGGGCCGTCGAAGGCCGCGCGGCCCGCAGGACGAGCCAGCGACCGGATCGGACGGCGGCGCCGCAACGGAGGAGGACCGGTGAACACCTGGATCGCGATCGGCTTGACCGCCTTCGGCTGCTACGCCGTCAAGCTCGCCGGGCTGCTGGTGCCCGCGGGCGCCATGGAGCGGCCCTTCGTGAGGCGGCTCGCCGCCCTGCTGCCCGTCGCCCTCCTCGCCGCGCTCACGGCTCAGCAGACGTTCGCCGACGGGCACGCCCTCGTGCTGGACGCACGGGTCGCAGGGCTCGGCGCGGCCGCCGTGACGCTGGTGCTGCGCGCACCGTTCCTGCTGGTCGTCGCGGCGGCCGTGGTGGTGACGGCAGGCGTACGGGCTCTCGGCGGGTGACGCGTCACGGGCGCCGGCCGGTGCGGCTGCAGACTGGCACGGCTCGCGCGGCGGTTCCGCGCGCGTACCGATCGGTTCGGCGGCCACGCGGGACGCGATCAGCCGCCGTAGCCACCGGCTCAGCCCACGAAACGGCCGTACGCCCGCAGGGTGCTCAGTGCCTCGATGGTCACCAGGGGACGCGCCTCCAGTGCGGGCGCCGCTGCCCACTGGCGCCAGCGGATCGGCCAGCCGCCGTCGTCCTGCTGCTCGGCGGCCAGGTGGTCAAGGGAGCGTGCCATCTCGTCGTCCGTGAACCACGCGCGCGCGAGTGACTCCGGCGTCCTGGCGAAGTCGTGCGGGAAATGGTGCTCGCCCGGGGCGTAACCGGACGCGACCGGATACGCGTCGAGCCGGTCCGGCTCCAGGGCCGCGAGCCGCTGCTCCCGCACCAGGCGGCCGAGCCGGTCCGCGGCGGCCTCCGCGCGCGAGCGGTCGGGAGCGGAGTCCAGGAAGGCCACGGCGGCCTCCACCTCGTAGGGGTGGGACTTCTCCAGGGACTCCACGGCCTGCCAGCAGAAGTCGGTGGCCCGGAACAGCCAGGCGTGCCACACCTCGTTGCGGTGCAGCAGCCCCACCACCGGTCCCGTGGCGAGCAGTTCGCTGGGAGGGTCGTCGACGACCGGGACGAACGGTGCCACCGGATACCCGCGCTGGCTGGGATGGATCGCCGGCAGGGCGCCGTCCGCGGTGGAGACCGAGGTCAGATAGCGGCACACGCGCTCGATCCGCTGCCCGCCGCAGCGCCCGATGGCATCGAGGACGCGCAGCGCGTGCGCGGTGTGCAGCGGCTGGCTCACGGGGCCGCGCAGATCGGGCTCCAGCGCGTGCCCGTACCCGCCGTCGTCGTTGCGGTAGGCGTCCAGCGCCGCTTCCACCGCGTCCGGGGTGCCGTGCAGGAAGTGGTATGCGAAGAGGCGCTGCTCCAGCACGCGCGCGGTGAGCCATACGAACTGCTCGGCGCGGAAGAGCGGGGAGCGCGCCGGGGGCGTGGAGGGGAGTGGGGAAACTCCTGTTTCGGCCATGTGTCAGACCGTAGGACGGAAAGCGGTCTCGGCAAGCGCTCCCGGCCGGGGCCCACCCCCAGGGGCGGGATACTGGAGTCATGCGGTTGACGGTCTTCTGGCAGCGGATGGCGGAACACTTCGGTCCGGGGTACGCCGACACGTTCGCGCGCGATCACGTGATGTCGGAGCTGGGCGGGCGCACGGTGCAGGAGGCACTGGACGCCGGCTGGGACGCGAAGGACGTGTGGCGCGTGGTCTGCACGGTCATGGACGTGCCGGGCGAGCGGCGCTGACGCGCTGCCTGGAACCTCCTGATTCGTCCGTGAAGAGACCGGTCGTACGGCACCGATCGGTCACGAAGACCGCAGGTGGGCGCCGGTTGTCGGTGGCGTGGGCGAGACTTGGCGCCGGTGCGCCGCCTCGGTCCTGTCATCGGTACGTCAGCACCGCCCACGCTCCCGCTCCGGCGACGGCCGCCGTGTAACAGCCGACCGCCGCGGCCACGATCCGTCCGCGTGTCCGTTCGTTCCAGGCCGAGCGGGACAGCAGCCAGGCCAGCGCGGGCAGGACGAGTACGGCGTGCAGGCTCACGCCGTGCAGGGGCTTGAGCGGGGCCGTCGAGTGGTAGGCGGCCTCCTGGTGGCCGGTCCGGGTCAGTACGACCCCCCGCGCGATCATCGCCGCCCCGGAGGCCAGCGCCACCAGCAGGATCGCGAACCCGGAGCGCACGGCGAGCGGCATGCCGGCCGGGCCTGTCGGCCGGTGCCGGAAGGACGCGACGGCGAACACCGTGAGCAGGGCGACCAGGACACCCCCGCCCACCGCCAGCGTCATGGACACCGCCGTGTCGAAGGGGGTCGCCATGTTCAGGTGCGAGGGCACCCGGCGCCACGCCTGGAGGGTGATCCCGCCGACCTCCACCACACAGTCGGCGGCGAAGACGAGCAGCAGGGCCGAGCGCAGCCGAGGGCCGACGCGCAGATACGACGTGACCCAGGTGATCGCGATCAGCGTCACCCCGAAGGAGAGCCCGAAGGTGACGGGCTTGCGCCAGGAGACGGGACCGTCCCACGGGCCTCCGTCGACCGCGAACACCCCCAGGTGCACGAGGCCGGACAGGACGAGGAGCAGCCCCGTCGCATGACAGAGGCGGTCGACGGCGCGCGGATTCTTCATGGGCCAAGGCTCCCGGGAGCGGCCCGCCCGGTCGTCGTCCGGCCGCAGACACCCGCCGTACGCCGCCGGGAGTAGCGGCGCCGGGTGCTGAAGCACGGGTTCCGGGCACCGCATGGTGTCGCTTGACACCAAAATCGAACATCCATTCTCATGGAGGCTCAGGCGAGGCTTTGGGCAGTGGATTTCGTACCGTTTCGCGGGCAGAAGTCCCATGGTTATCCACAGGCTGGACCTGCGTCGGGGCGCATTGTCAGTGGCAGGCGTTAGCGTCTTTGACGTGAAGCGATCGACTCAAGCAAACCGGGTGGAACCCATGGCAGGAACCGACCGCGAGAAGGCGCTCGACGCCGCGCTCGCACAGATTGAACGGCAATTCGGCAAGGGCGCGGTCATGCGCATGGGCGAGCGGTCGAAGGAGCCCATCGAGGTCATCCCGACCGGGTCGACCGCACTCGACGTCGCCCTCGGCGTCGGCGGCCTGCCGCGCGGCCGTGTCGTCGAGATCTACGGCCCGGAGTCCTCCGGTAAGACGACCCTGACCCTGCACGCCGTGGCCAACGCCCAGAAGGCCGGCGGCCAGGTCGCCTTCGTGGACGCGGAGCACGCCCTCGACCCCGAGTACGCGCGCAAGCTCGGCGTCGACATCGACAACCTGATCCTCTCCCAGCCCGACAACGGCGAGCAGGCCCTGGAGATCGTGGACATGCTCGTCCGCTCCGGCGCCCTCGACCTCATCGTCATCGACTCCGTCGCCGCGCTCGTCCCGCGCGCGGAGATCGAGGGCGAGATGGGCGACAGCCACGTCGGTCTGCAGGCCCGCCTGATGAGCCAGGCCCTGCGGAAGATCACCAGCGCGCTCAACCAGTCCAAGACCACCGCGATCTTCATCAACCAGCTCCGCGAGAAGATCGGCGTGATGTTCGGCTCCCCGGAGACCACGACCGGTGGCCGCGCGCTGAAGTTCTACGCCTCGGTGCGTATCGACATCCGCCGCATCGAGACCCTGAAGGACGGCACGGAGGCGGTCGGCAACCGCACCCGTTGCAAGGTCGTCAAGAACAAGGTCGCCCCGCCCTTCAAGCAGGCCGAGTTCGACATCCTCTACGGCCAGGGCATCAGCCGCGAGGGCGGTCTGATCGACATGGGCGTGGAGCACGGCTTCGTCCGCAAGGCCGGCGCCTGGTACACGTACGAGGGCGACCAGCTCGGCCAGGGCAAGGAGAACGCGCGCAACTTCCTCAAGGACAACCCCGACCTGGCCAACGAGATCGAGAAGAAGATCAAGGAGAAGCTGGGCGTCGGAGTCCGGCCGGAGGAGCCCGCCGCCGAGCCGGGCGCGGACGCTGCGGTCGCCACCGCTGCCGCCGACGACGCCAAGGCGGCGCCCGCCCCGGCAGCCGCCAAGGCCACCAAGCCCAAGGCCGCCGCAGCCAAGAGCTGACCCGTGACACGACGAACCGACTGGGCCGAGTACGAGTACGCCACCCCCGGTGCCCCACGGGGGAGGGGCACCGGGGGCCGCCCGGCCTCCGCCCCGGGCGGTGGCGACGGATACGCGGACGACGGTTACCAGGGTCACGACGGGCACGACGAGTACCACGGCACCGGTGGATACGGGGATACCGGCGCTGCCCGACCGGGCGACACGGGCGACGAGCCGTACGGGGGTGGCTCACCCGTCCGCGGCTCCCGCGGTGGCGTCGGCCCGCCGAGTGGCCGGAGGCGCGGCCGGCGGCGGCGCGGCTTCGGGGACGCCCCCGGTGAGGAGGACGAAGGCTCCCCTGCCTCGTCGAGGGCCGAGCGGGGGGAGTCTTCAGGGGACCCGGCTGAGCGGGCACGGGCGATCTGCCTGCGCCTGCTCACCGGGACCCCGCGCACCCGCAAGCAACTCGCGGACGCCCTGCGCAAGCGGGAGATCCCCGAGGACGTGGCCGAGGAGGTGCTGTCGCGGTTCGAGGAGGTCGGGCTGATCGACGACAGCGCGTTCGCGGACGCCTGGGTGGAGTCCCGGCACCACGGCCGGGGGCTCGCGCGCCGGGCACTCGCCCAGGAGCTGCGCACCAAGGGGGTCGAGTCGGCACTGATCGACGAGGCCGTCTCCCAGCTCGACTCCGAGCAGGAGGAGGCGACGGCCCGCGAACTCGTGGCCCGCAAGCTCCGCGCCACCCGTGGCCTCGACCGTGACAAGCGGCTCCGCCGTCTCGCCGGCATGCTCGCCCGCAAGGGCTACCCCGAGGGCATGGCCCTCCGCGTAGTCCGTCAGGCCCTGGAGGAAGAGGGCGAGGACACGGAGTTCCTCGGCGAAGGGGACTGCTGAGGCCCCGGGACGGGGGCGGGGTATCGGTGGGTCCGGGGCCGGGCGGGCCCCGGGACTTCCACGAACTCCCCACATGCGCAGGGGAGGTCAACCCCCTGCCGAAGACGCCGGGCCGCCGCAGCGCTCTCCCCGCCACGCGCGGGCGAGTCTGCACGCCGGGCTTCCCGGAGTCGTTCCGGATCAGGGTGACGCCGGCTCCACCGGGAGGCCCTCCGTCCGCCAGGCCTGGAAGCCACCGACCAGGTCCGTCGCCCGGTGCAGCCCGAGTTGGTGGAGGGAGGCGGTGGCGAGGGTGGAGGCGTAGCCCTCGTTGCAGATCACCACGATGCGCAGGTCGTGGCCGGTGGCCTCGGGGACGCGATGGCTGCCCTGGGGATCGAGGCGCCACTCCAGTTCGTTGCGCTCGATGACGAGGGCGCCGGGGATCAGCCCGTCCCGCTCGCGCAGGGCCGCGTACCGGATGTCGACCAGCAGCGCCTCGCCCGTCCGCGCCGCCTCGTGCGCCTCCCGTGCCTCGATGCGCCGATAGCCCGCGCGCACCCGGTCCAGCAACTCGTCGATGCCGACCGGTGGTTGACCGATGGTGCCGCTCACTGCCAGTCCTCCGGGCGTTCGACCTGCTCCAGGTGCAGGACCTGACCGCTGCGACTGTAGCGGCGGATGCGCGGCAGGGGCGGGTAGTAGGCGTGCACGGAGATCGCGTGCTGGGTGCGAGACTCGTTGAAGACCTCGTGGACATGGTGACGGCCGAAGGCGCGGCCCTCGCCGGCGGGCAGTCGGCGCTCGCGGTCCACGCCCTCGGTGAGTTCCAGCTTCTTCCAGCCGTCGGTCGGCAGCCGGGCGGCGAGCGAGTTCTCCTTGAGCACGCCCGAGGCGGTGAGAAACGCGCCGACCGAGTCGGCGTGGTCGTGCCAGCCGGTGCCGGTGCCGGGCGGCCAGCCGATGAGCCATGCCTCGCTGCCGCCCGGACCCTTCAGCCGCACCCAGGTGCGGCCCTCCGGGTCGAGCGGAAGGGAGGCGATCAGCTCGGCGTCGGCGGCCGTACGCCGTGCGAAGTCGAGGAGGTCCGCCTGGGTGGGCGCCGAGCCGACGGCAGGGGACACGGGAGTGGGGGAGACAGACACGTACACCGTCCTGAAGCCTGAAGAGGGTTCGCGGAACGGGCGCACACCATGGCGCCCGGACAGGAAGAGGGATGCGAATTCAGCAGGACGGGCGACACACGCAGCCCGCGTAGCGGACGAGGTCCATGTGGACCCTCCGCCACAGGCGCACGCACGTGTCGGTCATGGTCCGGAGTACAGCATGCCGGTGTACTCCGGTCAACTCACCGTCACCATGTGGACAGAGGGTGACTGGGCTCGGGTCAGCGGGCGCCGGAGGCCGCCTGTGCCTCCTCCTTGGCCGGGCCGCCCACCGCCGCCTCCGCCGCCGCGTAGAGGTCGGCCGGGCGGACGCCGCTCAGCGCTGTGACCAGGTGACCGTCGGGGCGCACGAGCAGCACGCTGTGCGCCGGCGCACCCGGGTAGCCCTCGGCGACCAGCAGTTCGGCGGGGTACGGCAGGGCGGTCACGGCCGCCGCGAGCCGGGGCATCACTCCGGCGGAGACCCAGTGCCTGCGGTCCCACACCCCCGTGCCGGGCGCGATCAGCACGACGAGGAGGGCGCCGCGGCCGAGCCGGTCGCGCAGTTGCACGAAGGAACCATCCTCCGCGGTGACCCGTACGTCGGTGACGGGCGCGCCGCGTGGGGTGTCGACCGGGATCTCGCCCTCCAGCTGCCGGGGACCGAGCGGCGACTCGGCGTACGCCTCCGGCGCACTGAGCGGTCCGCGCCCAAGGTGACCTTCCGTGAGCAGGGTGTCGTGGCCGCGTGCCGCACCGGGGACGATCTGGCGCAGCCCACCGGAGCCGCGCAGCATCGGCAGCACCTGGTCGGCGGCGCGCAGCCGGGCGGCGATCATGGCGCGCCGCTCGGCCTGGTAGCTGTCCAGCAGCGCCTCACGCGGGCCGTGGTGCCAGGCCGAGGCCAGCTTCCAGGCGAGGTTGTCGGCGTCCCGGAGACCCTCCTCCAGCCCCTGGGTGCCGAGCGCGCCCAGCAGATGGGCCGCGTCCCCGGCGAGGAAGACCCGGCCGACGCGCCACCGGCGGGCCAGCCGGTGGTGCACCGTGTGGACACCGGTGTCGAGCAGGTCGTACACCGGTGTGGAGCCGTCCGTCCAGCCCGCGAGCGTCTCGCGGATCCGGGTCACCAGGATCTCGGGCGTGACCAGGTCCTTGCCGGGGGGCAGCAGCCAGTCCAGGCGCCACACGCCGTCCGGGAGGGGACGGGCGGTCACCTCCCCGGCCGAGGGCCCTGACTGCCGCCACGGCGGCATCCGATGGAGCAACGCCCGGTCCCCCCACGGAAGTTCCGTGCGCAGCGCGGCCACCGCGTGCCGCTCCACCGCCGTACGGCCGGGGAAGCGGATGTCCTGGAGTTTGCGCACCGTGGAGCGCGGTCCGTCGCACCCGACAAGGTAACTGCCGCGCCACCACGTGCCGTTCGCGCCCCGGGTGTGCGCCGTGACGCCGGAACGCTCCTGCTCGATCGAGTCCAGACGGCTGTCCACGGCCACCTTGACCAGCGGCTCGTCGGCGATGGCCGCGCGCAGGGCGCCGGTGAGGACGTGCTGGGCGAGGTGCAGCGGGGCGGCGGGGTCCGCCTCGTCGAAGGTGCACTCGCTCATCACCTGCTTGCGCCTGAGGGACCGCCATCCGGCCCAGCGCATGCCCTGCTCACCGAGCGCCATCCCGGTCAGCCGCTCCAGCAGGGCGGCCGTGTCCTCGCGCAGCACGACGGTGCGCGCCGGGCGGGGTTCGTCCTTGCCGGGCCCCTCGTCCAGGACGACGGTCGGCACCTCCTGGCGGGCCAGCGCCAGGGCGAGCGTGAGCCCGACCGGCCCCGCACCGACGATGATCACCGGGTCCATGACGCGGCGCCCCCTGCCCGTGACGATTCCCTGACGGAGACAAGTGAACAGGAAGGGGGAGCGGGGTGCACGATCACACAACGTATGCAACCCATTGGCAGAGTTTGCGTCAAGCGAACGGAGGCAGTGGCGATCACGCCACTGCCTCCGGGTGATGCTTTCGGCTCTGACCGGGCGTCAGGCGGCGGTTCCCGTTCCCGCGTGGCCCGGGATGCCCACGGTGTCCTCGACGCCGAGCATCGCGCCGGTCGACTTCTTGCCGCGCCGCAGCCGGCCCTCCAGCCAGCTCGCGAACGAGGTCAGGGAGAAGTTGATGATCACGAAGATCACGGCCACCACGGTCAGCGAGGCGATCATGTCGCCGTAGTAGCCGGACATCGTGTTGGCCGAGGCCATCAGTTCGGGGAAGGTGAGGACCGCGCCGCCGAGGGCGGTGTCCTTCACGATGACCACCAGCTGGCTGACGATGGCCGGGAGCATGGCGGTGACCGACTGCGGCAGCAGGATGAGCCGCATCATCTGCCCCTTGCGCAGGCCGATCGCCAGGGCCGCCTCGGACTGTCCCTTCGGCAGGGCGAGGATGCCCGCGCGGACGATCTCCGCGAGCACCGACGCGTTGTACAGCACCAGGCCGGTGACGACCGCGTAGAACGGCCGGTCGTCCGAACTGACGTCGGTGTACTGGGCGAAGAGTGCGAGCCCGAAGATCATCAGGACCAGGACGGGGATCGCGCGGAAGAACTCGATCACGATCGTGGCCGGGACGCGCACCCACAGGTGGTCCGAGAGCCGGGCGATACCGAGGACGGCGCCGAGCGGAAGCGCGATGACCATCGCCAGGGCCGCCGCTTCCAGGGTCTTCTGCAGACCGGGCCATATGTACGTCGTATACGCCTCGGTGCCGCTGAAGAAGGGCTTCCACAGCGCCCAGTCCAGCTGCCCCTTGTCGTCGAACGACTTGTACACCCACCACGCGACGGCCGCGAGGGCGATCAGGAAGACCGCCGTGTACAGGATGTTGCGCCGCTTGGCGCGGGGCCCCTGGACGTCGTACAGGACCGAGCTCATCGCTTCACCGCCACCTTCTTGCCCACCCAGCCGAGGATCAGACCGGTCGGCAGGGTCAGGCAGACGAACCCGAAGGCGATGACGGCGGAGATCGCCAGCAGCTGCGCCTCGTTCTCGATCATGTCCTTCATCAGGAGCGCCGCCTCCGTCACACCGATTGCGGCGGCCACGGTCGTGTTCTTGGTCAACGCGATCAGTACGTTGGTCAGCGGGCCGACGGTCGCGCGGAAGGCCTGCGGCAGTACGACCAGGCCCAGCACCTGGTTGAAGCTGAGACCGATGGCTCGCGCCGCCTCCGCCTGGCCGACCGGCACGGTGTTGATGCCGGCACGGATCGCCTCGCAGACGAAGGCGGAGGTGTAGACGATCAGACCGAGCACGGCCAGCCGGAAGTTGATCGTCTTGAAGTCGTCCGCACCGAGGCTGATCCCCAGCGTCTGGTTGAGGCCGAGGGAGGAGAACAGGATGATCACCGTGAGCGGGATGTTCCGCACGATGTTCACATAGGCGGTGCCGAAACCGCGCATCAGCGGCACCGGGCCCACTCGCATGGCGGCCAGCAGAGTGCCCCAGACCAGGGAGCCCACGGCCGACAGCAGCGTCAGCTGCACCGTCGTCCAGAAGGCGCCCAGCACGTCGTACTTGTCAAGAAAGTCGAACACGATCTCCCGCGCTTCCGCGTGTAGGGATGCCCCGGTGCGCCGCCGTGTTCAGAGGCGGCGCACCGGCGGGGCGTTGCCTCAGCTCTTGATGTCGCCGATCTTCGGGGCGGGCTCGTTCTTGTAGCCGGCCGGGCCGAAGTTCTTCTTCACGGCCGTCTCCCACGAGCCGTCGGAGACCATCTCCTCAAGGGCCTTGTTGATCTTGGCCTTGAGGTCGCTGCCCTTCTTGACGCCGATGCCGTAGTTCTCATTGGTCATCTTGAAGCCGCCCAGCTTGAACTTGCCCTTGAACTGGGCCTGGGAGGCGTAGCCCGCGAGGATCGAGTCGTCCGTGGTGAGGGCGTCGATCGCGCCACTCTGCAGACCGCCCAGACAGGCCGAGTAGGTCGGGTACGTCACGAGGTTGGCCTTGGGAGCCAGCTTGTCGTGGACGTTCTGCGCCGAGGTCGAGCCGGCCACCGAGCAGAGCTTCTTGCCGTTCAGATCCGCCGGAGACTTGATCTTCGTCTCGTCCGCGCGCAGCAGCACGTCCTGGTGGGCCAGCAGGTACGGGCCGGCGAAGTCGACCTTCGCCTCACGCTTCGGCGTGATCGAGTAGGTCGCGGCGATGAAGTCGACGTCACCGCGCTGCAGCATGGTCTCGCGGTCGGCGCTCTTCGACTCCTTCCACTCGATCTGGTCCGCGCTGTAGCCGAGCTTCTTGGCAACGTAGGTGGCCACGTCGACGTCGAAGCCCGCGTAGCCCTGCGGGGTCTTCTGGCCGAGGCCCGGCTGGTCGAACTTGATGCCGATCGCGATCTTCTTGCCACCGCCGGAGGAACCGCTGTCGTTCTTCTTGCCGCCGCCGCACGCGGTGGCGGACAGGGCGAGGGCGAGGACGGCGGCCGAGGCGGCGGTGACCTTGCGGAGCTTCATGGTGAACATCCTTTGATGTGGTGCGGAACGAGGTCCGTTGGAAAAGGCGACCCAGGGGCGCTGAGCAGCGCGGCGCCGTCAGTGGTGCAGGATCTTGGACAGGAAGTCCTTGGCCCGGTCGCTGCGCGGGTTGCTGAAGAACTGGTCGGGCGCAGCCTGTTCGACGATCCGGCCGTCGGCCATGAAGACCACGCGGTTCGCAGCCGATCGTGCGAAGCCCATCTCATGGGTGACGACGACCATCGTCATGCCCTCACGGGCGAGCTGCTGCATGACCTCGAGGACCTCGTTGATCATCTCGGGGTCGAGGGCGGAGGTCGGCTCGTCGAAGAGCATGACCTTCGGGCCCATCGCCAGTGCCCGCGCGATGGCGACGCGCTGCTGCTGGCCGCCGGACAGCTGGGCGGGATACTTGTCGGCCTGGGTGCCCACGCCGACCCGGTCGAGCAGGGACCGGGCCTTCTCCTCGGCCTGCTTCTTGTCCGTCTTGCGGACCTTGAGCTGGCCCAGCATCACGTTCTCGAGCACGGTCTTGTGCGCGAAGAGGTTGAAGGACTGGAAGACCATCCCGACGTCCGCCCGCAGCCGGGCCAGCTCCTTGCCCTCCTGGGGCAGGGGCTTGCCGTCGATGGTGATGGTGCCCTCGTCGATCGTCTCCAGGCGGTTGATGGTCCGGCACAGGGTCGACTTTCCGGACCCGGAGGGCCCGATGACCACGACGACCTCGCCGCGGGCGATCGTCAGGTCGATGTCCTGGAGAACGTGCAACGCGCCGAAGTGCTTGTTGACGCTCTTCAGGACGACCAGTTCGTCGGACGTGACCACGTCTTCCTTGGTCACCGATACATTGGTCATCGCTCTCGGGCTCCGTCCTCCTCGGTTTCGGAGGACAGTAGTGAGCGGCTGTGACCTGCGTCATCACATCTGAGGGAGATCTGAGCATCACGATCCGATAGCAGTCGGACACGTGTGGTAGCACCTGCCGCCCTTGCGTGTATCGGCCGGATAACGGAAGCGGCAGGCAACCGGAAGCCCCTTGACGCCGTCCTTATCCATCGGCGTGACTGCCATGGTGCACGCGCGCGTGGCGTACCGGACCCGCGTGAACCGAGACCGTACGACCGCTGAACCGGAGGGGGCCGGGATGAGACTGCTGCTCGTCGAGGACGACAATCACGTCGCCGCGGCCCTGTCCGCCGTACTCGCGCGTCACGGTTTCGACGTCACCCACGCGCGCAGCGGCGAGGAGGCCCTGCAGGCGCTGGTCCCCGAGGGCGACGGTTTCGGCGTGGTCCTGCTGGACCTGGGCCTGCCCGACCAGGACGGCTACGAGGTCTGCGGCAAGATACGCAAGCGCACCAGCACCCCGGTGATCATGGTGACGGCCCGCTCCGACGTCCGCTCCCGCATCCACGGGCTCAACCTGGGCGCCGACGACTACGTGGTGAAGCCGTACGACACCGGGGAACTGCTCGCCCGTATCCACGCCGTCAGCCGGCGAAGCGTCCACGAGGACCCGGCGACCGGCGGCGAGAGCGCGCTGCATCTCGGTCCCGTACGCATCGAACTGCCCACCCGGCAGGTCACCGTGGACGGTTCGGTTGTCCAACTGACCCGCAAGGAGTTCGACCTGCTCGCCCTGCTCGCGCAGCGCCCCGGAGTCGTCTTCCGGCGGGAGCAGATCATCAGCGAGGTCTGGCGCACCAGCTGGGAGGGCACCGGCCGCACCCTGGAGGTGCACGTCGCCTCCCTGCGCGCCAAACTGCGCATGCCCGCGCTGATCGAGACCGTACGCGGCGTCGGCTACCGGCTCGTCGCCCCGGCCGCCTAGCGGGGACGGGTGCGCGCACGTCTGCTGCCGCTGCTCATCATCCTGATGGCGGCCGTCCTCCTCGCCCTCGGGCTTCCGCTCGCCGTCAGCCTGGCCGCCGCACAGCAGCAGAAGGTCGTGGTCGACCGCATCGACGACACGGCACGCTTCGCGGCGCTCGCCCAGTTCGTCACCGACGGGCCCGGCGGATCGCGCCGCACCAGCACCGGCGAGCGCCTGGAGGCCCTGCGCAGCGAACTCGCCAGCTACTACGGCGTCTACGGCATCCGCGCGGGCGTCTTCTACCGCAACGGCTCGGCGATGGTCAACGCCCCCGACGACTGGTTCGTCCCGCGGACGGGGGAGTTGCGGGAGGCGTTCGAGGAGGCGCTGCTCAGCCGGCGCAGCCATGACCCTCGGCAGGTGTGGCCCTGGCAGCGCACCCGGCTGGTCGTGGCCTCCCCGGTGATCCGGGACGGGGACGTCGTGGCGGTCGTGGTCACCGACTCGCCCACCGGGCAGATGCGTTCGCGGACGCTGCGCGGCTGGCTGATCATCGGGGCCGGCGAGATCGCGGCGATGCTGCTGGCCGTCGGCGCGGCGCTGCGGCTGACGGGCTGGGTGCTCAGACCGGTACGGGTCCTCGACGCCACCACCCACGACATCGCCACCGGACGGCTGAAGTCGCGGGTCGCGGTCGGTGGGGGACCGCCGGAACTCAGACGGCTCGCCCGCTCGTTCAACGAGATGGCGGACAACGTCGAGGACGTGCTGGAGCAGCAGCGCGCCTTCGTCGCGGACGCCTCGCACCAGCTGCGCAACCCGCTCGCGGCGCTGCTGCTGCGCATCGAACTGCTCGCCCTCGAACTCCCCGAGGACAACGAGGAGATCGCCTCGGTCCGCACCGAGGGCAAGCGCCTCGCCCAGGTCCTGGACGACCTGCTGGACCTGGCGCTGGCCGAGCACGCCGAGGCCGACCTGAGGCTGACCGACATCGGCGCCCTCGCCGAGGAGCGGGTCGCCGCCTGGTCTCCGGCCGCCGAGGCCAACGGCGTCCGGCTGACCGGGGACTGCCCGCCCACGACCGCCTGGGCGGACCCGATCACCCTGTCCAGCGCCCTGGACGCCGTGATCGACAACGCCGTGAAGTTCTCCCCCGAGGGCGGCACGGTGGAGGTCACCGTGGCCGCCGACGGCGACAGGTCCACGGTCGTCGTCACCGACAGCGGGCCCGGTCTCAGCGACGAGGAACTCGCGCGCGTGGGCGACCGGTTCTGGCGCAGCGGCCGCCACCAGAACATCAAGGGCTCGGGCCTCGGCCTGTCCATCGTGCACACGCTGCTCACGGCGGGCGGCGGCTCGATCGCCTACACCCACCATGAGCCGCGGGGACTACGGGTGACGGTGACGGTGCCCAGACACGCGGAGCCGTGACCGGGGGCCGGGGCACGGGGTGCGGCTCGACGGCGAGGCTTGCGGGGATCGGCCCCGGGCCCCGCTACGGCTTCATCGAGATGTAGTAGCGGCGCGCACCCTCCTGGAGGGGCAGCGGATCGGTGTAGATGGCGGTCCGCAGATCGACCAGTTGGGCGGAGTGGACATGCGCGCCGATGTCGTCGCGGCTCTTGATGACGGTGCGGGTCACCCATTCGGTGAGCCTGGGGTCCATGTCCGCGCGGGTCATCAGGAGGTTGGACACGGCGATCGTCGGGACCTCGGTGCCCTGCTGTACGGCCGGGTAGGCCGACTCGGGGATGTTGGTGGCCCGGTAGTAGCGCGCCTCCTCGCCCTGGCCGTGCAGCTTGGTGACCAGGTCGCCCCCGATCGGCACGAACTTGAAGGCGGACTTCTGGGCCAGCGCGGCAAGTCCCTTGGTGGGCAGGCCGCCCGACCAGAAGAAGGCGTCGATCCTGCGCTGCTCCAGCTGGTCGGGCCCGGTGTCGATGCCGTCCGCGACCGGGGTGATGTCCTTGTGGGGATCGATGCCGGCGGCCTTGAGCAGCCGGTCGGCTATCAGCCGTACCCCGGAGTCCGGCAGCCCGGTCGCCACCCGCTTGTGCCGCAGGTCCGCGACGCTTCTGATGTCCGAGTCACTGCGCACGACGAGGTGGACGTAGTCGTCGTAGAGCCGGGCCACCCCGCGCAGGCGCTCGGCGCCGCTGCCGTGCCGCAGCTCGTACGCCTCCACCGCGTCGGCCGCCGCGATGGTGAAGTCGGCCTTGCCGGTCGCCACCCGCTGCACGTTCTCCTGCGAGCCGGCGCTGTTCAGGAGCTTCACCTTCAGGTTGGGCATGTCCTTGGCGAACTCGGCGCGCAGCCGCTCGCCGTACTCCTGGTAGACCCCCCGGGGCGTGCCCGTGCTGAAGACGATCGTCCCGCTCGGCGGCTTCTCGCCGAGCGGCAGCAGCCACCACAGCAGCAGCCCGAGCACCACGGCACCGGTGGCCGCGGCCGGCAGCGCCCGGCGCCTGCTGAAACGGGGGAAGACCTTGGACATGCGGCGATCCTGCCAGGCCGGGTGCGACGCTGACCAGGGCCGGGGTCACTCCGGGGTCACTCGGGGGTCACTCCGGGCTCCGGAGGCGGACGGAGGGCTGTGTCAGTGGTGGCCGTTAGAGTCGTCGCATGAGCACTTCTCCCGCCGACCTCGTCCGAGAGTTCCACCGCGCCTTCGGCCTCGACGCCCGCACCACGCCGGCGGAGGTGGACCCCGAACTGGCCGCGCACCGTGGGGAACTGCTCGCCGAGGAGGCCGCGGAGGTCGCCGAGGTCGCGGTCGCCGGCCCGCTGGACAAGCTCGCGCACGAACTGGCGGACGTGGTCTATGTGGCGTACGGCACGGCGCTGGTGCACGGCATCGACCTCGACCAGGTGATCGCCGAGATCCACCGGGCCAACATGAGCAAGCTCGGCCCGGACGGACAGGTCGCCCGCCGGGCCGACGGCAAGGTCCTCAAGGGGGAGCACTACCGGGCGCCGGACGTGTCGGCCGTACTGCGCCGCCAGGGCTGGATACCGGCGGCGCAGGACAGTTCTGCGCAGGCGAGCGCCTAGAAGGTGCCGCCCGCCAGCTTCCACTCGCGGTTCAGGCTGCCCAGCGGAATGCTCCGCTGGATGACCGGTGTGCCGAAGACGGAGAGCTGGAGCCGCAGGGTCCCGGACAGGTCGACCCCGCCGTACACGCCCCAGGCGCCCGCGGCCTTCGCCGCGCCGCCGTCGGAGGAGGCCGTGACCGTGCCGGAGGCCTCGCCGCGCAGATACGGAGCCAGGTCGGCGGTGACACCGACGGCGCCGTAGAGGCCGACGGAGGCCTCGGCCCCGAGCGCCGTCTTCACGGTCCCGGCGGTGGTGACGGAGGCACGTACGGGCGTGCTCGTCATGTCCGAGGAGCTGACCGGCGTCCAGCCCCGGGCCGGGCCGAAGGTGCCGCCCGCCTTGAAGTCGCCCCTGAGGTTCTGCTGGACGTCGACGGTGACCCGCCCGTCGCCGCTGATCTGGACGTAGGCGGTCAGGTCGAGGTTGACGACCACGGGGACCGGGCCGACCTCGAGGACGGGGTCGGCGTGCAGCTTGGCGAACGGGATCCGCAGCGGGGTACCGGTGGCCGCGGCTGCCCGGCCCTCGACCGCCCAGCCGGAGGTCCAGTCGCCGGACACGCCGAGGTAGGCGGAGCCGGGCGGGGCATCGGTACCGGCGCCGCCGTAGGCGAAGTCGACCTGGGGGGCGACCTGGACGAAGCCGTTCACCGAGGCGGCGGCGGAGACCGGGGCGTTCGGGGCCGTCGGGATGCCGGCGCTCACGTCGAGCCGGAGACTGCCGAGCGGCAGCGTGGCACCCTTGGGGCCGGCGTGCACGTGACCGGTCTTCGCCCAGGACACCTTCACACCGGGCAGCAGTTTGTCGACGGTGAAGGACGACGGGTCGACCGGTACGGCGCCCTTCGCCGTCTCGTCGCCGAGCAGCGCGTTGAGGGTGGCCGGTTCCGTCTGCACCTCGGTGCCACCGCCGGTCTTGCCGATCACCTTGGTGACCTTGGCGAGCAGCCCGTCCGGCGCGCCGGGCGCGGGCGCGCTGGCGATGACATCGCCGACAGCGGCCTTGTACGGGGCTCCGGAGGGGGTGGGGGAGGCCGCCGGGGAGGCGGGCGATGAACTCCCGTGCCGGACGGGCTTGTCGGTGAGGACGGCGCGCCGGGTGTGGCTGTCGTACGAGCCGATGGCGAGCGCCGTCCTGCGGGCACGCTGCCCGGAGCCGGCCGGCCCCGCCGCGGCGGTCGCGGCGGTCGTGCCGGTCGCGGTGGTGGCGGGCGCGGCGGCGACGGCGAGTGAGCCGTCCGTGCCGTCGGCGGGCCGGTCGGCGGCGACCTGCCGGCCGTGCCCGGCGGTCGCCGACGGTCCGGCGTGCGAGCCGGGTGAGGAACAGGCCGCGGAGAGGAAGAGGGTGGTCACGGCGAAGGCGGGCAGCAGGGCACGTCTGTGCCGCATGCGTCTGCGCATGGTCGGTCCTGTGTGGAGTGGGGGGTGGCAGAGAGGTACCGGACGAGCGGGCTACTTGGCGGTAGAACCGGCCGGTAACTCATGAACGAGCCATGAGCATGCCATGCCTTTGTGCGGGGACCCCTCACAATCCGGCCACATCTCAAGGTGACCTGCACCACGGCGAGTTCGCGTCACGCCGGGACCGGAAACCGGCGATGCGGGGGGTGTCTCTCCGGCTCAGGGGACGGCCAGGCCGGTGCCGCCGAGGCGGGTCAGCAGGGACGACAGCCGTGTGATGTCCTCGGCGTTCAGCGTGGGTGCGGCGAAGGCCTCGGTGGCGGTCTCCTCGGCCGTCGCCAGCATCTCCTTCAGTCGCCGTCGGCCCGTCCCGGTCAGCGACGCGTAGGCCACGCGCGCGTCCCGGGCATCGGCCTCGCGGGTCACCAGCCCGATCCGCTCCAGTGGCGCGAGCCCGCGCGTGACCCCGGAGGCGGTCAGGCCCAGTGCTTCGGCGAGGTCGACCCGCCGCATGCGGTGGCCGGGAGCCTGGCTCAGTCGCAGCAGCAGGGTGAAGTCGGCGAGGCTCACGCCGTGCAGCGCGCTCAGCCGGGAGTCGAAGCGCCGCACGAGCGCTGCCTGGGCTCGCACCAGTCGCAGGGCCGCGTCCAGGGCGTCACTCATGGCCGCTCGCCTTCATTGCTCCCTCCTTGAGTACTCAAGTTCATGCGCCACTCGAACGCGCCGCCCGTCGCTGCCGCTTGCCCATCGGCGCCTGGGAGAGGTCCTCGGCGGTGGAGCGGAGGTTCTTGAAGCCGTAGCCGCGCTCGGCCAGCCAGGCCTTCGCCGCGTCCTCGGCCCGCTCGGTCGCCTCCAGGATGTCCTCTTCCTCGTCCCCGGTGTCGGAGAAACGGAAGACGAAGGCCGGCCGGGCGGCGATGTCGTAGGTGAGGTTGCCCTCGGGGGTGAACGCGGCGCGCAGTACGTCGTGTTCGGCGGCGTCGGCCAGCAGCTCGGCCCGCTGCGCGTCGGTGAGACCGTCGAAGGCGCCGCGTACGGTGATCCGGAAGGTGCGAGTGCTCATTCCGCGACCTTAGGCGTGACGGGCTCCCGGTCTCCACCGGGTTTTCCGAAGGCGCCAGGGCTCCTTCCCCTCTCTCGCGTGCGCTTCTGTCGTGCCGGGACGGGGTAGAAGAGATCATGGACATCGAAGCCGGTACCGGCTCCCTTGCGCGCGTTCCGGGAACGGGACGGCCAGTTCCCGAGGTCGAGCCCGCACTCGTCGAGGGCTGGCGTTCGGCGGGCGGCGAGCTGGTGGAGCTGCTGTCCCAGGTGCGCGAGCGCTGCGGTGGCGTCGCCGGCTTCCGGCTCGGGCCGGCCCGCACCGTTCTCGTCACCGACCCGCAGGCGGTCCAGCACGTACTCGCCCGGCACCCCGAGCGGTACGTCAAGCGCTCGCACCGCGCCCGGCTGCTGATCGGCGACGGTGTCCTCGCCGCCACCGGTGCGGCGTGGAAGCGGCAACGGCGCTTGCTGCAGTCCCAGTTCACCGGCACCGGGATGCGGCGCCATGAACAGCGGATCAACGCGGCCGCCCGGACCACAGCCGGGCGCTGGGAAGGGTACGCCCGTACCGGCCAGACCCTGGACGTCGTACGCGAGATGCGCCGCTTCGCCCTCGACGCCATCTGGCGCTCTCTCACCGGGCACGCCCTCGACGACGGGACCGAGCGCGAGCTGGCGGCCGTGGCCGCCGTGGCGGCCGCCCTTCCGACGCTGCCCGCGGATGTCACCGCCGCCCAGGACGCCGTCGCCGCCGATCTCGCCCGGATCGACGCCGTCGCGCGGCATGCCGTCGACACCGCCCGCGCCGGGGCGGCCGGCCCCGACGGGCCGGGCCTGCTGCACGTCCTGATCGACGCCGCCGACGAGCACCCCGAGTACACCGACCGGCTGATCCGCGACGAGCTGGTCACGCTGCTCTCGGCCGGGCACGAGACCACCGCCACCACCCTGACCTGGCTCTACCTGTTGCTCGACCAGTACCCCGCCGCCCGTGAACAAGCTCTGGCCGTCGGCGGCGAGGGCTCGGCGCAGCGCCGCCGGGCCGTCCAGGCCCTGGTCCACGAGACGCTTCGGCTGTACCCGGCCGCCTGGATCCTGCCCCGCCACGCTGCCGAGGACGACACCCTCGCCGGTCACACCGTAGCGGCCGGCACCGACATCCTGGTCTGCCCCTACCTCACGCACCGCGACCCCGAACTCTGGCCGGACCCCGAGCGGTTCGACCCCCGGCGCTTCACCGTCCCGGACGGACGGCCCACCCACCCGGGCGCCTACCTCCCCTTCGGGATCGGTCCCCGCGCCTGCCTCGGTGTCCAGTTCGCGCTCCGCGAATCGACCGCCCTCCTCGAACACCTGCTGCCGGTCCACACCCTCTCCTTCCACTCCAGGCCCACGAAGGCGGAGTACGGCCTCACCGTCCGTCCCGACGGACCCGTCACCGCGTCCTTGGCACCGCCGCTCACCTGACCCGAACCGGACGGCCGCCGTCCGGCCGCCGGGCGCGCAAGCGCTTCGACGCAGCTCGGCTCGTCCGCCGAGCGCCTACCCTGGAGCCGCGGGCAGCTGGCCGACGGGCAGCGAGCCGACCGGCCGTGGCCCGTCCGGGAAGGCGGTGGCGTTCCATGCGGTACGTGGCTGTGAGCGCGCTGAGTCATCCAGGGCTGCTCCGCGAGCGCAACGAGGACAGCCTCGCGGTCGGGCCGTGGACCCTGTGCGCCACGGTGACGGAGAGTCCGCAGACCCTGGTCTTCCCGATCGGCACGCCCCTTGTCGTCGCCGTCGCCGACGGGCTCGGCGGGCATCCCGGCGGCGACCTGGCCAGCTCCCTGGTCGCCCGCCGGATCGCGTCCCTCGGCCCCACCCTGGGCAGCGAGGACACCCTCCGCAACGCCCTGAACGCCTGCAACCGCGCCGTGTACGCGGCCGCCGGGGGCGAGGAGGAGACCGAGCTCGCCGCCATGGGCACCACGGTCGCCGGCATCGTCGTGCAGCCCGGCTCGCTGCTGGTGTTCAACGTGGGCGACAGCCGGGTCTACGCGGCTGCCCGCGACGGGCTGCGCCAGGTGAGCGTCGACGACAGCCCCCCGCTCGAGCCCGGGCAGCACACCACGTCCATCGTCACCCAGTGCCTGGGCGGCAGCCCTTCGTACCGCGCCGTCCACCCCCATGTGACGGCCGAGCCCCTGTCTCCCGGCGCCCGCTACCTCATCTGCACCGACGGTCTGACCGATCCGCTGCCGGCGGAGGTGCTCGACGAGGTGATGCGGGAGCACGACGACGGCCGTGCTGCCTTCGAGCTGTGGAAGGCGGCCATCGCGGCGGGCGGCCCCGACAACATCACGCTGGCGGTCGTACGCGTCGCCGACGAATAGTCGAGGCCGAGGAACACCACAAGGAACACCTCACGGCCCAAGGAGCAGCTCAGCGCCACCCCGACTCGTCCGGCGGGAAGCCGTACCGCCCCTGCAACCGGACGAAGCAGGCCGAGGTCAGAACCCGCAACCGCACCAGTCCCGATGCGGTGCGCTCGAAGCACACCACCTGCTCGTGCCCGCCCGGCCCGATCGGCTGCACCAGGCGGCCACCCGGGCGCACCTGTGCGGCCAGCGGCCCGGGCACCTCGGGGAACGCGGCCGACACGAGGACGGCGTCGTACGGAGCCCGGTCCGGTACACCGCCGCTGCCGTCGCCGACGCGCAGCTCCACGTTCCGCACGCCCTGGCGTGCGAGATTCACGCGTGCCTGGCGGGCCAGGTCCGGCCGCATCTCGATGCTGACCACGTCCGCGGCCAGCCGGGCGAGCAGAGCGGTCTGGAAGCCCAGACCCGTACCGACCTCCAGGACGTGCTCGCACCCGTCCAGACCGAGGCCCTCGATCATCATCGCGGACAGCGAGGGCTGCGTGGTGACCTGGCCCTGCCCGATGGCAACGGGTACGTCCCGGTAGGCGGCGGCCAGCTGATCGGCCGGGACGAATCCCGCCCGGGGTGTCGTCCGCACGGCCGCGAGCAGCCGCTCGTCGCCGACCCCGGCGGCCGTGAGGGCCCGCACGAGGTCGTCGGGTTCTCCGGGTACGGCGTTCACGGCCTGGTTCACCCCATCACCCGGTGGCGACGCCTACGGTGGAGACATGAGCGAGATCGTCGTCTACGAACTCGACAGGCCGGGCGCGACCGGCTCCTCCACAGGACCGGCGAGTGGCGCGCAACGGCGCGTCCGCAAGGTGCACGCGGCACCGATGGCACCGGGGTCGCACACGGCCACGGGACCGCGGACCCTCTGCGGCAAGGACACCTTCGCCATGGAGCCGGCCGGCTGGAAGCCGTCCGACCACCCGGGAGCGCCCTGGTACCCCCCGGAACACGCCTCCGTGGTCTGCCAGGACTGCGATGCCGTGATGGAGACCTGACCGGCCTATCGGCTGCCCTCGACGTACTCCTTGAAGTGCTCCAGGTCGCTGCGGACCAGCCGTTCGATCGCGTTGGTCTGGGCGAAACCCTTGGGCCCGCCGAAGGTGTCGTGGACCGTGGCCGGGTCGTACTCCAGTCGTGCCTGGATCCGGGTGTGGTTCTGGTCGATCGGCTGGACCGAGAAGGAGCCCGTCAGCTCGGGAGCGCTCGTGGTGAGCCACTCCATCACACGCTCACCGCGGTCCATCACCTCGGCCTCGACCTCGCGGGCCGGCCCAGCCGTCTCGACCTCCAGATGTGCTCGCCCCCCGGCCTCCGTACGCGCGCCCCGCACTCCTTGCACGAAACGCGGATAGTTCTCCACCCGGTGCAGGGTCTCCCAGGCCCTGTCGACCGGAACGTCGACGTCGACATGCAGCTCGAGGGTGCTCATGGCTGACCTCCCTGTGCGGCTCATGACGCATGGCCTTCTGCTTACAGTGTGCGCCCGGCAGCACGGGGGGCCATTGCGGTGACTCCTCGAGTCATGCCGCGTCGGGGTTGAGCAGGACGATTTTGCCGATGTGGCGGGCGTCCAGGAGGCGATGCGCCTCTGCGGCCTGGTCCATGGGCAGGGTCCGGTCGATGACGACCTGCACGGTTCCGTTCTCGATCAACGGCCATACGTGTTCCTGGACTTCGGCCACGATGGCTGCTTTCTGTCCGGCCCGTCGGGAGCGCAGGGTGGTGCCGTGCACGGATGCGCGCCTGGCGAGGAGTTCGACGAGGTTGAGTTCGGCCGTCAGACCGTTCTGCAGCCCGATGATGACCAGGCGCCCGTCGAGGGCCAGGGACGTGACGTTGCGCGGGAGGTAATCGCCGCCGATGACGTCGAGGATCACGTCGTAGGGGCCGTACTCGGCGAAGTCCTCGGTGCGGTAGTCGATCGCGAGGTCGGCGCCGAGTTCCCGGACCCGGGCGGCCTGCTCGGGGCCGCCGACGGTGGTGACGACGCGGGCGCCGTGGGCCTTGGCGATCTGAATGGCCGCCGTGCCGATGCCGCCGGCTCCGCCGTGCATGAGGAAGGTCTCGCCTGCCTTCAGGCCACCCGTCATGAAGACGTTGGACCACACCGTGGCGGTGGCTTCCGGCAACGCCGCCGCCTGGACCAGGCTGACGCCCTGGGGCACCGTGAGCAGCTGCCCTTCAGGAACAGCGACCTTCTGCGCGTATCCGCCTCCGGTCAGCAGCGCACACACCTCGTCGCCGGGCTGCCAACGCGTCACACCCTCGCCGACGGCACTGATCCGTCCGGAGACCTCCAGCCCCGGATAGGGCGAGGCTCCCTCCGGAACCGGGTACAGCCCCAGCCGCTGTGCCAGATCGGCCCGGTTGACGGCGCCGGCGACGACGTCGATGACCACTTCTCCTGCTGCGGGGACGGGATCTTCTGCATCGATCCACTGCAGGACGTCCGGCCCCCCGGGTTGCGTGATCGATATTGCTTTCATGACGTTCCTCCGTGCGCAGAGCTGTCGGAAGGGCGGCGCAGGGTCTCGATGATCTCGGCCGTCACCGCCTTGGTGGAGTTCGGTGGAGCAGGGGTTCTGCAGGGAGCCGTCGGACAGCGTGATGACGAGCGTCCGCAGGCGCCGTGGCAGACCGAGGAGACCAGGCCGCCGTTCTCGTCGATCTGGCGCGCGGCCTGCCTCCGTGATCGGCGATGCGTGGGTCAGGCCAGCTTCCTCAGCAGTTCCGCGGCCAGGGGCGCGGAGGAGGAGGGGTTCTGGCCGGTCAAGAGGTTGCGGTCCGCGACGACGTTCGGAACCCAGGGCTCGCCCACCTGGACCTGCACACCCACCTCGGTCAGACGATCCTGCAGCAGCCACTTCGCCTGGTCCGCAAGACCCGACTGGGCCTCCTCCGCATTGGTGAACGCGGCCACCTTGTACCCGGCGAAGGAGTTGGTGCCGTCCTGCTCGACCGCGGCGAGCAGGGCAGCCGGGGCGTGACAGACCACGCCGAGGGGCTTGCCGGACTTCAGCGCCGAGGTGAGCAGCCGGCCGGAGTCGGCGTTGACCGCCAGGTCCTCCATCGGGCCGTGGCCACCGGGGTAGAAGACGGCGGCGTAGTCGTCGAGGTCGACGTCCTCCAGCCTGAGGGGATGCTGGATCTCGCTGATCGAGGCGAGGGCGGCCGCCGTCTTCCTCGCCCCCTCCTCGCCGCCGTTGAACTGCGGCGCCAGGCTGCCCTGGTCCAGGGGCGGCACGACGCCGCCCGGTGTGGCGACGACGATCTCGTGGCCGGCGGCCGTGAACGCCTGGTACGGGGCGACGGCCTCCTCGGCCCAGAAGCCGGTCGGGTGCTTGGTGCCGTCCGCCAGCGTCCAGTGGTCGGCGCCGGTCATCACAAAAAGGATCTTCGACATGGTGCGGTCTCCGAGAGTCCGGGGGTTCACGCTCTGCCGCTCGTGCTCGGAACGCCAGTGCTTCAGCTCTCGAAATTAAAGGTACTGAAGTATCTGGGCCAATGAAGAGACCGATACCAGGTATCGACGAACCGATGCCCCTCCCGGGCACGGACGGCACGTGGCTGCCCTTCGCACCTCGTACGCTCGACACCGTGAGCGCTCACGACCCGCAGGGATCCGGTCCGCTGGACCTGAACCTGCTGCGCACCTTCCTGGCGGTGCACCGCCTGGGCTCCTTCACCGCCGCCGCACGTCAGCTGAGCGTGTCGCAGTCCACCGTCACCACGCAGATCCGGGCACTGGAGCACCGCCTGGGCCACGAGCTGTTCGAACGCCGGGCGCAGGGCGTCTCCCCACTGCCTCATGCGGACGAACTCGCCACCCGCCTGTCGGCCCCCCTCGACCAGTTGGCCGTCATCACCGGGGAGGAACCGGGCAGCACGGTGGAGCCGGTGCATCTGGCGGGGCCCGCGGAGTTCATGAGCGCCGCCGGCCTCAAGGTGCTGGCTCCGCTGATCGCCCAGGGCGTCCGGCTGCGGGTGGCCATCGGACTGACCGAACCGCTGCTCGAAGAACTGCGGGCCGGACGCCACGACCTCCTCGTCGCCACCCGCCGCCCCCGCGGCCGGACGCTCCGCGCCGAAGTCCTCGCCGACGAGGAATTCGTCCTGGTCGCGGGCCCTGCATGGGTCGAACGACTCAAGGGCCGGGACCTGCCCAGCGCCCTGGAGAGCCTTCCGCTGATCAGCTATGCCGAGGACCTGCCCATCGCCCGCCGCTACTGGCGTCATGTCTTCGACCGCCGCCTGCACGTCGAGGCCGCGATCACCATCCCCGACCTGCGCGGTGTCCTCACCGCCCTCACCGCCGGCGCCGGCTGGAGCGTCCTGCCCAGCTACCTGTGCCGCACCGAACTCGCCTCCGGTGCCCTCCGGCTGCTCCACCAGCCGGAGGATCCCCCGATCAACGCCGCCTACCTCGTCCAACGCCCGGGCAGCTCCACCAACCCCCACGTCACGCTCGTCCGCGAGTGCCTCCTGGCCGCCGCGAAGACCTGGTGATCCACCGGCGTCGGCGAGGGGCGCGTTCGCGACGCCGGCGCCACAGCCGCCGCTTGGCCCTCCGGCCTCTGTACTGGCCTCCGGGCCGGCCGTAGGTGCCCGGGGGCGGGGCCGAACCCCGGAACCGGCATGTCCGGGCACCGCCTACCCTTGACCCATGACCAGCAGCAGCGACCGGAGCCCCGCAGTGGACGTTCAGGCACCCAAGACCTATGAAGTGCGCACCTACGGGTGCCAGATGAACGTCCACGATTCCGAGCGGTTGGCCGGCCTGCTCGAAGACGCCGGGTACGTGCGGGCCCCCGAGGGGTCGGACGGGGACGCGGACGTGGTCGTGTTCAACACCTGCGCGGTACGGGAGAACGCCGACAACCGGCTGTACGGCAACCTCGGCCGGCTCGCGCCGAAGAAGGCCTCGCGGCCCGGCATGCAGATCGCGGTCGGCGGCTGCCTCGCGCAGAAGGACCGCGACACCATCGTGAAGAAGGCGCCCTGGGTGGACGTCGTCTTCGGCACGCACAACATCGGCAAGCTGCCGGTCCTGCTGGAGCGCGCCCGCGTGCAGGAGGAGGCGCAGGTCGAGATCGCCGAGTCTCTGGAGGCCTTCCCGTCCACCCTGCCGACCCGGCGCGAGAGCGCCTACGCGGCCTGGGTGTCGATCTCCGTCGGGTGCAACAACACCTGTACCTTCTGCATCGTCCCGGCGCTGCGCGGCAAGGAGAAGGACCGCCGGCCCGGCGACATCCTCGCCGAGGTGGAGGCGCTGGTCGCCGAGGGCGTCTCCGAGATCACGCTGCTCGGCCAGAACGTCAACGCCTACGGCTCCGACATCGGCGACCGCGAGGCCTTCAGCAAGCTGCTGCGCGCCTGCGGGAACATCGAGGGCCTGGAGCGGGTCCGCTTCACCTCCCCGCACCCCCGTGACTTCACCGACGACGTCATCGCCGCCATGGCCGAGACCCCGAACGTGATGCCGCAGCTGCACATGCCGCTGCAGTCCGGCTCGGACACCGTGCTGAAGGCGATGCGCCGCTCCTACCGGCAGGAGCGCTACCTCGGGATCATCGAGAAGGTGCGGGCCGCCATCCCGCACGCCGCGATCACCACCGACATCATCGTGGGCTTCCCCGGCGAGACCGAGGAGGACTTCGAGCAGACCCTGCACGTGGTCCGTGAGGCGCGGTTCGCGCAGGCCTTCACCTTCCAGTACTCCAAGCGGCCCGGCACCCCGGCCGCGACCATGGACGACCAGATCCCCAAGGAGGTCGTCCAGGCCCGCTACGAGCGGCTGGTCGCCCTTCAGGAGGAGATCTCCTGGGAGGAGAACAAGAAGCAGGTCGGCCGCACGCTCGAGCTGATGGTCGCCGAGGGCGAGGGGCGCAAGGACGGCGCCACGCACCGCCTCTCCGGCCGCGCCCCCGACAACCGGCTGGTCCACTTCACCAAGCCGGAGCAGGAGGTCCGCCCCGGTGACGTCGTCACCGTCGAGGTGACCTACGCCGCCCCGCACCACCTCCTGGCCGAGGGCCCCGTGCTCTCCGTGCGCCGCACGCGCGCGGGCGACGCCTGGGAGAAGCGCAACGCCGCCGAGCCCGCGGGGCCGGCCGGCGTCATGCTCGGCCTGCCGAAGATCGGGGTGCCGGAGCCGCTGCCGGTCGCCACGGCAAGCGGCTGCGGCTGCGACTGACCGGGCCCGGCCCGACGGCACGTTCGCGGAGGCCGGGGCGCGCTTCGGCCGCCTCGGCACCTACCGACCGCCTGGCGGCGTACCCTGCCGATCATGCTTGTCGCCGCCGCAGTCTGTCCCTGTCCTCCGCTGCTCGTGCCCGAGCTGGCCGCGGGCGCCGCTCCCGAGATGGACGCGGCGCGCTCGGCCTGTGCCGACGCGCTCGGGGTGCTCGCCGCGGCCCGCCCGGACCTCCTGGTGGTCGTCGGGCCCGCCGAGCAGAGCGGGCGCGGATGGTTTCCGCAGGGCGCGCCGGGGTCCTTCCGCGGGTTCGGGGTCGGCGTGGAGGTGCGCCTGGGTCCCGCCGGGGACACCGTCTCCGAGCGCGAGCTGCCGCCGTCGCTGGCCGTCGGCGCCTGGCTGCTGGAGCGGACCGGCTGGGCGGATGCCCCGATCGAGGGACTCGGGGTGGGCGAACCGCTCGCGCCCGAGCGGTGTGCCGAAGCCGGCAGGGAGATCGGGGCCAAGGCCCGGCGGGTGGCGCTGCTGGTGCTGGGAGACGCCAGCGCGTGCCGCACGGTCAAGGCGCCGGGCTACCTGGACGAGCGGGCGGCACCCTTCGACGCCGAGGTCGCGCGGGCGCTGGGCGCGGCGGACGTGGCGGCCGTCCAGGCGCTGGACGCCGAGCTGGCAGCCGAACTGAAGGCCTCCGGCCGGGCCCCCTGGCAGGTCCTGGCCGGCGCCGCGGAGGGCGCGAACCTCAGCGGCGCGCTGCTGTACGAGGACGCGCCGTACGGCGTGGGGTACGTGGTGGCCACCTGGTCCTAGCACGGCGGGGACTCCGGCCCGCGCGAGCCCACGCCCGCGCAGGCGGAAACGGCGGACGGCCGGGAGCCGGTGTGCTCCGCGACCGTCCGCCGATCCGCATGCCGTCCAAGAGGCTCAGGATGCCGGTGGCGGGCCCTCCGGACGGGTGGGGGGCGTCGGATCTCCGGTGGTCCTGGCCGGGCCGGGACCCTCCTTGTGGGCGAGGCGGTCCATCGCCTCCTTGGCCTTGCCCGTGCCCGCCTGGATCCTGTCGCTGTACTTGTGCTTGGTCCGCTCGTCCACGGCCTTGGCGGCCTTGTCCAGACCGTGCTGCACCTTGTCCCCGTGCTGCCGCGCGAGGTCCGACACCTTGTCCCTGGCCGGGCCGAGCTTGGCCTTCATGTTGTCCAACAGCCCCATGGTCCACCTTCCCTCGCGGGCCAGTTACCTGCGGGCGCCCTCGCCGGTCTCGCTGTCGGCGGCCTCTTCGGCGGACTGCTGCTTGGGGATGCCGGAGCCCTCGGACGCGTCGTCCGCGGCGGCGTCGGACTCCGCCGCCACGTCCTCGCTCCCGTCCCCGGCCGTACCCTTCGCCTCCGCCGTCCCGGCCGCCTCCGCCTCCGCCTCCGCCGGCTCTGCTTCCGCCGCCTCGGCCTCCTCCGGCTCCGCGCCGGTCTGCGCCTCGGCGGCCGACGCCTCCGGAGTCGCCTTCGACCTGCCGAGGAGCCGTGCAAAAACGCCCATATCCACTCCATACGGTACTCGTGCGGGCGAATTCCCGCGTTACCCGGTGCGTACGGTTGCGCCGCCCGGGTCACCGCCTCCCGTGATCCGGATGGCGGTATCCGCCACGGGCAACGACCCGGAACCCCACCCGTCACGTAACTCGTTCGAGGCGCCCCCAGGAGGTTTGCGAGACTGGTGCGGTGAGCAGTGCACCCTCCTCCCCCCGCGTCATCGCCGTCGTCGGCCCCACCGCGGCCGGAAAGTCCGATCTCGGCGTCTTCCTGGCCCAGCAGCTCGGCGGGGAGGTCGTCAACGCGGACTCCATGCAGCTGTACCGAGGGATGGACATCGGCACCGCCAAGCTGACGCCCGAGGAGCGCGGCGGCATCCCGCACCACCTGCTGGACATCTGGGACGTGACGGTCACCGCCTCCGTCGCCGAGTACCAGAAGCTGGCCCGCGACCGGATCGACGCACTGCTCGCCGAGAGCCGCTGGCCGATCCTGGTCGGCGGCTCCGGCCTGTACGTTCGCGGGGCCGTCGACAACCTGGAGTTCCCCGGCACCGACCCCGAGGTCCGGGCCCGCCTGGAGGAGGAGCTGGCGCTGCGCGGCTCCGGCGCGCTGCACGCCCGGCTGGCCGCCGCCGACCCGGAGGCCGCCCGCGCGATCCTGCCGAGCAACGGCCGCCGTATCGTCCGGGCGCTCGAAGTGATCGAGATCACCGGCCGGCCCTTCACCGCCAATCTGCCGGGTCACGACTCCGTGTACGACACCGTCCAGATCGGCGTCGACGTGGCACGACCGGAACTGGACGACCGCATCGCACGCCGTGTCGACCGTATGTGGGAGGCGGGCCTCGTGGACGAGGTGCGCGCACTGGAGGCGGAGGGGTTGCGCGAGGGGCGCACGGCGTCGCGTGCGCTGGGTTACCAGCAGGTGCTCGCGGCGCTCGCCGGTGAGTGCACCGAAGAGGAAGCGCGGGCCGAGACCGTCCGTGCGACCAAGCGCTTCGCGCGCCGTCAGGATTCGTGGTTCAGGCGCGATCCCCGGGTGCACTGGTTGAGTGGGGCCGTGGCCGATCGCGGGGAACTTCCGCACCAGGCCCTGGCGTTGGTCGAACGACCGGTTACAGCCTGATCACGTCATGGCATCGGGATGCGCCGCCGGTCATCGAGGCCTCCGACGCCGTGCCATCATCGAGCTTCGATCGACCAAGTGGAGCCTAGTTGGGAGGGCGCGTGGCGATGGAGGCCGGCCCTCGCGACACCGCACAAAGTGCCGAACACGTCACCACCGCCGGTGACGAACCGGACCCGGCCGGCGGCCGTCCGGCCGACGACCACCTGGACGACTGCCTGGACGACTGCCTGGGTGAGGACCGGCTGACCGCGGACCACCTCACCGGCGACCGGCTCGCCGCGGACCACCTCGTCGTCGACCACCTCACCGGCGACCGGCTGACCGACGACGGCTTCGACGAGACGCCGGACGGCGTGACCGACGACGGGCCGGAGCCCGAGGAGATGTACCCGGGCGGTCCGGAGGTCGAGGTCGAGCTGCGCCCGCAGCGCCGGCTGCGCCTCTGGCAGCTCGCCCCCATCGTGGGACTGTCCGCCGTCGGCTCCCTGATGTTCGCCTTCCCGCTCGCCTTCGACTTCGGCGACAGCGGCGCCGTCATCGCCATGCTCGGCCTGCTGATCTGCTCCTGCGCCGCCGGCTGGGGCATGATGGCCGCCCGCCGCGTGGGCTACACCTGGCCGGGCCTGCCGGCCCGCGGCTCGGGCCGCCGCCCGGACTGGCGGGTCGTACTCGGATACGTACTCCTCGTGGCCGTGGTCGCGGTCCTCGCGGTCTGGCGCGTGGCAAGGCTCCGCTGAACAGCCGGCCCGCAGCGTGAGCGCTGCCGTCCCTTACGATCGAGGAATGAGCACGCGCACGCGGATCCCCTTCCTCAAGGGTCACGGCACCGAGAACGACTTCGTGATCGTCCCGGACCCGGAGAACGCCCTCGACCTGAGCCCGGCCGCCGTCGCCGCCCTGTGCGACCGCCGGGCCGGCATCGGCGGCGACGGGGTGCTGCACGTCGTGCGCTCCGCCGCGCACCCCGAGGCCACGTCGATGGCGGCCGACGCCGAGTGGTTCATGGACTACCGCAACGGCGACGGCTCGGTCGCCGAGATGTGCGGCAACGGCGTCCGTGTGTTCGCGCGCTACCTCCAGCACGCCGGACATGTGGGGGAGGGTGACCTCGCCATCGCCACGCGCGCGGGCGTGAAGACCGTCCACATCGCGAAGGACGGTGACATCACGGTCGGCATGGGCCGCGCCCGCCTGCCGGAGGGCGAGGTCACGGTGAGTGTCGGCGAGCACAGCTGGCCCGCCCGCAACGTGAACATGGGCAACCCGCACGCGGTCGCCTTCGTCGACGACCTCACGCAGGCCGGCAACCTGTACGACCCGCCGCCGTTCAGCCCGGCCGCCGCCTACCCCGACGGGGTCAACGTCGAGTTCGTCGTCGACCGAGGCCCCGGCCACGTCGCCATGCGCGTGCACGAGCGCGGCTCCGGCGAGACCCGCTCCTGCGGCACGGGCGCGTGCGCCGTCGCCGTGGCCGCCGCCCGGCGCGACGGGGCCGACCCGGCCGTCACCGGAACCCCGGCCACGTACACCGTCGACCTGCCCGGCGGCCGTCTGGTCATCACCGAGCGGCCCGACGGGGAGATCGAGATGACCGGACCCGCCGTGATCGTCGCCGAGGGCGAGATCGACGGCGAATGGCTGGAAAACGCCGTCCGCTGACCCGGCGTCACCACGAGGGGGACGCCCACGGCTCCCGGAGCAGCTGTTTCCGGTGCCCGGGGCGTTCGAAGCCCCGGACGAATCCAGGGCAGTTGGCGCAAACCCTAAACCTCCTTTTCGTCGCTCGAATGGGTGATCCGTTTCACGCTCGGCGAGAGGCGGTCGGTCGCACGTGGTGGGCTCGATAGCATCAAGCACCGGCACGGACGGGGGAACGTCGCCATCCCTGAGCCGCGTACGCCCTGGGGCCCCGTCCGCCGGTCCACGAGCCGGAGGTGCCCATGAGTGCGGAGGCCACGAACCCTGCGACCCCTGGCCCGGTAGCGCCCACGGCGTCCGCGGCGGCGACCGCCCCCGCGGTGCCCAGGTCGGACCGCAGGAAGTCCCGGGCCCGGATCGACCTGCGCAGGCTCGGCCGGGCCGCGCTGCTCGGCCCCGCCGTGCGCGGCAAACTGCCCGACGCCATCGGCCATGTCGTGGAGGCGCACCGCGCCCATCACCCCGACGCGGACCTCGATCCGCTGCGCCGCGCCTACGTCCTCGCGGAGTCCTCGCACCGCGGCCAGATGCGCAAGAGCGGTGAACCGTACATCACCCACCCGCTCGCCGTGACCCTGATTCTCGCCGAACTCGGCGCCGAGACCACGACCTTGACGGCCTCTCTGCTCCACGACACCGTCGAGGACACCGATGTGACGCTCGACCAGGTGCGGGAACAGTTCGGCGAGGAGGTGCGTTATCTGGTCGACGGCGTCACGAAACTGGAGAAGGTCGACTACGGAGCCGCCGCCGAACCGGAGACCTTCCGCAAGATGCTCGTCGCCACCGGCAGCGACGTGCGCGTGATGTCGATCAAACTCGCCGACCGCCTGCACAACATGCGCACGCTCGGCGTGATGCGCCCGGAGAAACAGGCGCGGATCGCCAAGGTCACCCGCGACGTCCTCATCCCGCTCGCCGAACGCCTCGGCGTGCAGGCCCTGAAGACCGAGATGGAGGACCTGGTCTTCGCCATCCTGCACCCCGAGGAGTACGAGCACACACGCGATCTCATCGCCCGGAACGCCGCCCGTTCCGACGACCCCCTCGCCGAGGTCGCCGACGAGACGCGCGGGGTACTGCGCGAGGCCGGCATCCAGGCCGAAGTCCTCATCCGACCCCGGCACTTCGTCTCCGTGCACCGCGTGGCCCGCAAACGCGGACGGCTGCGCGGCACCGACTTCGGCCGCCTGCTCGTGCTGGTGAGCGAGGACGCCGACTGTTACGGCGTCCTCGGCGAACTGCACACCTGTATGACGCCGGTCGTCTCGGAGTTCAAGGACTTCATCGCCGTACCGAAGTTCAACCTCTACCAGTCGCTGCACACCGCCGTCGCCCGCTCCGACGGCCAGGTCGTCGAAGTCCTCATCCGCACCCACCAGATGCACAAGGTCGCCGAGGCCGGCGTCGTCGCCCTCGGCAACCCCTACGCCCCCGCGTCCGACACCTCCTCCTCCGACGCCCCCGCCGACGGCGAGCGCGCCGACCCCACCCGTCCCGGCTGGCTCTCCCGGCTCCTCGACTGGCAGCAGGCCGCCCCCGACCCCGACACCTTCTGGTCCACCCTGCGCGAGGACCTGGCCCAGGACCGCGAGATCACCGTCTTCCGTCCCGACGGCGGCACGCTCGGCCTGCCCGAGGGCGCCAGCTGCGTGGACGCCGCGTACGCCCAGTACGGCGAGGACGCGCACGCCTGCATCGGCGCCCGCGTCAACGGCCGCCTGGCCACCCTCAGCACCGTCCTGAAGGACGGCGACACCGTCCAGCTCCTCATGGGCCAGGACCCGGCCTCCGAGCCCTCCCGCGAATGGCTGGAGCACGCCCACACCCCGGCCGCCCGTATCGCCATCCAGCGCTGGCTGGCGACGCATCCCGGCGGCGGCACCGGCACGGAGGACATGACCGGCGGCCGCGCCGAAACCGCGGAGGGCGCCGTCCCCGCGCGGCGCCCCGACGCGGCCCCGGGCACGGCCGCGTCCCGCCCGGCGGACGCGGCACCCGCCGAGAGCGGTTCCGCGGCCCGTTCTCGCGGCGCCGACGTCCTCACGGACCGGCCGGGGGCCTCCGTACGGCTCGCCCGGTGCTGTACGCCCGTGCCGCCCGACGAGATCACCGGCTTCGCGGTACGCGGGGGAGTGGTGACGGTGCACCGGGTGGAATGCGCCGCGGTGGCGCACATGAAGAGCAGAGGCCGCGCCGAGATCGGCGTGCGCTGGGGGGACACCACCGAGTGCCGGGTCACACTGGTCGCTGAATCGTTCGGCCGCCCTCATCTGCTCGCCGACCTCACCGAGGCGATCTCCTCGGCGGGCGTCGACATCGTCTCGGCGACCGTGGAACCGCCCAGCCAGCAGCGGGTACGGCACACATACACCCTGCTGCTCCCCGACGCGGCCGGCCTCCCCGCCCTGATGCGCGCCATGCGGGACGTCCCGGGCGTGTACGACGTGGCCCGCGCCCAGCACCAGGCCCCGGGCTCCTGAGGGGCGCGGGGAGCGACCGGGGAGCGTAGGACACGACCGGGGAGCGTGGACACAACCGGGAGCGCCGGGCGTTCGACGGGGTGGCTTGGATCAGAAGGCCGTCCGAACCGAACCCGTTCGGGTGGGCCGGGCGCGAGTCGCCGTCGGAGCAAGGGAACGCACTGGTAGCGGTGGTGCATGCTGCTCACCCCCCGCGTCGGCCTCCGCGCCTCCTCCGAGTCCCGGACCCGGTCAAGGACCGAGTCCAGGACGTCCCGGACCCAGCCCCGGGTCTCCCGGCACCGGAAGGCGGCCCTGTTCGCCTCCGCCGTCTCCGTCTGCCTCCTCGCCGCCGCGGCCCCGGCCGAGCCCCTCGGCGTGGGCGACCGGCTCTACCCGTACCTGGGCAACCCGGGCTACGACGTGGCGTCGTACGACGTGTCCTTCACCTACCCCGGCACCAACGACAAGCCGCTCCAGGCCGTCACCACCATCGCCGCCCGGACCACCGCCGACCTGGACCGGATCAACCTCGACTTCGCGCACGGCTCCGTGCAGTCCGTCGAGGTCGACGGGCGGCCCGCGGCCTTCACCGGCGCCGGCGAGGACCTGGTCGTCACGCCGGAACACGGCATCCCGCAGGGCCGCTGGACCCGGATCACCGTGAAGCACACCAGCGATCCCGTCTTCGCCAAGGACCAGGACGGCGGCTGGGTGCGCACCTCCGACGGCCTCGCCATGGCCAACCAGGCCGACGCGGCCCACCTGGTCTTCCCCTGCAACGACCACCCGTCCGACAAGGCGATGTTCACCTTCCACATCACCGCCCCGAACGGCTACACCGTCGTCGCCAACGGTCTGCCCGCCGGTACGAAGCGGGTCGGCCGCAGCACGACCTGGACCTACCGCACCCAGCACCCCATGGCCACCGAACTCGCCCAGGTGTCCATCGGCCGGTCCGCCGTGCTGCACCGCGAGGGACCGCACGGCCTGCCGATGCGTGACGTCGTGCCCCGTGCCGACGCCAAGGCCCTCGAGCCCTGGCTCGCCAGGACGCCCGGCCAGATCGCCTGGATGGAGAGCAAGGTCGGGAAGTTCCCCTTCGAGACGTACGGCGTGCTCATGGCACAGGCCTCCACCGGGTTCGAGCTGGAGACACAGACCCTCTCCCTCTTCGAGAAGAACCTGTTCACCGAGCCCGCCTACCCCAAGTGGTACATCGAGTCGATCATGGTGCACGAGCTGTCCCACCAGTGGTTCGGCGACAGCGTCAGCCCCCGCAGCTGGTCCGACGTCTGGCTGAACGAGGGACACGCCACCTGGTACGAGGCGCTGTACGCCGAGGAGACCGCGCACCGGTCCATGGAGGACCGGATGAAGGCCGCCTACGGCTCGTCCGACCGCTGGCGCGAGTCCGGCGGCCCGCCCGCCCGGCCCAAGCCCCCCGCCCCCGAGCAGAAGATCAGCATCTTCCGGCCCAACGTGTACGACGGCGCCGCGCTCGTCCTCTACGCCCTGCGCCAGAAGATCGGCCGACCGGCCTTCGAGCAGCTGGAGCGGAGCTGGGTCCGCGAACACCGGGACTCCACCGCCTCCACCGCCGACTTCGTCCGGCTGGCCTCGGCGGTCTCCGGCCAGGACCTGAGCGGCTTCCTCACGGCCTGGCTGTACGGCGAGAAGACCCCGCCGATGCCCGGCCACCCCGACTGGAAGCAGCTGGCACCGGACACGTCCGCAGGGCACAAGGCAAAGCGGAGCGCGTGATAACGCGGTGACGACACGGGCCGCCTCGTGCGACCATCATCGGGTCGGCGCGAGCCGGGGCACGGAATTTCCCGAGGTGCCCGGACGTTGACCAGATGCGCGGTCCGGCAGGACCGCCCCACCGACGCCGCAAACGGCATCCCATCGACGTAAGGATCCAATGACCTCCTCTTCTTCCCCTTCCCAGGACGCCAAGCGCCTCGCGTACGCCTATCCCGAGGGTCTTCGGGCCGATGCCCTGATGGAAGAGGACGTCGCCTGGAGCCACGAGATCGACGGCGAACGGGACGGCGACCAGTTCGACCGCTCCGAGCGCGCGGCCCTGCGCCGTGTGGCGGGCCTGTCCACCGAGCTGGAGGACGTCACCGAGGTCGAGTACCGGCAGCTCCGGCTGGAGCGGGTCGTGCTCGTCGGGGTGTGGACCACCGGCACCGCTCAGGACGCCGACAACTCCCTCGCGGAGCTGGCCGCCCTCGCGGAGACCGCGGGCGCGCTCGTTCTCGACGGCGTGATCCAGCGCCGGGACAAGCCCGACGCGGCCACCTACATCGGCTCCGGCAAGGCCCAGGAGCTGCGCGACATCGTCCTCGAAACGGGCGCCGACACGGTCATCTGCGACGGTGAGCTGAGCCCGGGCCAGCTGATCCAGCTGGAGGACGTCGTCAAGGTCAAGGTCATCGACCGTACGGCCCTGATCCTGGACATCTTCGCCCAGCACGCCAAGTCCCGAGAGGGCAAGGCGCAGGTCGCGCTCGCGCAGATGCAGTACATGCTGCCGAGGCTCCGCGGCTGGGGGCAGTCGCTGTCCCGGCAGATGGGTGGCGGTCGCGGCGGCCTCGCCACGCGTGGCCCCGGTGAGACCAAGATCGAGACGGACCGGCGACGGATCCGCGAGAAGATGGCGAAGATGCGCCGGGAGATCGCGGAGATGAAGACCGGCCGCGAGATCAAGCGCCAGGAGCGCCGGCGCAACAAGGTGCCGTCCGTCGCCATCGCGGGCTACACCAACGCCGGCAAGTCCTCCCTGCTCAACCGCCTGACCGGCGCGGGCGTCCTGGTCGAGAACGCCCTGTTCGCGACCCTGGACCCGACCGTCCGCCGGGCGGAGACCCCGAGCGGCCGGCTGTACACGCTGGCGGACACCGTCGGCTTCGTCCGGCACCTGCCGCACCACCTGGTCGAGGCGTTCCGCTCCACCATGGAGGAGGTCGGCGACTCCGACCTGATCCTGCACGTGGTGGACGGCTCGCACCCGAACCCGGAGGAGCAGCTCGCCGCCGTGCGCGAGGTGATCCGGGACGTCGGCGCCACCGACGTGCCCGAGATCGTCGTGATCAACAAGGCGGACGCGACCGACCCGCTGGTCCTCCAGCGGCTGCTCAGGGTCGAGAAGCGCTCCATCGCCGTCTCGGCCCGCACCGGCCGGGGCATCGAGAAGCTGCTCGCCCTGATCGACGACGATCTGCCGCGTCCGTCGGTCGAGATCGAGGCCCTCGTGCCGTACACGCACGGCAAGCTCGTCGCCCGCGCCCACACCGAGGGCGAGGTGATCTCCGAGGAGCACACCGCGGAGGGCACCCTGCTCAAGGTCCGGGTGCACGAGGAACTCGCGGCGGACCTGGCGCCGTACGCACCGGTGTCCGCGGCCTGATCCAAGGCCATGCGAAAGGCCCGCTCCCTTGTCGGGGAGCGGGCCTTTCGCGCCCCTTCAGGGGCGCGGGGCCGCGTCAATATGCGGCTTACTCACTGCCCGGCGAACTTCTTGCTCACCGACTGATACACACCCTTGGCCACGTCACCGAACCGCGGCCCGGCGAGCCAGCCCGAGGTCACCGGACCGATCGACGTGTTCGACACCAGCGCCGGCTTGCCGTCGGAACCGGTCTCCACCCAGCCCCCTCCGGAGGAACCCGCGGTCATCGTGCAGCCGATCCGGTACATCGTCGGGGCCGACTGCTCGATGGACAGCCGACCCGGCTTGTCCTTGCACTGGTAGAGCAGCTGACCGTCGAACGGAGCCGCCTCCGGGTAGCCGGACGCCGTGATGCTGCTGACCTTCGGCACCGCCGGAGCGTTGAAGTTCACCGGCAGCGCCCCGCCGACGGTCTCCTCCAGCGACTTGCCGCCGTTGCCCTGCTCCGGCGTCACATGGATCACCGCGAAGTCGTACGGGGCACCGTTGCCGCCGGTCTCGCCGCCCTGGTCGATCCACTGCTGCGAGGTCCGCGCCGCGTCGGCCCACCAGACGCCGAACGGGGCGATCTCGGACCGGCTGGCGTTCTGCAGCTGGGCCACCGACTTGCCGGAGTTGTTGTACGACGGCACGAAGGCCATGTTGCGGTACCAGCCGCCCTTCTTGCCGGCGTGCACACAGTGACCCGCCGTCCACACCAGGTTGGACTTGCCCGGGTGCGCGGGGTCCTCCACGACCGTGCCCGAGCACACCATGTGGCCCTCGGGGGAGTCGAAGAACACCTTGCCCGAGGTGGCCGCGTCGGTGTGGTACGGCGGCGCGACCGCCTGGGCCTTCACCGGCTGCGGGGTCGGGTCCGTCACGCCCTGGTCACCGGAGATGTCGTTGTCGTTGACACCCTTGTTCGGGTCGTTGGCGTGGCGCATCCGGCTCGGATCCCACAGGCCCTTGATGATCGGGTTGATGAAGTCGTTGGCCTCGCGCAGCCAGTCCTGCTTGTTCCAGTTCTCCCAGGCGCCGTTCTTCCACTTGTCGATGTCGATCCCGTGCTCCTTGAGCTTCTGCTTGAGGTCGTCCGGGATCCTGATCTTTCCGTCGCCGCTGCCGGCCGCGGTCGCGGAGGCGGTCGGCTGGCCGTCGGCCTTGTCGCCGCCGTTGCAGGCGGTGGCGGTCAGTGCCAGGGCCGAGGCGAGGGCGACGGCCGCCAGTGCGGAGGAGGTGCGGCGGGGGCCCCTCCCTCGCCGAACGATGGACGACGGCCGTATGGATCGCATGGTGTGACTCCCCCTGCTGTGAAGGTACTCGGCGCTTCGGCCGTGCCACCGGCCGTGAACTCATGAGGAGTTCACGCCGGTCTCACGACCGTCTAGGAACGGCATCACACACTATGCGCTCGCTGTGGGGGACTTCCGACGGAACGGCAACGGTTCGGCTACAAGCCGTCTGACCAGGCCAGTCATCCCCAGATTGCCCGATTTGACGTCCACTCACCGAGACGGCTCCCCGGTGTGCCGCGCATGCTGTCGTCCCGTCGTCACAAATGATCTCGCGTAAACCCGTAACCCACCGGACGGTCCACGGTTGTAGCGGTGGGGGGCCAGCTGCCTGTATCCGGTCCCCGCGGATCAACTCGCCTCTGGACAGCGGGGAGGACAGCGAGCCGTGGCCGTTACGGAGTCGATGGCTGGAGGCAGGCACGGGGAAGCGCGTGCGGTGCACGAGGGGATCCTCAGACGCCAGTCGGCGCGTGAGTCCTCCGCCCGCACCTATGCCCGGGCCCTGCCCATCGTCCCGGTCCGGGCACGAGGGCTCACCATCGAGGGCGCCGACGGCCGCCGCTACCTGGACTGTCTCTCCGGCGCCGGCACACTCGCCCTCGGGCACAACCATCCGGTCGTCCTGGAAGCCATCCGCAGGGTCCTCGACTCCGGCGCTCCCCTCTCCGTCCTCGACCTGGCGACCCCCGTGAAGGACGCCTTCATCACCGAACTGTTCCGCACCCTCCCGCCCGGACTCGCCGACCGCGCCCGCGTCCAGTTCTGCGGCCCGGCCGGTACCGACGCCGTCGAAGCCGCCCTCAAACTGGTCCGGGCCGCGACCGGCCGCACCGGCATCCTCGCCTTCACCGGCGCCTACCACGGCATGACAGCCGGCGCCCTGGCCGCCTCCGGCGGAGCCCATGACGTCCAGGTCACCCGCCTGCCCTATCCGCAGGACTACCGCTGCCCCTTCGGCGTGGGCGGACCCCGTGGCGCCGAACTCGCCGCCCGCTGGACCGAGTCCCTCCTCGACGATCCCAAGTCGGGCGTGCCCCTGCCCGCCGGGATGATCCTGGAACCCGTCCAGGGCGAGGGCGGGGTGATTCCCGGCCCGGACGACTGGCTGCGCCGTATGCGCCGGCTCACGGCGGACCGGTCCATCCCGCTGATCGCCGACGAGATCCAGACCGGAGTGGGCAGGACGGGCACCTTCTGGGCCGTCGACCACAGTGGCGTCACCCCCGACGTCATGGTCCTGTCCAAGGCCATCGGCGGCAGCCTCCCGCTGGCCGTGATCGTCTACCGCGAGGATCTCGACGTCTGGCAGCCCGGAGCCCACGCCGGAACCTTCCGGGGCAACCAACTCGCCATGGCCGCGGGCACCGCGACCCTCACCCACGTCCGGGAGAACGGCCTCGCCGAACGAGCGGCCGACCTCGGCGCCCGCATGCTGAGCCAACTCGGTGAACTTGTCGACCAGTTCGCGTGTGTGGGCGAGGTACGGGGGCGCGGACTGATGATCGGGGTCGAGCTGGTGGACCCGGCGGGCCCGGGACCCCAGCCCCTCGACCACCACGCCGCGGCCACGGATCCGGAGGCCACCCCCGCCCCGCACCCGGCCGCGCCCGAACTCGCCGTGGCCGTACAGCGGGAGTGCCTCGAACGCGGCCTGATCGTCGAACTCGGCGGCCGCCACTCGGCCGTGGTCCGGCTGCTGCCCCCGCTCACGATCAGCGACGAGCAGGCGGCGGCCGTTCTGGACCGCCTGTCGGACGCGGTGGCCGCGGTCGCCCGCGGTCACGAAGAGCACGGCGCACACCACGACAGACACCACGGACCCGGCCGCCGCACGGGCTGAGGCCCGCACCCCCACCGCCCGGCCCTCGAAGCCGGAATCAGCCTTTGCACCACTGCCGTTCGCCATCCCACTGCACCCCGCTCCAAGGACGTCAGGCCGAAACGGCCTCCCATGACACACCCACAGCCCTCTCGCCCGAGCCCGCTCTCCCCGCCGCCCCGGCCCTTCGGCCCGGCCAGGCCAACCGCCGACGCCGCCGAGGCGACCATCGGCCACGAAGGAACGGCGCCCGAGCGACGGCACGAGCCCAGCACCACCCCAGCCGGCCACGAGGAGCCGTCATGAACGCCACTCCCCCTCCCGACGGCAGCTCCGGCGCTCCCGACGAGCAGGGAGACTCCGCCACCCCGGCCTCTGCCGTGCCGCTGGCCGAGTCCGTTCCCCCGCAGAAGAGGCGCACCGCGGATCTCACCCGGGTGACCGAGCCCGGCGCCGACCTGCTGGAACATCCCGACCCGCACATCGCGGCCCAGGCCGCCGCCGTGGAGAACCTGCTGCGCTGCTGGGCACGCGAGACCAACCTCGCCGCCCCCACCGGTGGCACCCTCCGCCTCCCGCTTCCGGCCAGCGGCACCTCCCTGCTCGTGCCCGTCCGCTACTGGTCACCGACCGGCGCACACCGCTTCGGTCCACCACGCCTGACCAGCGCATCCGACGCCGCCCCGGCCGTCGACGCCGTCACCTTGGCGGCGCTGCTCGCCCGGGAGTCACCCGGTGACACCGGCAGCACCTCCCGCGCCCAGACCTGCAGCGCAGCCGACCCGCACGGCGCAGGCGATCTCGTGGCCAGGGTGGCCGACTCCCTCCGCCGCACCGCGACCTTCATCCGCGACCGGCGCGAGCACCCCACCGACACCCCCGACCTCTTCCTCTCCGCCGAGCAGGCCCTCCTCCTCGGCCATCCCCTGCACCCGACCCCCAAAAGCCGGGAAGGCCTGACCGAGGCAGAAGCCCGCCTCTACTCACCGGAGTTGCGCGGATCCTTCCCCCTGCACTGGATGGCTGTCGCCCCCTCTCTCCTGGCCACCGACTCGGCCTGGACCGAGCGCGGTCGTCCCGTTCCCGCCGACCACCTCACCCGACGCCTCGCCGAAACCGACCTCCCCGTGCCCGACGGGCATGCCGCCCTCCCCCTGCACCCGTGGCAGGCCCGCGAACTGGGCCATCGCGAACCCGTCGCCGCCCTGCTCGACTCCGGTCTCCTCCGGGACCTCGGTCCCCTCGGCACCGGCTGGCATCCCACCTCCTCCGTGCGCACGGTCCACCGATCCGGGGCCCCCGCGATGCTCAAACTGTCGCTGGGCCTGCGCATCACCAACTCCCGCCGGGAGAACCTGCGCAAGGAACTCCGTCGAGGAGTCGAGGTGCACCGGTTGCTGCGCACCGGGCTGTCCAGGCAATGGCAGGCCGTACACCCCTGCTTCGACATCGTCCGCGACCCGGCCTGGCTCGCCGTCGACGACCCGGACGGCCGGCCCGTGCCCGGACTCGACGTGGTGATCAGGCACAACCCGTTCGGTCCGGCCGACGACGCCGGCTGTGTCGCCGGACTCGTCTCGCCCCGGCCCGCTCCCGAACCCGGCGGCGACTCCTCGGTCCAGCAGGCGGCCTGGCCCATGCGCTCCCGGCTGGCCGAGCTCGTGGCGAGGCTCGCCGCACGCACCGGGCGGCCCGTCGGAGCCGTTGCCGCGGAGTGGTTCCTGCGCTACCTGGAGCAGGTCGTCCGCCCCGTGCTCTGGCTGGACAGCGAGGCCGGCATCGCCCTCGAAGCACACCAGCAGAACACCCTGCTGCTGCTCGACGGCCATGGCTGGCCCGCCGGCGGCTACTACCGCGACAACCAGGGCTACTACTTCCGCGAGTCCCGGCGGGCCGAACTGGACGCCCGGCTGCCCGGTATCGGCGAGCGCACCGACACCTTCGTCTCCGACGAGGTCGCCGACGAACGCTTCGCCTACTACCTCGCCATCAACAACGTACTGGGCCTGATCGGTGCGTTCGGCTCGCAAGGCCTGGCCGACGAACGACTCCTCCTCGCGGCCTTCCGCCGCTTTCTGACCGATGCCGCCGCAGGACCCGACGCCCTGCGCACCGCCCTGCCCCGCCACCTGCTCGACTCACCCGTGCTGCGCTGCAAGGCCAACCTGCTGACCCGGCTGCACGGCCTCGACGAACTCGTCGGCCCGGTCGACACCCAGTCCGTCTACGTCACCATCGCCAACCCCCTTCATTCCTGAACGCATCGCACCTTCGCCCCGCACTTCCGAGGACCATGACCCACCCCGTCTCCTGAGAGGAGCGCACCATGCCTCCCACCGACGCGAACACCGGCCCCGGCCCCGGCCCTGCGCATCCGGGCGCCCCCGCCGATCCGGGCGCCCCCGCCCACGTGGGGGCGCCCCCGCGCGAGCGAAGCCGGGCGTGGGGGAGCACCCTTGGCCCCCGAGCGGACGGCATGGGTACCCGTGGGGCCCCGTTCACCGGGTTCGCCATCGAGGACGACGAGGGGGACTGCGAGGACACGCTGGACCTGCATCTGCCCGCCGAGTACCTCGCGCTCTTCGCCGCAGGCACCTCCTGCCTCCTGGACCAACTTCACACCTGGGGCCCCCTGGTCACTCGTTTCGGCTCCTTCCAACTGGCTCCTGTCCGCCTCGATGAAGACCTGCCGCTCATCCATCGCTGGATGAACGACCCTTGCGTCGCGGAGTACTGGGAGCTGGCCGGGCCCCGGAACCGGACGGAGGACCACCTGCGCGCCCAACTGGCCGGCGACGGACGCAGCATGCCGTGCCTCGGCGTACTGGACGGCACACCGATGAGCTACTGGGAGATCTACCGGGCGGACCTGGATCCACTGGCCCGCCACTACCCGGCCCGTCCCCATGACACCGGGATCCACCTGCTCGTCGGCGCGGCGGGGGATCGAGGGCGGGGGATGGGATCCGCCCTGCTCCGAGCCGTAGCCGACCTGATCCTCGACCGGCGCCCCGCGTGCGCACGGGTCGTAGCGGAACCCGATCTTCGCAACACCCCCTCCGTCGCGGCGTTCCTGAGCGCCGGCTTCCGGTACGCGGACGAGGTCGACCTGCCCGGCAAGCGGGCCGCCCTCATGATCCGGGACCGAGTCCTGCGCGATGTGATGTAGCGCCGTGTGACTGCGCGTTCACATGTAGTACGAAGCGCGGGGCGGCGGAGTTCCCGCGTTCCGAGAAATTTCCGAAGCCCATTTCCCTCAGGAGCCAGGCCGTGATCCCGCCCTCCCTCACCCGCTTGACCGCACCTTTGTCGGTGCCGGGCCGTAGGGTGGTCGGGCTATGACGAAGCCCTCCCTCCCCGAACTCCTGCATGCCGCCGTCACAGCCGTCGGCGGCACGGAGCGCCCCGGCCAGGTGACCATGGCCGAAGCGGTCGCCGAGGCGATCGACGACGGATCCCACCTGCTGGTCCAGGCCGGCACCGGCACCGGAAAGTCGCTCGGCTATCTCGTGCCCGCGCTCGCGCACGGGGAAAGAGTGGTCGTCGCGACGGCCACGCTCGCACTCCAGCGCCAGCTCGTGGAGCGCGACCTGCCGCGCACGGTGGAGGCCCTGCACCCGCTGCTGCGCCGCCGCCCGGAGTTCGCGATGCTCAAGGGCCGGTCGAACTATCTCTGCCTGCACCGCCTGCACGAGGGCATGCCGCAGGACGAGGAAGACGGACTCTTCGACCAGTTCGAGGCCGCCGCGCCCACCAGCAAGCTGGGCCAGGACCTCCTGCGGCTGCGGGACTGGTCGGACGAGACGGAGACCGGCGACCGGGACGACCTCACTCCGGGCGTGTCGGACCGCGCCTGGGCGCAGGTGTCGGTGTCGTCGCGGGAGTGCCTGGGCGCGTCGAAGTGCGCGTACGGCGCGGAGTGCTTCGCGGAGACGGCCCGCGAGCGTGCCAAGCTCGCCGAGGTCGTGGTCACGAACCACGCGCTGCTCGCCATCGACGCCATCGAGGGTGCGCCGGTGCTGCCGCAGCACGAGGTGCTGATCGTGGACGAGGCTCACGAGCTCGTCTCCCGGGTCACCGGCGTCGCGACCGGCGAGCTCACGCCCGGCCAGGTCAACCGTGCGGTGCGCCGGGCCGCCAAGCTGGTGAACGAGAAGGCCGCCGATCAGCTCCAGACCGCCGCCGAGGGCTTCGAGCGGCTGATGGAGCTGGCCCTGCCGGGCCGTCTGGAGGAGATCCCGGAAGACCTCGGCTACGCGCTGATGGCGCTGCGGGACGCGGCCCGCACGGTCATCTCCGCCATCGGTGCCACACGTGACAAGTCGGTGCAGGACGAGGACGCGGTCCGCAAACAGGCGCTGGCCTCGGTGGAGACGGTGCACGACGTGGCGGAGCGAGTCCTGAACGGCTCGGAATGGGATGTCGTCTGGTTCGAGCGGCACGACCGCTTCGGCGCGTCCCTGCGGGTCGCTCCCATGTCGGTCTCGGGCCTGCTCAGGGAGAAGCTCTTCGCCGACCGCGCCGTCGTCCTCACCTCCGCGACCCTCAAGCTGGGCGGCGACTTCAACGGCGTCGGTGCGTCCCTGGGCCTGGGCCCGGAGGGTGCCGCGGGCGAGGACCTGCCGAAGTGGAAGGGCGTCGATGTCGGTTCGCCCTTCGACTACCCCAGGCAGGGCATCCTCTATGTCGCCAAGCACCTCTCGCGCCCCGCGCGTGACGGTGAGCGTTCCGACATGCTCGACGAGCTGACGGAACTCATCCAGGCGGCCGGCGGTCGCACCCTCGGGCTGTTCTCGTCCATGCGGGCCGCGCAGCTCGCGGCGGAGGAGCTGCGCTCCCGGATTCCCGGGTTCCCGATCCTCCTCCAGGGCGAGGAGACGCTCGGCGAGCTGATCAAGAACTTCGCGGCCGACCCGAAGACCTGCCTGTTCGGCACCCTGTCCCTGTGGCAGGGCGTCGACGTCCCCGGCCCGAGCTGTCAGCTGGTCGTCATGGACAAGATCCCGTTCCCTCGCCCCGACGATCCGCTGATGAGTGCCCGGCAGAAGGCGGTGGAGGACGCGGGCGGCAACGGCTTCATGGCGGTGGCCGCCACCCATGCGGCCCTGCTCATGGCCCAGGGCGCCGGCCGGCTCGTCCGCGCGTCGGGAGACCGGGGCGTGGTCGCCGTACTGGACCAGCGACTGGCCACCGCGAGGTACGGCGGCTATCTCAAGGCGTCACTGCCCGACTTCTGGTACACCACGGACCGTAACCAGGTGCGCAAGTCGCTCGCGGCGATCGACGCGGCGGCGAAGGCGGCGGAAGCGCAGCAGGCCGAGGCGAAGTGATCGCGGGGTAGCCTGACCGGCCGCCGGTCAGGCTACCCCGCATGCGAAAGCAGAGAGCAGCCCCCTGGACACAGCAGGACCCCGGAACCGGCGCAGGGGTTCCGGGGCCCGGTCAGGGGGCGAGCCGGCCGTACGGCCCGCTCGCCGCAGGCGTCACACGCGCCGCAGCACCGCGACGACCTTGCCCAGGATGGTCGCGTCGTCGCCGGGGATCGGCTCGTAGGCCGCGTTGTGCGGGAGGAGCCAGACATGGCCGTCCTCGCGCTTGAAGCGCTTGACGGTGGCTTCGCCATCGAGCATCGCCGCCACGATGTCGCCGTTCTCGGCGACGGGCTGCCGGCGGACGGTGACCCAGTCGCCGTCGCAGATGGCTGCCTCGATCATGGAGTCGCCGACGACCTTGAGGACGAACAGTTCACCGTCGCCGACGAGCTGGCGGGGGAGAGGGAAGACGTCCTCGACGGACTCCTCCGCGAGGATGGGGCCACCGGCGGCGATGCGGCCGACCAGCGGGACGTACGACGCGGCGGGCTTGCCGGCGGTGTCCGTGGGCTGCACGGTCACGGCCTGGTCCGAGCCCCGGACCTCGTAGGCGCGCGGGCGGTGCGGGTCGCGGCGCAGGAAGCCCTTGCGCTCCAGCGCCATCAGCTGATGCGCGACCGAAGAGGTGCTCGAGAGGCCGACGGCCTGGCCGATCTCCCGCATCGACGGCGGGTAACCGCGCCGCTGCACGGAGTCCCGGATGACTTCGATCACTCGGCGCTGGCGGTCGGTCAGTCCCGAGCTGTCCGCCCGGATGCCTGGAGGTCGGCCCGGCAGGGAGCGCTTGTGTCCCTCGGGATTCGTGGCTTCGTTCATCACGTGTACCGGCTCGACTCGTCCCTGGGAGCGGTCCTGGGCGGTGATGGTGGCACTGTCTGCGGTGGTGGTCACGTCGGCCCCTCTCGATGGTCTCCCTGCTGGACAACGGTAGTTGCTTTCGAAAGGTTGCGCCAAACACACGTTCGAGTGAAAAAGTGCGATTCACCTGACGCGATCACGTGTCTGGGTGTATTGCTGACGCGCCACCTGGCGGGCAAAAGCGCCCATTGTTGTACTCTTCCCCGCCGGGGTCGCCGACCTTGTGGGCCGCCGCCCCAGTCTGCCATCCGGAACCTGCTCGTCCGGGTTCCGGGGCCCTTCTGTGCCGGAGTCCCACGCGTCCTCCGTGCGGCGCCCACGGTATCTCCGTAAGTCGCACAGCGATACGCCTCTGCGCCCGCGTGTCTCCGCAGGCCCTCGGTGTCCCGGGCGTCCGCTTTCGTTCCTCGCGACACGCGAGTTGGCCTTGATGTATGAGCCAATCCCCACATCTAGTGGTTGGATGGCTACACCGGCCCAGAAGTTGTGGTCCCCCCGGTCTGAGGCGGCTCTGCGATCGCCTATGCTTAGGGCTGCTTCACGGGGCCCCTGTGGCCCGATGAGGTTTTTGAGTCTGCTGTGAGGAGGGTTGGAGATCATGCACTGCCCCTTCTGCAGGCACCCCGACAGCCGCGTGGTCGACAGTCGTACGACCGACGACGGCACGTCGATCCGCAGGCGCCGCCAGTGCCCCGACTGCTCCCGTCGTTTCACGACCGTGGAGACCTGCTCACTCATGGTGATCAAGCGGTCCGGGGTCACCGAGCCTTTCAGTCGTACCAAGGTCATCAACGGCGTGCGCAAGGCATGCCAGGGACGGCCTGTCACCGAGGACGCACTCGCCCAGCTCGGCCAGCGGGTCGAGGAGGCGGTGCGGGCCACCGGAAGCGCCGAGCTGACCACCCACGACGTCGGGCTGGCCATACTCGGCCCGTTGCAGGAGCTCGACCTCGTCGCCTATCTGCGATTCGCCTCCGTCTACCGGGCGTTCGACTCGCTCGAGGACTTCGAGGCCGCCATCGCGGAGCTGAGGGAGACGACGCGAGGCCCCGCCGCGGACGAGGAAGACGCGGGAGCGGGGGGCCAGGAAGACGAACGCGGGCCCGGCGGGACCACTGAGGTCCCCGTGCCCGCCCACGCCGCCGACTGACCGGCGGGCCGGAATCCGGAGGAGAGACGGGTTCCGGCCGGAAGGCGGCGACCGAAGACCTGTTGCGGGTGGCAGCTGAGGGTGCCCGCAACACAAGACAGAACACCGTGCCACGGGAACAAACGGGGCACTTCAGGGCGTTTTTGCCCGTACAGGGAGGCGGCATGACAGAGACGGCGAGCGGTCCGGCACGAGGTTCCCGAGCCAAGGGCGCCAAGGCCACCAAGGGGCTGCGTATCGAGCGCATCCACACCACCCCCGGCGTGCACCCGTACGACGAGGTGTCGTGGGAGCGCCGTGACGTCGTCATGACCAACTGGCGCGACGGCTCGGTCAATTTCGAGCAGCGTGGCGTCGAGTTCCCCGACTTCTGGTCGGTGAACGCGGTCAACATCGTCACCAGCAAGTACTTCCGAGGTGCCGTCGGCACCCCGCAGCGCGAGACCAGCCTCAAGCAGCTGATCGACCGCATCGTGAAGACGTACCGGAAGGCCGGCGAGGACCACAGGTACTTCGCCTCGCCCGCCGACGCCGAGATCTTCGAGCACGAGCTGGCCTACGCCCTCCTGCACCAGATCTTCAGCTTCAACAGCCCCGTCTGGTTCAACGTGGGCACCCCGCAGCCCCAGCAGGTCTCCGCCTGCTTCATCCTGTCCGTCGACGACTCCATGGAGTCGATCCTCGACTGGTACAAGGAAGAGGGCATGATCTTCAAGGGCGGCTCCGGTGCCGGCCTGAACCTCTCCCGCATCCGCTCCTCCAAGGAGCTGCTGTCCTCCGGCGGCAACGCCTCCGGTCCGGTCTCCTTCATGCGCGGCGCCGACGCCTCCGCCGGCACCATCAAGTCCGGCGGTGCCACCCGCCGCGCCGCCAAGATGGTCGTGCTCGACGTCGACCACCCCGACATCGAGGACTTCATCGAGACCAAGGTCAAGGAGGAGGAGAAGATCCGCGTCCTGCGCGACGCGGGCTACGACATGGACCTGGGCGGCGAGGACATCACCTCCGTCCAGTACCAGAACGCCAACAACTCGGTCCGTGTGAACGACGAGTTCATGAAGGCGGTCGAGGAGGGCGACAGGTTCGGCCTGCGCGCCCGCATGACCGGTGAGGTCATCGAGGAGGTCGACGCCAAGGCGCTGTTCCGCAAGATCGCCGAGGCCGCGTGGGCCTGCGCCGACCCGGGCATCCAGTACGACGACACCATCAACAACTGGCACACCTGCCCCGAGTCCGGCCGGATCACCGCGTCGAACCCGTGCAGCGAGTACATGCACCTGGACAACACGTCCTGCAACCTGGCCTCGCTGAACCTGATGAAGTTCCTGAAGGACGACGGCAAGGGCAGCCAGTCCTTCGAGACCGAGCGCTTCCAGAAGGTCGTCGAGCTGGTCATCACCGCGATGGACATCTCGATCTGCTTCGCGGACTTCCCGACCCAGAAGATCGGCGAGAACACGCGCGCGTTCCGCCAGCTCGGCATCGGCTACGCCAACCTCGGCGCCCTGCTGATGGCCACCGGCCACGCCTACGACTCCGACGGCGGCCGCGCCCTCGCCGGTGCCATCACCTCCCTGATGACGGGTACCGCCTACCGCCGCTCCGCCGAGCTGGCCGCGGTCGTCGGCACGTACGACGGCTACGCCCGCAACGCCGACGCCCACCAGCGCGTCATGAAGCAGCACGCCGACGCCAACGGCGCGGCCGTCCGCATGGACGACCTGGACACCCCGGTGTGGGCCGCCGCCACGGAGGCCTGGCAGGACGTCGTCCGTCTCGGTGAGAAGAACGGTTTCCGTAACTCCCAGGCATCCGTTCTCGCCCCGACCGGCACCATCGGCCTCGCGATGTCCTGCGACACCACCGGCGTCGAGCCCGACCTGGCTCTGGTGAAGTTCAAGAAGCTGGTCGGCGGCGGCTCGATGCAGATCGTCAACGGCACCGTCCCGCAGGCCCTGCGCCGCCTGGGCTACCAGGAGGAGCAGATCGAGGCGATCGTCGCCCACATCGCCGAGCACGGCAACGTGATCGACGCCCCCGGCCTGAAGCACGAGCACTACGAGGTGTTCGACTGCGCCATGGGCGAGCGCGCCATCTCCCCGATGGGCCACGTCCGCATGATGGCCGCGATCCAGCCGTGGATCTCCGGCGCCATCTCCAAGACGGTCAACATGCCGGAGACGGCCACCGTCGAGGAGGTCGAGGAGATCTACTTCGAGGCCTGGAAGCTGGGCGTCAAGGCGCTCGCGATCTACCGCGACAACTGCAAGGTCGGCCAGCCGCTCTCCGCCAAGACCAAGGAGAAGGAGAAGGCCGAGGTCACGGAGAAGGCCGAGGCCACCATCCGTGAGACGGTCGAGAAGGTCATCGAGTACCGTCCCGTCCGCAAGCGCCTCCCCAAGGGCCGCCCGGGGATCACCACGTCCTTCACGGTCGGTGGCGCCGAGGGCTACATGACCGCCAACTCCTACCCGGACGACGGTCTCGGCGAGGTGTTCCTGAAGATGTCCAAGCAGGGCTCGACCCTCGCGGGCATGATGGACGCCTTCTCCATCGCGGTCTCCGTCGGCCTCCAGTACGGCGTGCCGCTGGAGACGTACGTCTCGAAGTTCACCAACATGCGCTTCGAGCCGGCCGGCATGACCGACGACCCGGACGTGCGGATGGCGCAGTCGATCGTCGACTACATCTTCCGCCGCCTGGCGCTGGACTTCCTGCCCTTCGAGACCCGCTCCGCGCTCGGCATCCACTCCGCCGAGGAGCGTCAGCGGCACCTGGAGACCGGTTCCTACGAGCAGTCCATGGACGACGACGAGGTCGACGTCGAGGGCCTCGCCCAGTCCGCGCCGCGGGCGCAGGAGCTGAAGGCGGTCGCCACGCCGAAGGCCGAGTCCGAGGCGGCCAAGCCCGCCCCGAAGCAGGCCCACACCAGCGCCGAGCTGGTGGAGATGCAGCTGGGCATCCAGGCCGACGCCCCGCTGTGCTTCTCCTGCGGCACGAAGATGCAGCGGGCCGGGTCCTGCTACATCTGCGAGGGCTGCGGCTCGACCAGCGGCTGCAGCTGACGACGCGCGGTTCCTGAAGTGAGGTAAGGGGCGCCGGCCATGGGCCGGCGCCCCTTACCGCTATCGGGCTCTGCCCATGACCCGGGTGAAGGTCGCCGGGTCCTCCTCGAAGCCGTGCACGCCGGGACGGAAGATCCACTCCCCGTCGGCGTCACGGACGAATTCCGCGATGGTGGCCGCCGTCGCCCCGAGGACCGAGGCGAAGTCGTCCTGGGCGAGCACGGTGTAGCGGTCCTCCCGGATGCGCATGGCCGGATTCAGCACGCCCGCGAAGGTCCTGTGGCCGGACCGCTGTTGGATGACGACACCGACCACCACGCGCGCGTACCGGGCGTCGAGCCGGTCCAGCTCCAGCGTCATGACCTCGTCCCAGCCGAAGCCCCTGCCGTCGGTGCTGTCCCGGTTGAGGAAGATCGTGCCGTCCGGTGAACGGCTGTCGAAGTGCACCAGATAGGCCGGGGTCCCGTACGGGTCGCCCGACAGGAACGTCGCGGCGACGAGGTCGAGATCGGTGGGAGGCCGGCCCGCAGGACTGGGGTCCCACTTGAGCCCGACCTCGACCTTGGTGATTCCCTTGCTGAAGCCGGTCAACAGGCTTCCCCTTCCCCCGGGTGGTTGCCTCACTCCCCAACTCGGGTGCAGTCAGGGCTCCTTGTCCATCGTGCCACGCGCGCGGGGCGCGTGCGCGGGCGATCTCCGCCGGAGCGTGACCGACGCCACGTCCCGTGGCCTTACGATGGCGCGGTGCTGGTCAAGTGGATTCGCTGCACCGTGGTGGACCGCCGCGGTTTCGAGCGGGGGCAGCGGAAATGGGCGGGGCTTCCGGGGGAGCCGGGTTTCCGGGGGCAGGGTGGAGGCTGGAGCCGGCAGCGGCCGGGAGTGGCGCACATCTTCGCCTTCTGGGAGAGCCGTGCCTTCTACGACTCCTTCATGGCCCGCTCGCACGACCGCCTGGCGGCCACCCAGTCCGGCACGTTCAAGGACGCGCAGGTCAAGCTGTTCGAGTACCGCTTCGATGTGAAGACGGGCTTCGAGCCGCGGTTCACCGACTCCGACCTGATCCGGGTGGCCCTGTGCCGGGTCCACGAGGAGCGTGTCGAGCACTTCACGCTCATGCAGGAGAAGGTCTGGAACCCGGCGATGGCCGGTTCGCCCGGCATGATCCGCGGGATGTTCGCCGAGGCGCCCGGGCATGAGTTCCTGGTCCTGTCGATGTGGCGGGCGGCGGCCGAGCACGGCAAGTACCGCACCGAGCGCGTGGAACGCCTCGCGCTGCGTGCCCAGACCGAGGCCGACGTGGCGGCGCTCTCCGGTGACATCGTGGAGCTGGAGCCGTCCTGGACGGTCTGAGACCACCGTCGTACGTTTGAATGGCAGACTTACCGGTCCTGAGGTGCGGGTCATGGCGTCCGGGACGGCCCTGGAGACGGGATTCGTGTGACCTACGCCGTATGGAGCCCGTACGAGTGCTCGACTCTCCCCCGCTCGATCTAGGGTTCTGGCATGGCACGACCACGGCGCATCGTCCTTGTCCGGCACGGCGAGTCCACGGGCAACGTCGACGACTCCGTGTACGAGCGCGAGCCCGACCACGCTCTCGCGCTGACCGAGCGCGGCCGGCGGCAGGCGGAGGAGACCGGCAAGGAGCTCCGGGAGGTCTTCGGCCGGGAACGCGTGAGCGTGTACGTCTCCCCGTACCGCCGGACGCACGAGACGCTCCGCGCCTTCCACCTCGACCCCGACCTCATACGGGTCCGGGAGGAGCCGAGGCTGCGCGAACAGGACTGGGGCAACTGGCAGGACCGCGACGACGTGCGCCTGCAGAAGGCCTACCGCGACGCGTACGGCCACTTCTTCTTCCGGTTCCCGCAGGGCGAGTCCGGCGCCGACGTGTACGACCGGGTCGGCGGCTTCCTGGAGAGCCTGTTCCGCAGCTTCGAGGCCCCGGACCACCCGCCGAACGTGCTCCTCGTGACACACGGACTCGCGATGCGGCTGTTCTGCATGCGCTGGTTCCACTGGACGGTCGCGGAATTCGAGTCACTGTCGAACCCCGGGAACGCCGAGATGCGGATGCTCGTTCTGGGGGACGACGGCAAGTACACGCTCGACCGGCCTTTCGAGCGCTGGCGGAAGCCGGTGCCGTACTGGGTGAACGGATAGAGTGGCAGAGCGATGACCGCTGACTCCTCTTCCTCCGGGCGCCTGGAGCGCGCCCTGTCGAGCCTGCACGGACTGGCCGTGGGGGACGCCCTCGGATCCCAGTTCTTCGTCCCGGCGAACTACCCCCTGCTGAAGCGGCGCGAGCTGCCCGCGGGGCCTTGGCAGTGGACGGACGACACCGAGATGGCCTGCTCCGTGGTCGCCGTCCTGGCCGCCCACGGGCGCATCGACCAGGACGCACTGGCCCGCTCCTTCGCCGAGCACCACGACTTCGACCGGGGTTACGGCCCCGCCGTCAACCGGCTGCTGAGACTCGTCCGGGAGGGCGAGGACTGGCGTGAACTGGCCGCCGCGCTGTTCAACGGACGGGGCTCCTGGGGCAACGGAGCGGCGATGCGGATCGCGCCGCTGGGCGCCTGGTACGCGGACGATCCGGAGCAGGCGACCCACCAGGCGGAGATCTCGGCCTACCCCACCCACCAGCACCGTGAGGCCGTCGTCGGCGCCATGGCCGTGGCCGCCGCGGCGGCGCTGGCCGGCTCGCCGGACGGCCCGCCCAGCCCCGAGGCGCTCCTCGACGGCGTCATCGCCCTGGTGCCGAAGAGCGCCGTCGGCCAGGGGCTCCGGCGCGCCCGGGACATGCTCGACTACGACGACGCGGGCACGGTCGCGGCGGTGCTGGGCTGCGGACGCCGTACGACCGCCCACGACACCGTTCCTTTCGCCCTCTGGTCCGCCGCGCGGAGTCTGGGCGACTACGAGGCGGCCTTCTGGACCACGGCCGGGGTCGGCGGCGATGTGGACACGACCTGCGCGATCGTGGGCGGTGTGCTCGCCTCCGGCAAGGCGGGGACGCCGCCCGCCAAGTGGGCGGAACGCTCCGAGGCGCTGCCGGACTGGGTGCCGACCGGGCTCTGACGGGCGTAGGGGACTTGGAAACACTCCGTGCCCGCCGGGAACTCTCCGTGACCGTCGCGCGTTCCTCCCATGTCCGCCGTACGCCGCGGCCTGCGGCGGAGGGCCGACGGACAGGTGGAGAGTGACGGTTCGGAGGGGGTGGAGATGCCGTGGGCGAGGAGCTTCGGCGACTGCTTCTTCGTCCCGTCCTCGGCGGCCGAACCAGACGGCGTCGTCAGGATGGACGGTCCGAGCGAACCGCCCGCCTGCTGCGCGGAGTTGAGCATGCGACGGCGGGATTCCCGGAATCGGGTCTCCGCGGGCCCACCGTGCCTTACGCTCGATCCACGACCTGTGTGTGGGAAACGGTGGAGGGCCTCGTGGACCTGATTGCCCCCGAACTGCTGATGGCCCTGGCCAGCGGAACCGCGGGTGCGGCGGGGGAGCAGATCTGGACGTCCCTGCGGGATCTGGTCAGACGACGGCATTCGGGAGCGGAGCCGAGCGACCAGCGCGAGTTGACCGCCCTCGCCGAGGCGCCTGACAGCGCGGAGCGTGCTGCCGAGCTGGCCGAGGTACTGGCTCGCCGCGCCCGGCAGGACCCCGCGTTCGCCCAGGCACTCGCGGCCTGGCGGCGGGAGGCCGAAGCCCTGGAGGGGACCCGGACCGGCGCGGGCGATGTGCACAACACGATCTCCGGGGGCACTCAGAGCACTGTCGTCCAGGCGCGGGACGTTCACGGCTCCATCAATCTCGGTGGCTGACGCGGTGGACGGTCGTGACAGCCTCGGCTGACGCGTCGTGCCCCCGTGGTCTAGTGTGAGCGACGTGTCGGAACGAGTCGAACCCTGTGCGCTCGCAAGTGAGTTCACCGCTGCGCTCGCTCGTCAGCAACAGCTCGCCGAACGCCGCGAGGAGGTCGTGACCAGGCTGCACGACGAGGTCGAGCGGCTGCGCCGGGGCGAGATGGAAATGGCGCTCGACCTGGTGCGCCACTCCCTGATCCGGCTCCACGACCAGATCCTGCGCCAGGCGGAACACGTCACCGGGCCGCTCGGCGTCGAGGAGCTGCGTGCCCTGCTGACCGCGCTGGCCGACGAGGCGGCGGACACCGTGGGCAGGACCGGCGTGGAGCGGTACGTCCCCCGGTCCGGCGAGGCATTCGACATGGCGTTGCACCGTCCGGTGGGCCGCGTCGCCGCCGAAGGTCCCGAGGCGGACCGGACGGTGGCACACGTCGTGGCGGCCGGATTCGTCCAGGGGGAACGGGTCGTACGCAAGGCCGACGTCGTGGTTTCCCGGTGGGAACCGGAGGCCTCGTGAACGTCGGCTTCTCCGCCGGGCTCTCAGGGCACGACTTACCAGGACAACTGACGAACAGCAGACGGGACGGCTGCGAGCGCGGCCGTCCCGGTGGCGGGAGACCGTATGGCCGTGTACGGCATCGACCTGGGGACCACCTACTCCTGCGTCGCACGGATCGACGACGTCGGCAGACCGACCGTGCTGCGCAACCTCGAAGGGGCGGACACCACGCCGTCCGTCGTCTACTTCGAGAGCACCGACAGCGTCGTCGTGGGACAGAGCGCCAAGGACGCCACCGTCCTCGACCCCGACCACGTCGTACAGCTCATCAAGCGGGACATGGGCGATGTGGTGCCGCGCGAGTTCCACGGCCGCACCTACACACCCGAGGAGATCTCCGCGCGCATCCTGCGCAAACTCGTCGAGGACGCGAAGGCCGCCGGCGGTGAGGAAGCGCGCGACGTGGTGATCAGCGTGCCCGCCTACTTCGGGCTCGCGGAGCGGGACGCCACCCGCAAGGCGGGCGAGATCGCCGGCCTGCGTGTTCTCGACGTCGTCGCCGAGCCCGTCGCGGCCGCGCTCGACTACGGGGCCCTGGACGGAGACGAGGAGCGCGGGGACCGGGCCATCCTCGTGTACGACCTGGGCGGCGGCACCTTCGACACCACCGTGCTCACCCTGCGCGGGCGCGAGCTGACCGTGCTGTGCACGGACGGTGCCAAGGAGCTGGGCGGCAGCGACTTCGACGACCGTATCGTCGTGCACCTGGTGGAGCGGTTCCGCGAGCGCTTCCCGGACGTCGACGACCCGCTGTCCGACCCCCAGTCCGAGACGCAGCTGCGCAAGGACGCCGAGGAGGCGAAGAAGGCGCTGTCCTTCCGGGAGCGCTACACCGTCCGCGTCATGCACCAGGGCAGGGTCGAAGCGGTGGAGCTGACCCGGGAGAAGCTCCAGGAACTCACCGGCGACCTGCTCGACCGCACCATCGACATCACCCGCCGCACGGTCGAACTGGCCGCCGAGCGCGGGGTGTCGCACTTCGACGAGGTGCTGCTGGTCGGCGGCGCCACCAAGATGCCCGCGGTGGCCGAGGCCCTGCGCACCCAGTTCGGCTTCGAACCCAGGCTGCACAACCCGGACCTCGCGGTGGCCCGCGGCGCCGCGATCTACGCGCTGGACCGGGCCGCGTACATCGTCTCCAGCGGTGAACTCCCCGCGGACCAGGTGCCGGACGTGCCGGAGACGGGGCTGCCGCACCGTCCGTACCAGATCTCCACCGTGGCCTCGCGCGGCTATGGCATCCAGCTCGTGGAGCGGACCACGGACCGGCGCTACGTCTTCCACCTGGTGCACGCCAACGACCCCCTGCCCGTGTCGGTGACCGACGAGTTCTACACCACGCACGCGGGGCAGCGCAGCGTGCGCATCCGCGTGATGGAGCAGGCGGGCGTGGAGGAGTCCGAGGAGCTGGCACACAACACCTGTGTCGCCGAGGGGCACCTGGCCATTCCGCCGGGCAAACCCGAGAACTGGCCCATCCAGTGCGTCTACACGCTGGACTCCTCCGGACTCCTCGGCGTCGTCGCCGTCGAGAAGGAGAGCGGCGAGAGGCTCGAACTGACCGTGCAGATCGGAGGGATGACGCCGGACGCGGTCGCCACCGCACGGGACGCTCTGAGCCGGCAGCGCTTCAGCTGACGCGGGGGGAAGGACGGGGGACCACGCCGTGCCGTTCGACGAGCCGCGCTACCGGCGCGAGGTGCTCGACGCCGGACTGCCGGTGACCGACGACCTGCGCATCCGCTACCAGTTGCCGCGGCGCCTGGACGGGCCCGCGGTCACCGAGACGGTCGCCGCGGCACGCGCCTGCTGGCGCCGCAACCGCGCCCGCCTCAAGTACCGCCCGGTCATCGAGGAGCTCGAGGCCGGGCACCTCATCCACCGGCCGCTGTTCGACGCCGCGGCCGGCGGCGACCTGGGCCCGCTGCGGGCGGCCCTGGCCGAGCACGACCGGCACGCCGAGTCCGGGCAGGCTGCCCTGGGCGCGACCCTCCAGGAGGCCGCGGGCGGGCTCGGCCTGCTCGCGGAGGCCACCGTCGCGGAAGCCGCCGCGGCACACCGGGTGAGCGAGGCGCAGGCACGGGACCTGCTGCCCGGACTCGGGCTGCGCATCGCCGAACCGGACCCGCTGCCCCGGGACGTGCCGCACCCCGCCTACGCCCGCTGCGCCCGCCACCTGGAGGTGCTGCGCCTGCGCCACCTCGACGACTTCCTCACGACCGGCACCCCGGGGGGCCGCACCCCGCAGGCCGTACGCCTCTTCGACGCGCCGCCCGTCGAGGCCGCGGCCGTGGAGGAGGCGGCCCGCCGCTGGGGTCGGCTGCCGCACAGTGCCGCGCACACGGCCGCCCAGGCCGTCGGCGCCGCCGTGCGCCGGGTACTGGCCGACCAGGGCGCCGAGGGCCTCGCGCAGGTGCGGTTGTACGAGGTGGCGGTGCCGCTGCGGGAGAGGCTCGCCGCACGCGCCACCCCGGCCACCCTTCTCGCCCATGCAACCGGGGAGTTGTCGATCGCCGCACCGGACGCGCGGCGGCTGGTGTTCGCGGTGCTTCACGAGGAGGCCGGGAACCCCCTGGCGGGACGGCTGCGGAGGCTGACCGCGGACGGGCGGCTCGCCGAGGCGGCGGCCGTCGCCGACCGCCTGCCCGCCGACGCCCTGCCCGAGGACGTCCGCAGCCTGGCCGCCCACGTGCGAGGGAAACTGGCCGAGGCCCGCGCCCTGGTCGACCGCGCCCGGAGGCTGCCGGCCCGCGAGGCCGACCTGGCCTGGGAACTGCTGGAGCAGGCGGAGGCCGTAGCCCGCGACGTGCCGGGCGCCGACGCCGTGCGCCGGGCCCTCGCGGTCCGCCCGGTCTCCGGCCTGACGGCCACGCCCGACGGCACGGGCGTCGCCCTGACGTGGCGGCCCAGCCCGTCCACGGCGGGCGAGCCCGAGTACGTGCTGCTGCGCACCGAACGCCGCCCGCCGTACGACCCGGCCGACGGAACCGGGCTGCCGCTGCCGTCGCCGCGGGCCACCTCGTTCGTGGACCGCTCGGCACCCGCCTGTGTCCCGCTGTACTACGCGGTCGCCGTGCGCCGGGCCGCCGAACCCGACAGTGGGCCCTCGCCGCTCGCGGTGTGCGGACCCGTCACGTACTGGCCCGACGTCAGCGGCGTGCAACTGCGCCCCGAGGACCGCGTGATCACCGCCGCGTGGACCCGTCCGGCGCAGACCCGGTCCGTCGAGGTCGTCCGCGCCGGGCCGGACGGCGAGGACGTGCGGGTCGCGGCCCGCCCCGACGGCTTCACGGACGGCGGGCTCACCAACGGCACGACGTACCGCTACCGCATCCGGGTCGTCTACCACACCGACGACGGGCGGCCCGTGCGCACGGGCGGCGTCTCGCTCACCGCCACACCCCTCGGGCCGCCCGAGCCCGTCACGGACCTGGAGATCCGCCGCGTGGACGGCGACCTCCTGGCCTCCTTCGACCCGCCGCCCGGCGGCGAGGTGCGCCTGTACGGCTTCGGCGACGAACCCCCGTGGCCGCCCGGCACCCGGCTGCGCACGGCGGAACTGCCCGGGCGGCCGATCACGGCCCGGCCCGCCCCCGAGGGGCTGCGGTTCCCGCCGCCGGACCGGCCCACGGTGGTGCTGGCGGTCACCGTCGCCGGGGAACGTGCCGTCACCGGAGCGCACGCGGTCGCCGCCGTGCGGTCGCTCGGCGCCCTCACCCTCACCCGGCACGGCGGCACGGGCGTGGCCGTCGTCCTCGACTGGCCGCCCGACGCCGGCGACGAGGTCGAGGTCACCTGGCGGACCCCCGGCGAGCAGGACGAGCGTCGGCGCACCGTCGGCCGGTCCGCCTACCGGCACGAGGCGGGCGTACGGCTGCCCGTCGCGGACGGCGCCGGCGTGGAGGTCGAGGTGCGGCCGGTGGCCGTGCTCGGCGGGCTGCGCACGTACGGCCCGCCGAGCACGGCGGTGCTGCCCGCGCGCACCGACGTCGGCTACCGGCTTCAGCGGCACGGCATGCCCGGACGGCGCACGGTCACCGCCGTGTTCACCGCGCCCGCCCCCGTACGGGCCGAGCGCCTGCTGCTGGTGCGCTCCCACGGCCCGGTCTGGCCGCTGGAGCCCGCCGACGGGGACGTCCTCGCGGATCTCGCCGAGGCGGAGCTCGGCCCGGGGCGGGACGTGCGGCTGTCGGCGCGGCTGCCCCGCGGCCCGGGCGGCTGGCTGCGCTGCTTCGCCGTCGGTGAGGGGCTCGTCCTGCGGGACCCGCCGCACCACACGCTCGAGATCACCTAGGGGCAGGGGACATGAGACCGACGCGCCGCCGCACCTGGGTGTGCCCGCACTGCTTCCGGAACGTCACCCGGACGCAGATCGCGTACGTCTGCGCGAGCGGCACCGCCGCCTGCGCCGAGGGCAAGGGCCTGATGTCCGCCGACCCCCGGACCGGTTCGGCGGTGTGCCGCACCTGCGGCCGCACCGCCACCCGGCTGCGCTGCACGGCCTGCGGGGGCCGGCTGCCGGAGGGCTATCTGCGCACCCCCGGGAAACTGGTGGCGCTCGCGGGCCCCGTCAGCTCGGGCAAGAGCACCTACATCGCCGTCCTCGTGCACGAGTTGCTGCACCGCCTCGGCGCCGAACTCGACGCGGCCCTGCTGCCCTGCGACGACGACACCATGACCGACTACCACGAACGGTACGAGCGGCACCTGTACGAGGAGCAGCACACCGTCCCCAAGACCGCCGAGCACGACGGCGGCCGACCCCTGGTGCACCGCCTCGGCCGCACCCGGCGGGGCCGCTTCGGGCGCGCCCGCGAGCAGGTGCTGACCCTGGTGTTCCTCGACACCGCGGGCGAGCACTTCACCTCACGGGACCGCATGGACACCCAACTGCGCTACCTCACCTCGGCCGACGCCGTCGTCGTCCTCGTCGACCCGCAGGACCTGCCCGGCGCCCCCCTGAAGGAGGGGGACGGGGTGCCGGGCCGGTCCGGCGAGGTACTGGCGCGGGTGCTCGGCCACCTGGGCGGCGGCGGGAAGGTGACCGTGCCGGTCGCCGTCGCCCTCACCAAGGCCGACCTGCTGTGGCCCCACCTGCCGGACAACTCCGCCCTGCACCGCACCCGCCGCCCCGGGCCCGTCTTCGACGCCGACGACCGCGCCGCCGTCCACGCCGAACTCCAGGCCCTGCTGAACCGCTGGCAGGAACACCAACTCGACGCGCGGCTGCGCCGGTTCTGCACGGACTACCAACTGTTCGCCCTCTCCACACTCGGCACCGCGCCACAGCGCGGCGGCGGCCTCGGCCACGGCGGCGTCGTACGGCCGCACCGCGTGGAGGACCCCCTGATGTGGCTGCTGCACCGCTTCGGCGCCCTCGACCGGGGACGGGGGTGACCGGCATGGCCGGGCAGGCTCACTACACCTCCGCCCCGCCGTCGGCCGCCGACCGCCACGGCGGGTTCCGCTTCACCGCCGTCTCCCCGGCGGCCCGCCCCGCGCTCGGCCTCCTGCGCCCCCTGACGGGGTACACGCCCCCGCCGGGCGCCGTCCCACCTGCCGGATATCCCATGGCGTTCGCCTACGACCGCCCCGACGACGACACGGCCGTACTGACCCGTACCCGCTTCACCGGCCGGGACTACACCGGGCGCCTGGGCAACCACTTCTGCCACGCCCTCTGCGCCGGCCCCGGCGAACTGGCGGGCCTGCGCCCCGTCGAGCTGTGGGACACCCCGCAGTGGGCACCGTCCCCCGCGCCCGACGACGGCCACGTCCTGCCCGACCTGGCCGAACTCGTGCCCGGCAGTGCCGTCGGGCCCGACCGGGTCCGACGGCTGCTGGACGCCACCGGTGAAGCGGGAGTCCGCCTCCTGGAGCGGCTGCTCGCCGTGGCCCTGCGGGCGCTCGCCGGCGAGGGCACGGGCGCGACCCTGGCCTCCGCGGACCCGGAACGTGTCGTCGACTGGATCGCCGCGGTCTCCTACACCCTCCCGGCGGGCCTGGCCGCCCGACTGACGTTCACGACGTACACGGCACGGCCGGAGGACGACCACCGTCATCTGACGGGAACACGGCCGGAGACGGGGGAGCGGGCGCCGGCCCCGGTGTTCGATCTCGACGGGCTGAGGGAGGACGGAGACCCGGAGCCGTGCGCGACGGCGCGCTTCCTCGCGGGCGCGTGGGGCAGCGGGCGGCTGGACGTGGTGGACACGGTGGCCGAGCTGTGGGACGCGGCTCCGGACGAGGGCGCCGGGGCGGGAGTGCGGCGGCTGCGGTCCGCGTGCGCACTGCTCGCGCCGGAGGGCACCGCCGGGGACCTGGTCCAGGCGACGTCCGCCCCCTCGGGGCTCGTGGGTTTCGTACGGGCGCTGGCGGAGCTGCGGCCACAGGCGGCGGGTGTCCCGCCCGAGCGTGTTCGGAACGCGGCCGAACGCCACCTCGCCACCCTGACGGCACCACTCGGCGACCTACGGGCCGCGCTCGCGCCGCTGCCCGAGCCCTACCGGGGCGCCGTCCTGGCGGGGCTGCTCACCGCGCTCGAGGCCGCCGCCGAGTCGCGGGCCGAGGTACTGGACGCCCAGGCGTGTGCCTTCCTCGCCTTCCTCGCCGACGGAGCACCGGGCGGGGTACCGGACGTGCTCGCCGAGGCTCCCGGCACCGCGCTGCACGTGCTGCGCCGGGCGCCCGAAGAGCCGCGCCGGGCCGGCCTGAGGATCCTGCGGCTGTACCGGCGGGGGCTGTGGGAGGAGACGGAGACCTACGAGGCCCTGCGCGACCTCGTGCGGGCCGAGGAGCCGGAACCCGAGCGGGAACGGGGGCCACGGCTGCCGTGGCGGCGCGGATCCGCGCGGGAGAAGGAGTGAGCCGTGGCCAACCCCGTCGTTCTCCTCCTGATGGTCACCCTGCTGGTCGCCCTGATCGTCGGCCATGGCGTGTGCGTGACCCTGCCACGTCTCGTCCTGTCCCAACTGGGCATCGTCTGGCGGACGTTCGGCCCGGCCGCCGGCGCCGCAGCCGCCCCGGACGGCGAACCGGCCGCCCCCGCCTACTTCCGCGTCACCGCGCTGCGCGACCTGCGCGCGGCCTGGTGGGACGGTCTCGACGAACACACACGGCTGGTGAGCGATGCCGAGCGGTTCCTGGACCGCTGTGTGAGAGGACTCGAGCCCTCGCCGCAGAGCGTGACCCGCGGACAGCGCTTCCTGGTGGTCGTCGTGGCCCCGGTCCTCGTGGCCACGATGACCGCCGTCATCCTGACCGCGACCGCGCTGAGCATCCTCCCGCTGCTGTTCTCGCTCCTGTTCTGGGCCCTGTGCTGCGCGCTGTGGACGCTGTGGTGGGTGATGTGGGCCGCGGTCGAACGGACGGGACGCGCACTGCGCCGCGGGCCGGCGCCGTGCCCGTACACGCACTGTGGACGCACCGTCGTGCGGCCCGTACGCCTGTGCCCCCGCTGCGGCGCCGGGCACGGTGCGCTGACCCCGAACCGGTACGGCGCGCTGTACCACCGCTGCCGCTGCGGCACCCGCCTGCCGGCCGTTCTCGGCGCCCGCCGCCTGGACGCGCGCTGCCCGCACTGCGAGAACCCACTGCCCGCCGGATACGAGCGGGCCCGGGTCGTGGTGCTCGTCGGCGGCCCGCGCGAGCAGCGCACCGGTGTCCACCGGCAGGGCCTGACCGAGCTGGGCGCCTCGCCCGGGAGTGAACCGCCGCTGGTGCGCTCGGGCCGGACGCCCCTGCTCTGGTACGACCCGGCCGGTGACGCGTACCGCAGTCAGGAGTCGGTCGCCCGGCTGGAGGTGCTGGGCCGGGCCGACGGACTGCTGCTGGTGGTGGACGACCCGGCCGCGCACAGCGTCGCCGTGCACGCCGTCACCCGTGTCCTGCACGTCGTGAGCGCCCTGCCCGCGCGCCGACGCCCACGCCGTCTCGCGCTGCTGTACACCCGGGCCCGGCAGGGCGACGACACGGCCGTACGCGCCGAGCTGGAAGCGGCCGACGGCGGCCATCTGCTGCGCGCCCTCGACGCCACCGGCATCCCGGTGCGCTGCGTCCCGGCCTCCGCTCTCGCCGGGATCTCGCAGTGGCTGGCCGGGACGGACGGCACCCCGGCCCCGGGCGGGAGCATCACCCCACCGCCCGCGCGCCGCCCCACAGGTGCCGCCGCCCGGCTGCCACGCCACCGTGTGGCCCGGCACAGCCTCCTGGCCACCCACCTCGCCGGTTTCCTCGCCGTGCCGATCGTCCTGGTCCTCCTGCAGGCGGGCGCCCTGCCACCGAGGGCGTTCCTCGGTCTGCCCTCCGCCTACGACAAGTGGCGGCATCCGCTGCGGGATTCGGTCCACCAGGTCGACCTCATGGCCTTCGCGACCCGGGACTGGCCGAGGCTCAGCGTCAGTTACGCGGACCCGGGGCATCCGCCCTCGGCGGCGCTGCCCGGGCACGACGGGTACTGGTCGGTCAGCGGCTCCCCGCACCCGGACAACTGGCTGCGCGTCGACTTCGGGATGCCACTGCCGCTGAGCAGGGTCTCGGTGGACTTCGACCCGGACACCATCGGGGCGTATTCGTCGCCGGGGGTCAGCGTGGAGGGGCAGGTCGGTGCCAGTACCGTCTCGGCCGACGACTCCTACGAGTGGCGCGCCGCCAGGACGGGAAGCGACGGCAAGACGTACGGCTACGACTTCCCCTACCGGCACACCGTCGACTCCGTCCGCATCGGTCTCGACTCCCTGCGTGACGAGAGTCGGGAGAAGAAGCTGCGCCTGCGCGAGTTCAACATCCGCTGGACCAGCTCCGACGCCCTGCGCCTGCACCCGGCGGACGGTGGCCGGCTCCGCATCGAGAACGCCACCGCCCGCGACCTCGCCATCGTCGTACGGCCGCCCCTGCTGCCCGCGGGCTGGCACGCCGCGCTCGTGGGACGCCCGCCCCGGGTGCTGCGGGCAGAGGACACCTACGAGGCGGGCTGGCGGATCACGGCGCCGAGCGGCGCCGAGGGCCGCGCCCCGGTCGCCTACGCCGTCGACGCAACCGAGGACGGGACCACGGTGACGTCCCGCTGCCTGGCCCTGCTCACGGCCGCCGGAGGCACCGAGTCGCTCTGCTGAGGGCGTCAGCCTGCTGAGGGCCTCAGTGCGTCCAGCGCGGCCCGGCGAAGTCGGCCAGGGCCGCACCCAGCCGGTCGTCGACGTGCCCGGTCAGACCGAGCGACAGCACGAAGTACCAGCCGTCGCCCATGCGGGAGCGACGCGGTGGGCGCGGGGCGTCGGGGGCCAGCCGGACCTGGAGCGCGTAGAAGCCCGCGTCCCGGCCCCGGGAGACCGCCCGGCGCACCGTGATCTCCTCCACGTGTCGCCAGGCGTAGGAGCGCCGCCTGCGTCCGGTGACCGAGGTGACGCCGTCCCGGGTCAGCTCCAGCTCGATCCGCTGACGCGGCATGAGGAGGCCGATCACCGTGATCAGGACGCCGAGGAAGGGAAAGAACAGCAGCGGCAACCAGTAGATGGCCTGCCGCCACTGGCCGGACACGGAGAAGCGCACGAGGAAGACGGCCATGATGGAGCCCAGCGCCGCCCAGTGGGCCAGCGGCACCCTGCGGGAGCGGCCGCGGAGGCGGTAATGGTCCGTCGTGCTCTCCACCGTGAAGTGCCGGGGGTCCGCGAGCGTGGGGACGCGCGGCGGCTCGGGGGCGGCCGCCGAGCCCCGCTCCCGAGCGAGCCGCGCCGCCAAGTGCTCCTGGAGCCTGTGGTTGCGGAACCGGTACGTGCCGCCCGACAGTTGCAGCAGGCCCGCCGTCCGCGCGTCCCCGAGGAAGGTCATGAACGTCCAGGGCACCCGCCCGGTCGCCGCCAGGGAGCACTTGGCGAGGAACCAGCGGCTCCACGGGCTGAGCAGCACGAACATCGCGGAGGCACCGGCCCAGGCCGCGAACGCGGGCCACCAGTTGCCCGAACCCTGCGAGTCGAGCCAGAAGAACGAACCGGCACCGACCCCGATGAGGGGAGCCACCAGCGTCAGCGTCGTGACGAGCGCGGTCTGTTCGCCGCGCAGGAGTTCCCCGGGGGTGGCGGCGTCCACGGTGTCGGCGGGTGCCGCGTACACGATCATCAGCAGGATCGGCAGCACGGTTCCGATCGCCAGCGCGACCAGGCCCGGGTCCCGCGCCCCGGACAGGTACAGCGCGAGGAGGAGGACGACGAGAGCGGGACCGCCCGTGAGCGCCGCGAGACGGACTCGTGGGCCGACCCGCGCGTGCCGGTCGACGGAGCGCAGGGCGTGGATGAACAGCAGCGGGTTGGCGCTGCGGCGCGGCTCGGCGAGCCGCTGGCCGAACCAGCCCGCGGTGACGGACCGCGCGAGCGCCGCCAGAATGGCCCCGAACGACACGTCCATCGTCACGCCGACTTGGCCCACCGGGGAGTCCGCCGCATAGCCGGACATGCCCGCCCTGATGACCAAGGACAGCAGGATGCCGGCCGACAGCAGCGCGGGCACCGCGAGCAGCCGGGGCAGCGGCGCCGCGTACAACCGCCACCAGGCGAGCTCGGACTCCCCCCGGCGGCTGAGCAGCAGCGCCAGGTACGACAGCCAGGCGCCGGCCCGTTCGGCGTCCCAGGCGCGGGGCGGGTGCAGCCGGCCGGGGTCCGGCGGCCGCGCCGGGAAAGCGGCGGGCACGATCCGGTCGAGCAGGTGCGCCTCGACGGCCTCCCGCGTGGGGAAGCGCTCCCGCTCCGTCAACTCGTCCGGATCGGCCGTCGGTTGCTCGTACGAGCGGCGCACCAGCCACACCATCAGGGGACTGGTCAGGGCCCACGAGACCGGTGCGGAGGGTTGGTTGCGCAGGGTGCTCAGCAGGCCGGCCCAGGCGGCGGCGCGGGCCGGCGGCCGGGCTCTGCGGAGGTAGTCCGCCACCTCCTCCGGGCGCAGCGGCAGCGACTCGATGACGGTGGCGTGCCGCAGGCCCTTGCCCTTCCCGTCCAGGTCGGCGTACTCCGCCGAGCGGGAGACGAGTACGGCGTCCCCGTCGCCGCCGAGGCCCGTGTTGAGAGCGTCGAGGACCTCGGCGCGGCGGTGCGCGGGGAGTTCGTCGAGGCCGTCGAGGACGGGCAGCACCCGCCGGTCAAGGACCAGCCGGCGGCCCGGGTGGACGCCGTCCACGGGCGGCAGACCCGGGTGGTCCCGGTGCAGCCGGTCCACGAGCCACTCGGTCAGCGACTGCCGCCGGGTGTCCCAGGACTCCAGCGACAGTACGAGCGGGATCGGTACCTCGTGCTCGCCCTGGGTGAGCCGGCGGGCGAGCAGTTCGAGGGTGAGCAGGACGGACAGGACGGTCTTGCCGGACCCCGCGGTGCCGAGCACGACCAGCCGCCGCCGGGGGCTGAGTCTCAGGAACGTCCCGGCGATGGTGTCCGTCCCGGAACCCGCCGGGATGTACTCTCCGGCGGACACCACCCGGCGGCTGGGCGTCCAGCGCACGGGCAGCGGCTGCGGGTCGGTCATGTCCCAGGCGTCGGCCTCGGCCCGCCAGCGGCGCAGGAGGCTGCGCGCGAGTTCCTGCTCGGCCGCGGCCAGCGGGGTGTCGCCAACGGGCGTGTCCACCGGCGAGTGGACGATGATGTCGCCGTGCAGGATCCCGATCTGGATCAGGTAATCGGCGGTGCAGTCGACCGCGGTGTTGGTGATCTGCGGCCCACCGCCCGACCCCGTCTGCCTCTCCATGTGCGTCCGCCCCCGTCGTCGCCGTTCCCACTGTACTCATCGGGGAACGGCCGTCGCCGGTGACGGTTCAGGATTCCGTCGGCTTCCCGTGGAGGCGGACCGTGCTGAGGATCTTCATGATCGTCCGGTCCGGCAGCTCGCCCCGCACGCCCGTGGCGCCGAGGAGGCTCCATGCGACGAGGCCACCCGCGGAGTCCTTGAAGCTGAAGGTGATGGCCTTCCCGTCGCTCGTGCACTTGTCATTCCTGGGCGCGTTCTTGGACCGGGCCCAGGCGATGCTGCCCTTGAGACCGGACGTGGTCGTGTAAGGCCTCGCCGTCCTGTCGGAGACGATGCTCTTCCTGTCGGGCTGCGTGTAACCGCCGTACACCCACTGGACCGACTGGCTCAGGGCGGCGTCAGCGGTGCTCCGGGCACCCTCGGCGCCCTTGGTGCCCGCCACCGCCAGCGCTGTGCCGTCCACGCGTCCGTCCTTGTCGGCGTCGGACAGGCACCAGTCCTCCTGGAGGACCGCCGGTGCGCCCATCATGATGACGAACTCGCCCGCGTTCTTCGGGTCGTTGTAGTCGAGCTTGCTGTTCTCGAAGCCGAACAACAGGTTCGACGGTTTGACGTCCCAGTCCGGCGGCACGTCGAAGGCCGTGCCCCACTCGGGGTTGATGACGACCTTCCAGCCCGGGACGGTGGGTCTCTGGGTCGTGCTGCCGCGTGGGTTCTTGGACGTCGGAGCCGAGGCCGTCGGGCTCCGCGGGGCACTCGCGGGCGCCTTCGTGTTCCTGCTGCCGCCGTCGGCGTTGTCGCCCTTGAAGCCGCCCAGGATCAGCGAGCCGGTGACGCAGGCGGCTACGACCACGGTCGTGACCGCAGCGATCGCAACGGCCTTTGCCCGGTTCCCACCGTCCCCGCCGCTCGACGGCCGCGGCCACCTCGGCTGCCGGCGGGGGTTGTGGCTGTGAGGGTTCTCGCCCTCGGGCGGCTCTCCTGACCCCATGCCCAGTAACCATAGCCCCGGGCTTTCCCTGGCTCCAGGTCACCGGTGGCGTTGCAACGGGCCTTGCCAGGGCGCCAATTGGGGTCACGGTGCGACGGCGGGAGCCGGTCAGGGGGGCGGCGCACGGCGTCCGTAGGCCGACGTACCCGTGGCGGGCGGTTCGATCGGTTACGGACGCCGAGATCGGGGGACGCGCGGGGTCACACGGCCGGGCCGCCGCCCGCGCCGCTGAGGGCTTGCAAGTCGCTCTTGCGGACGCGTATGACGACTGCGGCGACGACGAACGCGAGGACGGCCATGGCGGCGGCCGGGACGAAGGCAGTGGAGATCCCGTGGGCGAGGACTTCGTGGCTCCACGGGGCGGGAAGCTGATGGGACTTGGCGAACGCGGCCTTCTGCTCCGGCGTGGCCCGGGCCAGGAACGACGCGGCTTGCCTGGTCGCCTCGTCGCGGCTGGCCGAGCCGAAGACGGTGGTGAGGATGGACAGCCCGAGCGAACCACCCACCTGCTGTGTCGCGTTGAGAAGCGCGGATGCAGCGCCCGCCTCGTGGGGGGCGACGCCGGATACGGCGGTGACGGTGACGGTGACGAAGTTGAGTCCCATGCCGAAGCCGAAGACCAGCATCGGGCCGAGCACCCCGCCGACGTACGAGCTACCCGAGTCGACCATGGACTGCCAGGCCAGGCCGACGGCGACGAGGATGGTTCCGGTCATCAGGAACGGCTTGGGGCCGAGCACCGGCAGCAGCCGCTGTGATACCCCCGCGCCCGCCGCGATGACCACGGTGACGGGCAGGAAGGCCAGGCCGGCGCGGGTGGGGGAGTAGCCCAGCACGTTCTGCACGAACAGCACGATGTAGAAGAACATGCCGAACATCGCTGCCGCGAGGCTGATCATGATCACGTATGTGCCCGAGCGGTTGCGGTCGGCGAACATCCGCAGGGGGGTGATCGGTTCCCTGGCGCGGCTTTCGACGAACATGAAGGCGGCGAGGAGTACCACGGCCGCGCCGAACGCGCCGAGCGTCAGCGAGTCCCGCCAGCCGTCGGATGCGGCCCTGATGAACCCGTAGACCAGTGCGACCATGCCGAGCGTCGAGGTGAGCGCGCCGGTCACGTCGAAGCGGCCGGGGTGGCGCTCGGACTCGTTGATGTAGCGCGGTGCGAGTGCCGCGATGAGGATGCCGATGGGTACGTTGACGAAGAGCACCCAGCGCCAGTCGAGCCAGTCGGTGAGCAGTCCGCCGGCCAGGAGTCCGATGGCGCCGCCTCCCGCGGAGACGGCGGCGAAGATGCCGAATGCCCTATTGCGCTCGGGGCCTTCGGGAAACGTGGTGGTGATGAGCGCGAGCGAGGTGGGTGATGCGATGGCTCCGCCCATTCCCTGCAGGACTCGTGCGGCCAGCAGCTGCCAGGGCTCCTGGGCGAGTCCGCCGAGCAGGGAGGCGAAGGTGAAGAGCAGGATGCCGGCGATGAAGACCCTGCGGCGCCCGAGGATGTCCCCGACTCGCCCGCCGAGCAGCAGCAGGCCGCCGAAGGTGAGGGTGTAGGCGCTGACCACCCAGGTCAGGTCGGTCGTGGAGAAGTTCAGCGCGGTCTGGATGTGGGGCAGGGCAATGTTGACGATCGTGGAATCGAGCACCACCATCAGCTGGCACGCGGCGATGACCATGAGCGCGATGCCTGGGTGTGACGGGCGTGAGGCCGGACCCGGTGGCGCGGGTACGGGTGACTGCGTCTGTATCTGATCGTGCGTCACAGAATGTCCCCCAGAGGCGAATTAGTGAACGTATGCGTTCACTACTCGGGACGATAGCGAGTCGGCCTTTGTGAACACAAGCGTTCTCTAAAGGGGTTGACCTTGAAGTGGCGCCGTGGGGTGGCGAGATCGGCGGCCGGGTCGCCCAGGCAACCGCCGCGGTGGCCACGGCCCAGGACGTCGCCCGGCACGTGCCGCGGGTGGGCGTTGTGCGCCGGTCATCAGCGGACATCGACCTGGCTGCCCTGATCGCGACCCTCGCCGAAGAGGCCCCGGGCGTCCGCGCGGTCCACGAGATGCCCGAGCCGATGTCAACGGCGGTGACGTTCAGCACGCCGCCCTTGCCCACCACCGTCCTGCCCGTCATCGGGCACCGGGGAGTGAGTCGGGGGCCGGCCGAGGTGCTGGCGGGGTTCCGGGCGATTCCGGTCCTTCCGGTCCTTCCGGTGCCCGAACCATCGAAAGAGCCGCCGCTGCCTGACATGCTGGTCGAGGGCGTGGTCGAACCCCACTTGTTCCTCACGGACGACGGCGAAGACAGGGACGGTGAAACGCGCGATGGAACGGTCGCGTCCAGGACCACCATGAGTTGGCGGGCCGCGATGACGGTGAGTGCGATGCCGGGATGCCCCTCCCGGCGGGCCGTGCCCGGTTTTGGTTCCTGAAGGAGCTGAGAGGCCGCCACTATGGATCCTGAGTAAAGGTGCCGCCTCGCGTCCCCCCTGTTGCTGCGGCGCGGCCCACCCTTCCCCGGAATCCCCGCTTCCCTTGCAGTTGGAGAGAAACAGATGGTTACCTCGCGCTGGACGGCCGCTCCCGCTCGGGCGGCTTCCCCTCGTCGGCGCGGCGTGGTGCTGGAACGCGCGATCCTCGAAGCCGCGCTGGAGCAACTCGGTGAGGTCGGCTGGAAGGGCCTGACCATGGAAGGAGTCGCCGCCGGCGCCCAGACCGGCAAGGCGGCGGTGTATCGCCGCTGGCCCTCCAAGGAGGACCTTGTCGCGGACGCCCTGGTGGCCGGACTGCCCCGCGTCGAGACGGCCCCGGACCTCGGCGGCGTGCGCGAGGACCTCCTCGCCCTGTGCCGGCAGGTGCGGCAGATCATGTACTCACCCCCCGGTGTGGCGCTGCGCTCGGTGATTCACGAATGCGACCAGATCCAGGCGGAGCGTTTCCAGGAGGTGATCGTCGGGGGAGTGGTGGAGCCGACCGTCAAGCTCCTGGGCGAGGTCATCACCCGAGGGATTGAACGGGGCGAGGTGCGTCCGGACGCGGCCAACAGCTATGTCTTCGACGCCATCCCGGCCATGATGATGTACCGCTCGAAAATGTGCGCCAGCGAATGGTGCGATCGGGATCTCGAAGAGATGATCGACCAGCTGATGCTCCCGCTGCTGCGGCCCCACGGAAGCTGATCCCGCACCCCCGGGAACCGTGTGACGGTCGGGCGACCGGGGTGTCGGCTGATGACCCCGGCGGCGTACGCTAGGGGCGCCATGCCGTACGAACCGCCTACTCACACCGTCGAGCGCTCCCTGCGCGCCACGACCGGAGCGAAGGTCATTGCCGGTGTCGACGAGGTGGGGCGCGGCGCCTGGGCCGGGCCTGTCACCGTCTGTGCCGCGATCACCGGACTCCGCCGCCCGCCCGAGGGGCTGACCGACTCCAAGCTGCTGACGATCAAGCGGCGCACGGAACTGGCGGAGGTCCTGCGGGCGTGGGTGACGGCCTATGCGCTGGGGCATGCTTCCCCCGAGGAGATCGACGACCTGGGGATGACGGCCGCGCTGCGGCTCGCCGCGGTCCGCGCCCTGGACGCCCTGCCGGTCCGCCCCGACGCCGTGATCCTCGACGGGAAGCACGACTACCTCGGCACCCCCTGGAGGGTGCGCACGGTGATCAAGGGCGATCAGTCGTGTGTGGCCGTCGCGGCGGCGTCGGTGATCGCCAAGGTTCAGCGCGACAAAATGATGGCCGAACTGGGTGTCGACCATGCAGACTTCGGATTTGCGGACAACGTCGGGTATCCGTCGCCCGTGCACAAGGCCGCACTGGAGGAGTGGGGGCCCACCCCGCTCCACCGCTTGTCGTGGGCGTATCTTGATGCGTTGCCTCAGTGGCGGCACCTCAAGAAGGTCCGCAGCTGGGCGGACGGAAGTGTTCCGGAAATCGAGGGTCAGCTCGGATTCGATTTCTGACGGTTCCGCCCGCACTGATGTGCCACCCGGTCACCCGCGCCGCACCAACGTTTGATAAATATCAGCTCATGCCTCTCATTCCCGAGGAGCCTCAGATTCACGAGAGTGCCCAGGGTCCCCGCGCCACTCCGGCCAGCGGCCGTACCGCGCCGACCCCCCGTCCCGTACCCGGCCCCCGCCCCGCGGCTCCGTCCCGCCCCGGTCGTCCCGGTCCTCCGCGGCCGGTGCCGCCGGTGCAGCGCACGCCGCGTGACGGGGCTCCGGCCAAGCCGGGCCCGTCCGGACCGGCCGCTCCCGCCGCCCCGGCGGCCACCCCGCAGATCCAGCTGATCCCGGCCTCGGCCGAGGGTGCGCTCGACGCCGCCGAGGAGGCGGTGGACCTGCTGCTGGACTCGGGTCGTGCCCCGGGCGACGTGCTCGTGATCACCACCGGGTCCCAGCATCCGTGGGCGGAGCACGAGCTGTCCTTCGGTGAAGCTTCCTACTGGGCGCAGCACGACGCCGGTGACGACGTCTTCTATGCGGACGCCGCCGTGGCCTCCCGCGCCGCGACCCGTCCCGTGGTCGTCGTGGCCGTCAACGGAGGCCCCGCCTCCGCCGCTGCCTCGGCTCTTCCGCTGGCCCACACCCGGGCCGGTGCCCTGCTGATCGTCTGCGGCGACCCGCAGCAGATCAACTCGGTGCTGGGCGCAGGCGTCTGAGCCTCGTCCGGCACCTCGGGGCACCGGGGTGACAAGGGAACCGTCCCGGTGGAATCCGCACGGCGTGGCCTGTGGCATGCCCGCATGACCGGCGGACCACCGCTCGTGGACGGCTTCCCGGCAGTATGCCGAGACGCCAGACGCGGAGCAGTGGTTGCAGCGCGGAGGCGGGACCCTGGCTCGCGCGGCTTGCCTGCCCTGCCGTGGCCGGACCGTGACGCCGCCGTCCGCAGAGCCATGGCCGCGGGCACTCGGGGCGAGGCTCTCGTATTTCTCGTACCACGAGTACGGCTCGCACGGCTGCCGGATCCGGATGTGGGGCGGGCGCCGGCTTGCCCGGCGCGGCACCACGGTGTGCCCCCGGCACGGTACGGCCTCACGTCGCATGGCCCTCACCTCGCTTCGCAGACGGGCGGCCCTCGCGTTCCTCGGAACACGGGCCGGCCCGGCACGGTGCGGTGTGGGTGTCCTGGTGGCCGAGCGGTGGGCGGCCGAGCGGTGGGCGGCCGGCCGGCCCGCCGTCCGTCCGTGCGGGCAGGGCGGTGGCCGGAAGACGGTCGGGCGCAGCCCCGGCCTCCTGCCATGCCCTTCAGCGAGCCGCCACGCGGCGCAGGACCTCGGAGACCGGGCCGCCGGTGCGCGGCGCGAGCGGCGGTGTCTCGGACGTGGCGAAGGGTTCGGGGGCGGAGTCCGCGTTGGGATGGCGGCCGCTGCGTCCTTCGCCGAGCACCTGCCAGCCGTCGTGGGTCAGCGTGATGTACGCCCCGCACCTCAGCCCGTGCAGGGTGCAGGCGTCACGCAGGCCCCACATCCAGGCGCCGTCCTCCTCCGTCCAATGCGCGTCCCCCTCACGGCAGTAGACGAGGATGGCGGTGCGCACCGGCGTCCGGCGTCTCAGGTCGTGCGGAATCACCCGGCGCAACTGCGCGAGCAGCGCGTTACGGAACATCCAGCCGTCGGCCGGGGCCGGCCGACGTGTGAACGACGCGCTGGCGCACAGCCGCTCGTCCGGATCGAGCACTGCCACGATCGCCGTGGAGGGCCTCGGCCGATGGCGGGCGTGCAGCCCGCTGATGACCTCACGGGGGTTGCGCAGCAGAGGGATTCCGGCGGCGGCCCATTCGGCCGGCTCGAGCAGGCGACTGGCGGAAGCGGCGGACGCGGAGGTCGACAACGAGGCCGCCGAGGACGAGGCGAATCCGAAGGTCACGTTCCTCCCTTCGGCTACGCGCCCACACTGCGGGCGAGGTCGGATTCGAGGGACCGCGCACCGCAGCAGAGCCCGACCGATCACGGACGAGCCGCGCGGGGAGCGGACCTCAATTCTTCCTGCCGAACTTGGATGCGGCAACGAGCAATTGGGGCCACCGACTGTTATCTGCTGGTGCGTGGCTTATATCCCTACCCAAAGCTCAGCCCGATGACGCCTGAGGTGCCCGGCCGTGTCCCGTACGGCTGCCGCCGCGGGTGCGCGCTCAGCCCTGGACGGCCAGGACCAGCGGCAACACCGTCCGCGCGCCGGACCTTCTGAGCAGACGTGCCGCGACCGCGAGCGTCCAGCCCGTCTCCGTGAAGTCGTCGACCAGCAGCACCGGGCCGTCGGCCGCGGTCAGCGCCGAGGCGAGGGCGGGCGGTACCGTCAGCGCACCGTCGAGGGCCTTGAGCCGCTGCGCGCTGTTGCTGCGCGACACCCACGGTACGTCCTCGGCGTACTCCACGGACCCGAGCAGCGGCAGCCGGCCGACCTCGGCGATCCGGGCGCCCAGGGAGTGGATCAGCAAGGGCCGGGTGCGCGAGGCGACGGTGACGACGCCCACCGGCCGCGCCTGGGCGTCGGACACACCGGAGGTCCAGCCGCCGGGGCCCTTCGCCCAGTCGGCCAGGACGCCGACCACGGCCCGCGCCACATCGTCCGGCACAGCGGTGTCCGGTGCCTGCGGCGCGAGGAGCGGACGCAGCCGGTTGCCCCAGCCGATGTCCGACAGTCGACCCAGAGCCCGCCCCGACGAGGCCTGTTCACCGGCCGGAATGCGCCCCTTGAGATCGATGCCGATGGCCGGCAGGCCCGTCGGCCACATGCGGCGGGGCTCCACCTCGACGCCGGCCCGGCCCAGGTCGCTGCGCGCGGCGTCCACCGCCGCCGTGGACGTGTCGGCGGTGAAGCGCGGGCCGGCGCAGTTGTCGCAGCGGCCGCAGGGTTTGGCACCCTCGTCGTCCAGCTGACGCTGCAGGAACTCCATCCGGCACTCGGTGGTGGACGCGTAGGCGCGCATCGCCTCCTGCTCGGCCGCCCGCTGCCGGGCCACCCAGGCGTAGCGCTCGGTGTCGTACGACCAGGGGTGCCCGGTGGCGATCCAGCCGCCCTTGACGCGGTGGACCGCTCCGTCCACGTCGAGGACCTTCAGCATGGTCTCCAGCCGGGAGCGGCGCAGTTCGACCAGGGGCTCCAGCGCGGGAAGCGACAGGGGGCCGTCCGCCCGGGCGAGGACGTCCAGTGTGCGCCGGACAAGCTCCTCGGAGGGGAAGGCGAGCGACGCGAAGTACTGCCAGATCGCCTCGTCCTCCTTCCCCGGCAGCAGCAGTACCTCGGCGTGTTCGACACCGCGGCCCGCCCGGCCGACCTGCTGGTAGTAGGCGATGGGGGAGGAAGGGGAACCGAGGTGTACCACGAAACCGAGATCCGGCTTGTCGAAGCCCATACCGAGCGCGGAGGTGGCGACCAGCGCCTTGACCCGGTTGGCGAGCAGATCGTCCTCGGCCTGCTGACGGTCGGCGTTCTCGGTCTTTCCCGTGTACGAGGCGACGGTGTGCCCGCGCTGCCGCAGGAACGCGGTGACCTCCTCGGCGGCGGCGACGGTGAGCGTGTAGACGATGCCGGAGCCCGGCAGGTCGTCGAGGTGGTCGGCGAGCCAGGCCATCCGGTGCGCGGCGTCCGGCAGCCGCAGTACGCCGAGGCTGAGGCTCTCCCGGTCCAGCGGCCCGCGCAGCACCAGGGCGTCCGAGGTGCCGCCGGTGCCCAGCTGCTCGGCGACGTCCGCGGTCACCCGGGCATTGGCCGTGGCGGTGGTGGCCAGGACGGGGACACCGGGCGGCAGGTCGCCGAGCATGGTGCGCAGCCGCCGGTAGTCCGGACGGAAGTCGTGACCCCAGTCGGAGATGCAGTGGGCCTCGTCCACGACCAGCAGGCCGGTCGCGGCGGACAGCTTGGGCAGGACCTGGTCGCGGAAGTCCGGGTTGTTCAGCCGCTCCGGGCTGACGAGCAGGACATCGACCTGGCCGGCCGCGATCTCGGCCTGGACGGCGTCCCACTCCTCGGTGTTGGAGGAATTGATGGTGCGGGCGTGGATGCCGGCCCGGGCCGCGGCCTCCACCTGGTTGCGCATGAGGGCGAGCAGGGGCGAGACGATCACCGTGGGCCCGCTGCCTCTGGCCCGCAGCAACGAGGTCGCCACGAAATACACCGCGGACTTGCCCCACCCCGTGCGCTGCACGACCAGAGCCCGACGCCGCTCGGCGACCAGCGCCTCGATCGCCCGCCACTGGTCCTCGCGCAGCCGGGCCGCGCCCGTGGCATCCCCGACGAGCCGGGCGAGGACGGCGTCAGCCTGCGCCCGGAGATCCGCGTTGCTCGTGTGCTCCATGCGTCCCATACAACAGGACGGGACCGACAAGCGGGCGGGCCACTGTCCCGGGCTGTGGACAGCCAGGCCAGCGTTGTCGTGTCCCTGATCCAACTTGTCCACAGGCTCAACCGGAATCGCAGGATCCGCGAGATCGTCTGCGCATGGCGAATCACAGCGAAACCACCGGACCTTTCGAAAACAGCGACATCTCGGGACAGGAGCCGTTCAGCGGCCCGTCCGCGCACGACACGCAGGTCACCCTGCGCACCCCGGCCGAGCTGGCCGACGCCCTCCCCTATCTCCTCGGCTACCGGCCGGAGGACAGCATGGTGCTGGTGGCCCTGCACGACCGTGAAGGCCGGGGCAGGTTCGGCGGCCGGGCCCGGCTCGGCATCCCGGCGAACGAGGAGGACTGGGAGGCGGCCGTACGCCAGCTGGCCCACGGGCTGGTCACCGGCAGCGAACGGCGGGGCGCCCGGCCCGAACAGATGGTGGCCTACGTCTGCCAGGAACCGGCCCCGGGCGAGTCCGGCCGCGATGTAAAACGGCGGCTCGAGCGGCTGGCCCACCTGCTGCGTACCCAGTGCGGCGACCTCGACGTGCCGGTCATCGAGGCACTGTGCATCTCCGACGGCCGATTCTGGTCGTACTGCTGCCCGATCGAGAGCTGCTGCCCCGAGGACGGCTCGCCCATGGGACTTCCCGGCACCTCCGTGCTGGCCGCCGCGGCCACCTACGCAGGCATCCAAGTGCGCGGCACGCTCAGGGAGTTGCGTGCCAGGCTGCAGCCCTGGGAGACGACCGCGGCTCTGGAGCAGGAGACCGCCCTGGACGCGGCCGGTATGACTCTGGTGCCCCGAATTCTCGACGAGGCGTCCCGCGCGGACGTGGCAGGGGAGACCCTGGACCTCGCTGAGCGGATCATCCACCGCTTCGCCGCCGCGGCACCGGTGTCCGGCACGCATCCGGCGGACCTGCGCGACGACCGCCTGCTCGCCCACGACGAGGCGGCGACTCTGATCCTCGGGCTCCAGGACCGCACGACCCGCGACCGGGCGGCCGCGTGGATGGAGGGCGACGAGGCGGGCCCGGCCCTCCGGCTCTGGCGCGCCCTGGCCCGCCGCTGCGTCGGACCCTACGGCGAACACGCCGCGGCCCCGCTGACCCTGGCCGGCTGGGTCGCCTGGTCGACAGGTGACGAGTTGGAGGCCCGTGAAGCGCTGGCCATGGCGCTGGGCGCGGACCCCGACTATCTGTTCGCCCGGCTCCTGCACCAGGCCTGCAACGAAGGCCTCGACCCGGAAGCGATCCGCCGCTGCCTGCGCGCGGACCCTGCGGATCGCGCGAGGCGCACGCCGGCGGAGACGGGCTCACAACCGCACGCGGAGAAGACAGCGGGGAAGCCCACGGCTCGGGCCGAGCTCCCGGCAACGGAAGACCCGACGCACGGACCGAGCGCCGGCGCGGACGACCGGGGCGCCGAAGCGGGCAGGGGGACGGGCACGCGCCGACGGCGCCGTGTGCGATCGGCCGACGGGGGCGACGCCCCTCGCGCGGCCAGGCCCATGGCCGGACGGCGGAGGCCGGCCGGTTCCCACCCCGGCCCGTCGGCTGCCGAATCCCCGAGCTCCGGCGGTCGCAGTCGCAGCCTCGGCAGCGCGCGCACGCGTGCGACGGAACCGGACGCCACCACGACCGGAGCAGTCCGGTCGAACAACGACCACCGCAAGCCTGAAGAGGAGGGTTGATCGCCATGCGGGGGAGTACGGGCGGGTGCCTGGCCGAGCAGCAGGTCTGCCCAGCGAGGACGCGTGGCGCGTCAACGGTATCCACGGGGCGCTGCGCACCCCCCGGGAGCCTGTTCCGGAACCGATCCCGCACGAGCCGGTGCGGCTGCCGTGGCGGCGGCACACTTCTGGGCCGCCTGGCCGGCTCGAGCGGCACCACTCGTCCCTTGCGCTGCCGTTCGGCCGCCTCCCCCCGAGGCGAGCCGTGACCCGGACGAGTCCCTCTCCGTTCACCTGAGTGGCGGAGCGCCTGGACGGGCCCTGCCGCCGTACGACCCTGGTCCGCCGGGGCGTCCCACGGGTCGCCCGGCATGTTCGAGGCGCCGCGAGCGCAGAGGAAGCCACCCCATGCACCAACCGCCGACTCCGACCTCCGCCGCCGACGAGGAACGCCTGCCCTGGGACAGGGGCGAGTGGTCGCCGACGGACGGCGCCGGTGTCACCGAACGGCAGACCATCGGCCCCCTGTCATTGCCCAAGGAGTTTCGGGCGAACTCCTCGACAGGCCAGGACATGCCACTGGCGTCGACCCCCGTCCCAGGCCAGGGCACGTCACCGGTGTCGGCTCCGGTCCGGGGCCGGGGCGACTCACCCGCGCCCACCCCTGCCCCAAGCCGCCGCCGGTCCGCCGCCCCGTCGGTGCGCACACCGCAGGGCAGTCGGCCGGCACCCGAGCTGCCGCCCACGCACACCGCCTTGATCTGTGTCGCCCTGCCCGGTCTCGCCATCTCCGGTGGCGGACAACTGACCGGCCGGGGACTGGACGGGTTCTACCGTGCCGGCAGGCGCCTGCTCTCGCGGTGCCAGATGCGCGTGGCCGGGCGCGAACCGCTCGCCGTGCTTGCCAGGATGACCGGCGCCGACAGCGCCCGCTTCGTGGGGACTCTGCGTGCCTCCCCGACCGCCGGTCCCGATCCCGATGTCGTGGTCGAGCGGACCCGTCGTGCCGACGGAACCGAGCGGATCACGCTCCGCAATGCCGCCGCACGACCGCTGAGGCTGCCCGTCGAGCTCGCCCTCGGCACGGACCTCGCCGACCTCGGCGCCATCGCCTCCGGCAAGGCAGGCCCCGAACTCCCGGCCACTGTCCACGACTCCGGCCTGCGCTGGGCCACGGCCGGTGTCGCCGCCTCCGTCACCGCCGACCCGCCGCCCTCCGACGCCCTCGCGTCCGCCGGGCTGCTGCGCTGGGAGCTGGAACTCCCGCCGGGCGGTACGGCAGCCGTGGAACTGAGGGTGCGGCTCGACGGCGCGGGCCCCCTGCGGGCGGCGGCACAGGCCACGACCAGCCCGCTCGCCCCCGCACGGGCGACAGGCGACGACTCCCGGGTGGCCCCGCTGCTGGACTGGGCGGTCGTCGATCTCCAGGCGCTGCTCCTGCGAGACCCCGCCCACCCCGCCGACACCCATCTCGCGGCAGGCGCGCCCTGGCGCTGCGGAATGTCTCCCGCCGAGGCCCTGGCCGCGGCCCGGATGGCCCTGCCGCTCGGCACCCGGCTCGCCGCGGGCACACTGCGTACCCTGGCCCGCACCCAGCTGGCGGACCGGAGCCCACAGGCCGGCCTGATTCCCGGGCCACGACGCGATGCCGGCCCGCTCCTACCACCCGGCTGCACGGGCACGGAGGCCACACTGCTCTTTCCCGCACTGCTCGCCGAGGCCCGCCGCTGGGGACTGCCCGAGCAGGAGACAAGGGAGCTGTTGCCCGCGGCAGAACGCTGCCTCACCTGGCTGCGGACGACCATCGGCGAGGGCACCTACCTCCGCGACCCCCAGCCCGGGGGTCCGGCCCGCTGCGAGACACAGGCCCACGCGCATCGGGCGGCCCTGCTCGGCGCCGATCTCCTCGACACCTACGACCGGCCCGGCGCCACCGAGTTACGCCAGTGGGCCCAGGCCCTCCAGGCGGCATTCCGGGCCGATTTCTGGATCGAGGACCTCGGCGGCGGACATCCGGCCGCGGCCCTGGCACCGGACGGCCGACCCGTACCGCACCTGGGCTCCGCCGCAGTCCACCTCCTCGACACCGGCCTGCTCGGTTCCGGCCGGCTCGCACCGGGCCTGCTCGACCCCGCACAGACCCAACACCTCGCCCGGCTGCTCGGGGCCCCCGCCATGGACGCGGGCTGGGGACTGCGGGGTCTCGGTGCCAAGGAGGCGGGACACAACCCGTTCGGCCACCGGACCGGAGCCGTCCGGGTCCACGACACCGCAGTCGCCATCGCCGGACTGGCCGCCGCCGGCTACGAGAAGGAAGCCGGCGGCCTGCTGAAGGGACTGCTGGACGCAGCGGAACACTTCGGCCACCGGCTGCCCGAGATGTTCGCCGGAGAACAGCGCTCCGCCGCGAGCGCTCCCCTCCCGCATCCCGCGGCCTGCCGGCCGGCGGCCACCGCGGCGGCGTCCGCGATCATGGTTCTCACCACGCTCGCGGGCATCCGCCCCGACACCCCCGCCCGGACGGTCACCCTCTGCCCCGTGCGCAGCGCGCCGCTCGGTGAACTCGGCCTCACCGGGCTGCGCGTCGCCGGCGCCCCGTTCGCCGTGCGCATCAGCCGGCTGGGGCTCGCCATGGTCGAGGAGGCGGCGGACGGCCTGCAACTGGGAGTGTGACCTCGTACGACGCCACCGAGACGAACAACAGGAGCCGGTTCTGCGCCCCATACCAGAACGAAGCGGAACCACGACCGATGCGGCCGGGGAAGGGAGTGTTTATCGTCAGGCAGACGACTATGATCGCGGCATGCCCTACGACCCGTCAGCCTTTCCGCCCTTCGCCGTCACCGTGGACCTGGTCGTGCTGACCGTGCGCCGCCATGCCCTGTGCGCGCTGGCGGTCCGCAGGGGCGAGCCACCGTTCCAAGGGCGCTGGGCACTGCCCGGAGGTTTCGTACGGGCCGACGAGGACCTCTCCCAGGCGGCGGCGCGCGAGCTCGCCGAGGAGACCGGGCTGTGTGCACACGACCCCTCGGCCCCGGCCCAGGACAACGGGGCTCATCTCGAGCAGCTCGCCACCTACGGGGACCCCGAGCGGGACCCGCGCATGCGCGTGGTGAGCGTCGCGCATCTCGCGCTGGCGCCCGACCTGCCCGCCCCGCGTGCGGGAGGCGACGCCAGCAACGCGCGCTGGGCGCCGGTCGAGGAACTGCTCCAGCAGGGCGGTTACGGCCGTGACGGCGAGCCCGTGGCACCGCTCGCCTTCGATCACGCCCAGATCCTCGCCGACGGGGTGGAGCGGGCCCGCTCCAAGATCGAGTACTCGTCGCTGGCCACCGCGTTCTGCCCGAGCGAGTTCACCGTCGGCGAGTTGCGCCGGGTGTACGAGGCCGTGTGGGGAGTGGCCCTGGACCCGCGCAACTTCCACCGCAAGGTCACCGGAACCCCCGGATTCCTCGTCCCCACCGGAGGAACGACCACGCGCCAGGGCGGTCGGCCGGCACAGCTCTTCCGGGCGGGCGGCGCCACCCTGCTCAATCCGCCGATGCTGCGCCCCGAGGTCTGAGGCGCACTCGGGAGTGCCCGCCCGGCGATCAGGTGGGCCGACCACTCGGGCGGGGCGTCGATTCATCCGAACGGCGGACGTGAACCGGGTCTATCGGCAGTATGTGTGGTAGCAGATCGACTGATACCCGAAAAAACCGACATCACGCGCTATCTTGCTGCAGGTGATCCAGGCCTTCGGACTGACCAGCAATCCCCGCAAGGCGTACCCGCCCGTCGTCGACGACCTCTCCTTCGAAGCGCGCGCGGGACATGTCACCGTGCTCCTCGGAGGCATCGGCGCGGGTAAGACGACGGCGCTCAGACTGATGCTCGAGCTTCAGCATGGGCGCGGTGTCACCTACTTCAGGGGGCGGCCCCTGCACCGGATCGCCCATCCCTCGTGGGAGGTCGGCGTGCTCCTCGGCGATGTGCCGGGGCATCCGGCCCGCTCGGTCCGCGGACATCTGCGCATGCTGTGCGCGGCCTCGGGCGTTCCGGCGCGACGGGCCGACGAGGTCCTCGAAGTGGTCGGCCTCGTCAGTTTCCGCGAGGAACGCCTCGGCACGCTCTCGCGCGGGATGGACCGCAGGCTCGGCCTGGCGTGCGCTCTGCTGCCCGATCCGCACACACTCGTCCTGGACGAGCCCACCGACGGCCTCTCCGTCCGTGAGGCGCAATGGCTGCACGGCATGCTGCGAGCGCACGCCGGCCAGGGGGGCACGGTGCTCTTCACCACGGCCGACCCCAAGGAGGCCGCCCGCACGGCCGACAGGGTCGTGACCCTCGACGGCGGCAGGCTCGTGGCCGATCAGGAGGCCAGGGAGTTCGCCCGCACCCGGCTGCGTCCGCGCGTGGCCGTCCGCAGCCCGCACGCACCACGCCTCGCGGCCCTGCTCGCCAAGGAGGCCCGCACCGGGCGCCGGTCCGTCGAGGTCGTACGGGAGGGAGGCAATCGCCTCTCGGTGTACGGCTCCACGACCGCCGATGTGGGCGAGACGGCGTTCCGCCACGGCATCCTCGTGCACCAACTCGCCGACGAGGTCGGTGACATGGGGCCGGGATCCGGCGGCGGGGCCGCAGTCTCGTCCGGGGAGGCGGTCACGGAGGCGGCGAACGAGCCGCTTGCGGAGCGGGAAGACGCCGGGCCCGGTTCTTCGCCCGTGGAGCCCGAGCCGACGGTCCACGGCTTGGCGACGGTGGAGACGTGTGCCTCGGAGGTCGGCCTGGCCGCGTCCGTGTCAGGCGTCCCGGTGCCCGGTTCGCCGGCGGCCGAGTGCGGCGGGTCGGTGTTGGACGCGTCCGTCTCGGAGCAGGTCCCTGTGGCGTCCGGACTTTCGTCGGGGGAGCCGGGCGTCACGGCGTCGGGTGCCTCGGGGAGAGACCGGGGCGTCATGCCGTTCGGCTTCTCGGTGGGGGAGCGGGAGGACTGCCCGGCGGACACTCCGGCGCCGCAGCGGGATGTGTCCGGTGTCTCCTCGTGCGAGGAACCACTGGCGGACGGGCGGGCGCAGGCCCCAAGCGGCGAGCAGCCGTCGCTCGGGGAGACGTCCGAGGCCCGGCCAGGGACGGAGCACACGGAACCCGCCCGGGGCGTACCGGCCGAGAGAGAGGCGCCGGACGACGCGGCCCCGGGAACCGGCCGCACGGCAGACGGCGATGCCGGGCCCGCGGGCGAGGACACGCGCGACGGAAGCGCTGGACTCGTGCCCGCCGAAGTCCTCGCGGAAGCCGGCGGCCGGATCACCGAGGCTGCGGCCGACACGGAGGCCGGGCGCGATGCGGCCTCGGCTGCCCGGCAACCGCAGACCGGCGGCGCGAGCACTGCGGCAGCGGTCATCTCCATCCTGCGCACCCGCCTCCCCGGCGCCAGGAACCCCGGCACCCGCCAGGCGCAGGCCACGAGCGCCGGCCGCCCCGACGGTGTAGGTTTCCTTGATTCCCTTTCCTCTCTCCCGCCCCCCATCTCCCCCCGCCCCGCCCCCAGCCCCCTGCGCCCTCTTCGCTACGAGATCCGGCGCGCCGCCGGCATCGGCGTCGGATTCCTGACCTGCGGTGCCGTGCTCGTGGTGTCCGCGCTCACGGCCGTACTGCTGGCCAGGACCGGGCACACCCCGCAGGCGCGGCTGTTCGCCGCGTGGCCGCGGGAGCTGCCGCTGCCGCCCGCGGCGCTCGCGGCGGGGCTGCTCGGTGCACTGGCCTTCGGAGACGAGTTCCGCCACCCCGCCCTCGCGGCGGACCGCGGCACCGTGCCCCGCCGGCTGGGGCTGCTCACCGCGAAACTGCTCGTCTCCGGGGCCACCGCGGCCATGCTGGCCTTCCTCACCGTGGGCTGCGATGCCGAAGCGCTCTACGTTCTCTACGGACGGGAGCTGACGCAAGTTCCCGCGGACTGGCTCTCGCTGGGCGCGAGTTGGTTCGGTCTGGTCGTCGGCTGCGCCTGGGCCGGTGTGCTGGCGGCCGGCGTGTTCCGGTCCACCGCGGGCGGGATGGCCGCCGTTCTCGCCGTACCCGTTGTCGTCGTCCCCGTCGTGCACAAGGCACTGCGGGGGCCCGCCCCGCGCGTGGCCGCCGGTTTCCCGGTGCGGATGCGGGAGGTCCTCCTGCTGCAGTGGCCCTTCGGCGGGGAGCGCTACCTGCTCGGGATGGCGCGCGTGCTCGCCCAACCCGTGGGCAGCGCACTGGCGTTGTCGCTGTCGGCGCTGCTGTGCGCGTATCTGTACACGACACTGCGCACCCGGCTCCGGTGATGGACGTGCGTCCACTTCCGATCCCGCCGTGTACACAACTCCCCGAGGAAAGCCCATTTCTTTCCGATAAGGCGTCAATTGCGACGGGGTGAGCGATCACCCTTTCGTGTGCTTTTCACCAAAGACCTCAAGGGAGTTGGAGGCGGCGCCGACAAAGGATCCGTGAGTACCCTTGCGCACACCATGATGACCGCCGCCCGCTCCACCGACTCCGGTCTGGCCGGCCCGGGCGAACTCGACCGCTACCCCTACGCAGAGCCCCAGGTGGCCGACCGCGTCGGAGCACCCTCCTGGGAGGGCGCGGACCCCGACCTGGGCCGCGTCGGCCGGCGCGCCGCGGGCAGCCGCGGACGCGGACTGCACGGCCAACTCGTTCAGCAGCTGGGACAGATGATCGTCTCCGGCGACCTGGGCGCGGACCGCCCGCTGGTGCCCGAGGAGATCGGCCAGCGCTTCGAGGTCTCCCGCACCGTCGTCCGCGAGTCCCTCCGTGTCCTCGAGGCCAAGGGCCTGGTCAGCGCCCGCCCGAACGTCGGCACGCGCGTGCGTCCCGTCAGCGACTGGAACCTGCTCGACCCGGACATCATCGAGTGGCGGGCCTTCGGGCCCCAGCGCGACGACCAGCGCCGCGAGCTGAGCGAGCTGCGCTGGACGATCGAGCCGCTCGCCGCCCGCCTCGCCGCCGGGCACGGGCGGGAGGACGTGCAGCAGCGCCTCTGTGACATGGTCGAGATCATGAGTCACGCCATGGCGCAGGGCGACGCGCTGACGTACTCGCGCGCCGACAACGAGTTCCACGGACTGCTCATCCAGATCGCCGGCAACCGCATGCTGGAGCACCTCTCCGGGATCGTCTCGGCGGCCCTCCAGGTGTCGGGCGGTCCGGTCACGGGCTGCGACCGGCCGAACGAGGCGTCGCTCGGGCAGCACGCGCGGATCGTCGACGCGCTCGGCACCGGCGACGGCGCGGCCGCCGAAACGGCCATGCGCCAACTGCTCACGGTCCACCCCGAGGTCGAGCGCGTGGTGCCCGCCCCGCGCGAGCACTGACCTCACGCGTGCGGTGCGGTCGCCGGTGTGCGCCGTCGGCCTGATTCTCGTGGCGACCGTGTCGGCGCCGGGCTCGTTGACCGCCGCCGCTGGGTGCCCCCGGCGGCGGGGCGCGGGCGCCCGGGTGCCGCCG
>NZ_JBSFJZ010000035.1:0-112159 GCF_053598315.1 Streptomyces sp. NPDC001153
GTCGCGCGGGTCGATCAGGTCATCACCCAGGAGCACCGCGAAGGGCTCGTGGCCGACGTGCGGGGCGGCGCACAGCACGGCGTGGCCCAGACCCCGGGGATCGCCCTGGCGGACGTAGTGCATGGTCGCCAGGTCACTGGACTCCCGCACCTTCGCGAGCCGTTCGGCGTCGCCCTTCTTCTCGAGCGCCGACTCCAGCTCGTAGTTGCGGTCGAAGTGGTCCTCGAGGGGACGCTTGTTGCGCCCGGTGACCATGAGGACGTCGTCGAGCCCCGCCGAGACGGCCTCCTCGACCACGTACTGGATCGCGGGCTTGTCGACGACCGGCAGCATCTCCTTCGGAGTGGCCTTGGTCGCCGGCAGGAACCGGGTGCCGAGGCCCGCCGCGGGAATGACAGCCTTGCTGATCCTGGGGTGCGACTGAGTCATGCTCGCAACCTTATCCGGTGCCTTTGTCGGGAACCTGTGGCTCCGGTTTGTTTGCCCTTTAAGACTGCATTCAAGGAAGGGGGCGAGAACAACCCGTGGAACACGACGGAGGCACGAGCGAGCCTGACAAGCGAATGTTGCGGCGGGAGTTCCTGTCGGTGAGGAACAGGTTGACGGAAGCTGACGTCGACGAGACGGGCCGCGCGCTGGCGGAGCGCGCCCTGGAGCTGCCCGAACTGGCGCACGCGCGCACGGTGGCGGCGTACGTCTCCGTGGGGAGCGAGCCGGGCACGCGGGCCCTGCTGGACGCGCTGCGCGCGCGGGGCGTGCGGGTGCTGCTCCCCACGCTCCTGCCGGACAACGACCTCGACTGGGGCGCGTACGCCGGCCCGGGCTCCCTCACGCGGGTCCAACACGGCGGGAAAATGGCGCTTTTCGAACCCTCCGGCGCGCGTCTCGGCCCGGACGCCGTGACGGCCGCGGACGTCGTTCTCCTGCCCGGCCTCGCGGTCGACGCGCGCGGAATGCGCCTGGGGCGCGGCGGAGGGTCGTACGACCGCGTACTGGCCCGTCTGGAGCGCGCGGGCGCACGCCCCCGGCTCGTGGTGCTGCTGTACGACACGGAGGTCGTCGCACACGTCCCGGCGGAGGCGCACGACAAGCCCGTGCACGCCGTGGTGACGCCCTCCGGCGTGCGCCGCTTCCAGGGCACCTGACCCGGCATCCCCCGCTGCCGTACGACGAACGGCCCGACGACGAAACGGCCCTCCACGCGCGCGTGGAGGGCCGTTTTCCGTGCCGTCAGCCGGTCAGGGCTTCAGGACCAGTGTGTCGCTCGTGCTCGCGTCGACCGCCTTGCCCGAGTACGACCAGGGCAGCAGCTCGCCCTTGGCCCACAGGCTCGTCTGGTCCGTGTAGTGCGCGCTGAAGGCGTGCCCCGAGGCGCCGGTCAGGTTGATCCACCTGGACTTGTCGAAATCGGCGAGGTTGACGACCATCCGCATGGACGGCACCCAGACGACGTTGTAGCCGCCGGCGGCGTTCCAGCCGCTCGCGTTCACCGTGGCCTCGCCGCCGCTGAGCTTCCAGGGGCCGCGGTTGAGGACGTACTGCAGCGCCTTGGGGCCGTCGGTGCCGAGGGTCTGGTTCTTCAGGAACAGGCGGTGCAGCCGGCCCCAGCTCCAGGTGTCGATGTCCTTGCCGAGCTTGGCGGTCAGCTCCCAGCGGGCGTCGATCATGGCCCGGGCGAAGAGCTGGTCCATGTTGTTCGCCGCGGGGCGGGTGCCCGACCTGGGGGTCTTCCACCAGTCGCTGTCCGGCTTGTTCATCAGGGTGCGCACGACCTCGAACCAGCGGTCGCCGCCGTCCGGCTGCGCCTGGTCGGTGTCGCGCTCGCCGCACTCGCGCACCTTGGCGTCGTCGTCGACGGGGCCGGTGCTGTCGATCTTGTCGACCCACAGGCACTGTCCCTGAACGCGCAGTTCCTTGGGCAGCTTGTTCCCGAAGGAGAGCTTGAGGACATTGCGCCAGACCGCGTTGAAGTAGGCGGCCGCCGCGGAGTCGGACTCCTGGGTGTAGTCCCAGCCCTCCAGCAGCTTCTGCGCGTCGCGCACGTTCTTGTCGTCGAGGTTGATCTTCAGCAGCTTCGGCACCAGGAACTTGGCGATCTCGCTGCTGTTGTCCAGCTGCATCTGCCGCATGTCGTCGGTGGAGATCTTGCCGCCGTCCTTGATCTTGGACTCGATCAGGTCGGTGATGCGCTGGCTGCGGGTGCCGTATCCCCAGTCGGTGGTGAGGGTGTACGGGTACTTGTCCTTGTCGACCACGGCCTGGTTGGCGGTGACGATGTAGCCGCGCTTGGGGTTGTACTCGTAGGGGAGCTCGCCCTGCTTGATGAAGCCGGTCCAGCGGTACTTCGAGTTCCAGCCGGGCGCCGGGACGGAGCCGTCGTCGAGAGCCGACCGGGTGGGGATCTTGCCAGGCAGGGTGTAGCCGATGTTGTTGTTGGTGTCGGCGTAGACCAGGTTCTGCGAGGGCACGTCGAACAGAGCGGCGGCCTGGCGGAAGCCGCTCCAGTCCGCGGCCTTGTCGATGGCGAAGACGGCGTCCATGGAGGTGCCCGGGTCCAGCGCGGTCCACCTCAGGGCGATGCCGTAGCCGTCGCCGCGGTCGGGGGCGGCGGTGTTGACCGTGGCCCGCTTGCCGACCTGGACGAGTTCGTCGTCACGGTCGGACAGCAGTGGCATCCCGTCCTGGGTCTGGCGCACGACGATCGTCTTGGACGATCCTCCGGCGACCTTGATGGTCTCCTCGCGGGTGTTGAAGGGCCGGATCTTGCCGTCGTACTGGTAGCCGTTCGCGCTCACCTTCTCCAGGTAGAGGTCGGTGACGTCGACCCCGGAGTTCGTCATGCCCCAGGCGATGTTCGCGTTGTGGCCGATGATCACACCGGGCATGCCGGCAAAGGTGTAGCCGGTCACGTCGTACTGGCACGTGCTGGAGACGCTGCGGCAGTGCAGGCCCATCTGGTACCAGACCGACGGCAGTGACGCGGACAGGTGCGGGTCGTTGGCGAGCAGCGGCTTCTTGGTGATGGTGTACTTCCCGGACACCACCCATGAGTTGGAGCCGATGCCCTGGCCGTTCACTCCGACGGCGGTCGGAACGTTGTCCAGGACGTTGTAGAGGCCCGCCAGCTGGCTTGTGAGCGACGATCCCGACGTGGCCGAGGCGGAGGAGCCGGTCGCGCCCCTGGAGCCCGCAGAGGTGCCTGTGGCGCCGCCCGTGGTGCCGGACGTGCCCGTCGTGCCGGTGCCCTGCGAGGTTCCGGTGGCGCCGCTCTGCCGGAAGGACTTGGTCAGCGCGTTGTACTGGCCTTCCTGCACGATCGGCTTGTTACGGCTGTACGGGTACTCCGGGTACAGGTCGGCGATCTGCTGCGGACCGAGCCGGCTGCTCATCAGGGCGCGGTCGATCTCGTCCTGCATGTTGCCGCGCAGGTCCCAGGCCATCGCCTTCAGCCAGGAGACGGAGTCGACCGGGGTCCACTTCTGCGGCTTGTAGTCGTTGGTGAAGCCCAGGGCCGCGTACTCCAGGGAGATGTCCTTGCCGTCCTTGCCCTGAAGGTAGGCGTTGACGCCCGCGGCGTACGCCTGGAGGTACTTCTTCGTGGCGGCCGACAGCTTGGTGTCGTACTCCTGCTTGGCGATGCGGTCCCAGCCGAGGGTGCGCAGGAACTCGTCGTTCTTGACCTGGCTCTTGCCGAACATCTCCGACAGGCGCCCGGAGGTCATGTGCCGGCGCACGTCCATCTCCCAGAACCGGTCCTGCGCCTGGACGTAGCCCTGGGCCATGAACAGGTCCTCGTCGGAGGACGCGTAGATCTGCGGGATGCCGTTGCCGTCCCGTTTGACGTCGACCGGCCCCGACAGGCCCTGGAGCGTGATCGTGCCCTTGGTCTGCGGGAAGGAGGCGCGGACGGTGCTGATCGACCAGTACGCCCCGAAGGCGATGCCGCCGATGACGGCCAGGACCAGCACCAGCACGATCAGTCGGGCTCTGCGCCCCTTCTTCCTGCCGGGCTTGGCGGGCGCGGCACCGGTGGTGGCGGTGTCACCCGTTGTGGCGGTGGTGTTGGGGGGCATCGCTGTCCTTGCTGTCCTAACGCGAGCGGCAGGTCGGGCTGTGACTTTGAATGAGCGCTGGAGCAACCATAGGCGCAGGGCCCTGTGCCGCTTGACGCGGAGTCGGGAACCAGCGCGTACGAGCGTTCGATCTTCTCCCGGCAAGCGTCAAGAAAGCGTCAAGAGTTAGGTAAGGTAACGAAGTACTTGGGTGCGGTGCGCCGCAGCCTCGGATCTTGTGTACGCGAGCTCGCGCCCCCGGCGTGAGCCAAGGAAGGGAACCGCCGCTGACTGTTCACCACCTCAACCAGCTCCTGCTCGTCTGCTCCGTGGTCCTGCTCGTCGCCGTCGCGGCCGTCCGGATCTCCTCCCGCAGCGGGCTCCCCAGCCTGCTCGTCTACCTGGGGATCGGCGTCCTCATGGGCCAGGACGGCATCGGCGAAATCCACTTCAACAGCGCCGCGGTGACCCAGGTCATGGGGTACGCCGCACTGGTCGTGATCCTCGCCGAGGGCGGCCTCGGCACGAAGTGGAAGGAGATCAGGCCGGTCCTGTCCTCCGCCTCGGTCCTGGCCACCTTCGGCGTCGCCGTCAGCGTGGGCGTCACCGCGGCGGGCGCGCACTTTCTGGTCGGGCTGGAGTGGCGGCAGGCGCTCATCATCGGCGCGGTGGTGTCCTCCACGGACGCGGCGGCGGTCTTCTCGGTGCTGCGCAGAGTTCCCCTCCCCGCGCGCGTGACGGGCACGCTGGAGGCGGAGTCCGGCTTCAACGACGCCCCGGTGGTCATCCTGGTCGTCGCCTTCTGCACGGCCGGGCCGGTCGAGCACTGGTACGTGCTGCTGGGCGAGATAGCCCTGGAACTGGCCATCGGCGCGGCCATAGGGCTGGCGGTGGGCTGGTTCGGCTCCTGGGGACTCAAGCACGTGGCCCTGCCGGCCTCCGGCCTCTACCCGATCGCCGTCATGGCGATCGCCGTGACGGCGTACGCCGCCGGCGCCCTGGCGCACGGCAGCGGCTTCCTGGCCGTCTACCTGGCCGCGATGATGCTCGGCAACGCCAAGCTCCCCCACTGGCCGGCCACGCGGGGGTTCGCCGAGGGGCTCGGCTGGATCGCCCAGATCGGCATGTTCGTCGTACTCGGCCTGCTGGTCACTCCGCACGAGCTCGGGGACGACGTCGCACCGGCTCTGCTCATCGGGCTGGTCCTCACCATGGTGGCCCGCCCGCTGAGCGTGGTGCTCAGCCTGGCACCGTTCCGTGTGCCCTGGCAGGAGCAGACGCTGATGTCGTGGGCGGGACTGCGCGGCGCCGTGCCCATCATCCTGGCGACCATCCCCATGGTGAACGGCGTCACCGGCAGCCGCCGCATCTTCAACATCGTCTTCGTACTGGTCGTCGTCTACACCCTCGTCCAGGGGCCGACGCTGCCCTGGCTGGCGCGCACGCTGCGGCTCGGCGAGCAGGGCGAGGCCTCCGACCTCGGCATCGAGTCGGCGCCCCTGGAGCGGCTGCGCGGACACCTGCTGTCGATCTCGATCCCCGAGGGCTCCCGGATGCACGGCGTGGAGGTCAGCGAGCTGCGCCTGCCTCCCGGGGCTGCCGTCACCCTCGTCGTCCGCGAAGAAAAATCGTTCGTTCCGCTGCCCTCGACGGTGTTGCGCCGGGGGGACGAACTGCTCGTCGTCGCCACCGACCCGGTCCGCGACGCGGCGGAGCGACGTCTGCGCGCGGTCGCCCACGGCGGCAAGCTGGCGGGCTGGCTCGGCATGAACGGGGCGACCAGCTCGCGTTGAGGGCGCGTTCCGTGCGGTTCACGCCCCATTTCCGTGAAATCCCAGGTGTCCACATCCGTGGTGCTCGTTTTCACAGCTGCGGGACGCGCTGGTCCTTGTACCATGAGGGCGCACCCTGATCGAACCAACTCTGCCTGACGCAGAGCTGGCGCGACCGTATGGCGGCCGTTCGCCCCCCACCCCCCGTGGGCGCCGGTATCTACCGCAGTCCGCGCAAGAGGACAGCTCTCGGCCCCGGGCCCCACCAGGCCCGCGCTACCAGGCGGCAGAAAGGCACGGCCGTGGGATCCACGGTCACCACCACCGAACCGGAGAAGACCTCGCCGGCCCCGACCCGCCCGGGATACGGACAGCTGCTGCGCACCCGCGGCGCCTGGACCTTCCTGCTCCCCGGTTTCGCGGCGCGCCAGCCGTTCGCGATGCTCACCATCTCCATCGTGCTGCTCGTGCAGCACACCACCGGCTCGTACGGCGCCGCGGGCGCCGCCGCGGCCGCCACCGGTGTCTCCATGGCGCTGTTCGCGCCGTACAGCGGGCGCCTCGCCGACCGCTACGGCCAGCGCGCCGTGCTGGTCCCCGGTGTTGTGGTGCACACGCTGTCCGGCCTGTCGCTGACGGCGCTCGCGCTGGCGCACGCGCCCCTGTGGGCGCTGTTCCTGGCGGCCGTCCCCACCGGCGCCTCGGTGCCGCAGATCGGCCCCATGGTGCGTGCACGCTGGGGCGTGAAGCTGCAGGGTTCGCCGCTGATGGCCACCGCGGCGGCGTTCGAGTCGGTCACGGACGAGCTGACATTCGTCTTCGGACCGCTGCTGGCGACCGCGCTGTGCACCGCAGTGACACCGGCGGCCGGCCTGCTCACGGAGGGCGCGCTGACCCTCGTCGGCGGTCTGCTGTTCGCCGCGCAGAAGGGCACGCAGCCGCCGGTGACCGGCGAGAGCGGGCACGCACGCGTGCAACACGCCTCCGCGCTGCGCGTGCCGGGCGTGCGCGTGCTGGTCGTGACCTTCCTGGGCATCGGGTCCGTCTTCGGGGGCATGCAGGTGGCGCTGGCGGCGTTCACCGAGTCGATCGGCGAGCCCGGCCTGAACGGTGTCCTGTACGGCGTGTTCGCCGCGGGCAACATGCTGTCCGGCATCGTCTGCGGCGCGATCGCCTGGAAGACAGCCCCCCAGCGCCGCCTGGTCGTCGGCTACACGGCGCTCGCGATCGTCGCGTCCGCCCTGTGGACGGCGCACTCGGTGCTGCTGCTCGCCGGGCTCGGCCTGCTGGTGGGCATGTGCATCGCGCCGGCGCTGATCACCGGCTACACGCTGGTCGAGAGCCTGGTCCCGGCCGGCGCGCGCACGGAGGCCTTCACCTGGCTGACCGGCGCGGTCGCGCTCGGGCAGGCGGCCGCCGTCACGGTCGCCGGACAGCTGGAGGACCGGCTGTGGGACGGTGCGGGATTCCTGGTGCCGATGGCCGGCACCGTACTCGCGCTGGCGACCCTGCTGGCGCTGCGGTCGCGGCTGGTCGCGCGGCCGCAGAACCGTACCGTCGCACGTGGCGTCGGTCACCGCGTGCCGGTGACGGTGGACTGAATCCACGGAATAGGTCACTATGGATCGTCGTTAGCACTCATCGAGTGAGAGTGCCAGGAGGAAGACAGTGCCGACCTACCAGTACCAGTGCACCGAGTGCGGCGACGGCCTTGAGGCGGTGCAGAAGTTCACCGACGACGCCCTGACCGAGTGCCCCAGCTGCGGTGGCCGCCTGAAGAAGGTGTTCTCCGCGGTCGGCATCGTCTTCAAGGGTTCCGGCTTCTACCGCAACGACTCCCGCGGCTCCACGTCGAGCAGCAGCCCGGCGTCGAAGTCGTCGAGCACGTCGTCGTCCGGCACGTCCTCGTCCGACGCGAAGTCGTCCTCGTCTTCGTCCTCGTCCTCGTCGAGCTCCGCCGGCAGCTCCGCGGCCTGACGCCTTTCCCCGGACCCTGCCGTCGTACGACGGCAGGGCCTTCGGCGCCTCCCGGCGCCGCTCCCCCACGGTTTCACCGCCCGCTAGGGTGCTGGTCATGGCGAACGCAGAGATCGGCGTAATCGGTGGCTCGGGCTTCTACTCGTTCCTCGACGACGTGACCGAGGTCCAGGTGGACACCCCCTACGGGCCGCCCAGCGACTCCCTCTTCCTCGGTGAGATCGCCGGCCGGCGGGTGGCCTTCCTGCCCCGGCACGGCCGCGGCCACCACCTGCCGCCGCATCGCATCAACTACCGCGCCAACCTGTGGGCGCTGCGCTCGGTCGGCGTCCGGCAGGTGCTCGGCCCCTGCGCGGTGGGCGGCCTGCAGCCCGAGTACGGCCCCGGCACCCTGCTCGTGCCGGACCAGTTCGTGGACCGTACGAAGTCCCGGATGCAGTCGTACTTCGACGGGTTGCCGCTGCCCGACGGCACCGTGCCGAACGTCGTGCACGTCTCCATGGCCGACCCCTACTGCCCCACCGGGCGGGCTGCCGCGCTGAAGGCCGCCCGGGGACGGGACTGGGAGCCGGTGGACAGCGGAACGCTGGTCGTGGTCGAGGGGCCGCGCTTCTCGACGCGTGCCGAATCGTTGTGGCACCGGGCGCAGGGCTGGTCGGTCGTGGGCATGACCGGTCACCCCGAAGCGGCGCTCGCCCGGGAACTGGAGCTGTGCTACACGTCGCTGACCCTGGTCACCGACCTCGACGCCGGCGCCGAGACCGGTGAGGGCGTCTCGCACGAGGAGGTGCTGCAGGTGTTCGCGGCCAATGTGGACCGCCTGCGCGGAGTGCTGTTCGACGCGGTGGCGGCACTGCCGGAGACCGGGTCACGGGACTGCCTGTGCGTGAACGCGCTCGGCGGAATGGATCCTGGCTTCCGGCTGCCGTAGCGCCTTCGCAAGAAGAGCGGAATTCCCCGTTCGGGTGGGCGAGTTATCCACAACCCGTCCGTGATCCACCGGCTCCGGCGGGATTCGGCGCAAGGCCTCATCGTGGCATCGCAAGCCGAATTCCTCGTCGCAGGCGGTGATTTCCGTGCCTCGTTCCTCGTCCTTGAATCCGTCTCCGCATACGTCTCCCCTTCCGTCCCCGCCCTCTCCGCCCTCTCCGCCCTCTCCGCCTCCGCTCCGGCTTCCGCGCCCGCTGGGCACGGACGCCCCGGCGATCTGTGAGGTGCCGCAGTTCCCGCCGGTGCGGGTGCGCGGCGGGCGGTATCAGCTGCAGCGGCTCGTACGGCACCGCAGGCGGGCCATCGCGGCCGGCCTCGCGGTGACCGCGGCCGCGCTGGTCGCCGCGGGGCCGCGCACGGAGGCCAGGCCGCATCGCGTGGAACAGGCCCGGAAGCACCCGGTCACGGTGCCCGTACGCCGGCATGCGGCCGTGGACCTGGTGGCGGCACCCGTGCGGATCGCCGACGCGGCCACCGTCCGGCTCCTACGGCCCGGCGACCGCGTCGACGTCATCGCCGCCGGGGATCCGACGGCCGGGGGCGCCGCACAGGTGCTCGCGCGCGGCGTGCGGGTGACCGAGGTGCCCGAGCCGCTGGAGGACGGGGCCGAGAGCGGGGCACTGGTCGTGCTGTCGGTGCCGCGTGGCACGGCGGCGCGGCTCGTCGGCGCCGGCGCCACGGCCCGCCTGGCGGTGACGCTGTGCTGAAGCGCCTGGGACGCTTTCTCGGCGGATTGCTGTCAGGTCTCTCGATCCAACGACGGGACTGGACAGCATGGGCTCACCGTGCCGTAGGTTGCGGAGCGTTTCGTTCCACACCCTGCGCATGCGAGGAGAGTCCCCGAGGTGAGCGAGAAGAAGGAACCGAGCGTCTGGCAGGGCTTCAAGGCCTTTCTGATGCGCGGCAACGTCGTCGATCTGGCAGTCGCGGTGGTCATCGGCGCGGCCTTCACGAACATCGTGAACTCGGTGGTCAAGGGGGTGATCAGCCCACTGGTGGGAGCGATCGGCACGCAGAATCTGGATCACTACAGCTTCTGCCTGAAGGACCCGTGCGTGGTGGGCCCGGACGGCACGGTCAAGAGCGGTGTACCGATCCTGTGGGGCTCCGTCCTCGGCGCCACGCTGACGTTCGTGATCACGGCAGCGGTCGTGTACTTCCTGATGATCCTGCCGATGTCCAGGTACCTGGCGCGGCAGGCGGCCCGCAAGGCTGCGAGGGAGGGCGCCAAGGAGGTCGTCGAGGTGACCGAGCTGGAGGTGCTCAAGGAGATCCGCGACGCGCTGGTCGCGCAGCGTGGATCGGGACGCGACGAGCGCTAGCGGCGCTGTCGCGGACGGCTCAGAGGTGGTGGGGCGGCTTCTCGTCGAGGAAGCGCTTCAGGTCGGCGGCGCTGTCGCCGTCCGAGCGCTCGCCCCACCCGCGGTCGGTGTCGTCCGAGGACTGCTGGTCCAGCGGGTCGTCGAAAACCAGTGCGGGCTTCGGGTCGCGGGGCTCGGATGCGGGGGTGGTGCTCATGCCACAAGGGTACGGCCCCGGTCCACGCGCCCGCGCGCGTCCCGCGCCCCCGGCGGACGGCGCCGCTTGTGAATGCGTTCATTGTCTGCTGATGCCTTCACAAGGCCCTCTGGACGCTTTTCTGCTGTGCTGAGAGGCATGACCTCGAGTTCCGCTCCGGCACCCGCCTCCTCGGGCGCACCCCCGTCCTCCGGACCGCTGCGACGCCTCGTCGCGCGCGGGCGCGACGAGGCGCACCGGGTCTCCTCGCCGCTAGAGCTCTTCTTCGACCTGTGCTTCGTCGTGGCGATCGCGCAGGCCGGCGCGCAACTGGTGCACGCCGTCGCCCAGGGACACGCGGGCGACGGAATCCTCGACTACGCCATGCAGTTCTTCGCCATCTGGTGGGCCTGGATGAACTTCACCTGGTTCGCCTCGGCGTACGACAACGACGACGCGCTCTACCGGGTCGTCACCCTGGTGCAGATCGCCGGCGTCCTGGTGCTGGCCGCCGGCATCTCCCGGGCCTTCCAGCATCACGACTACCTGGTGGTCTGGCTCGGCTACGTGATCATGCGGCTGGCGATGGCCACGCAGTGGCTGAGAGCGGCGAGATCGGCCGAGGGCGCCGAGAGAACCGTCGCGCTGCGGTACGCGTGCGGCGTGCTCCTGTGCCAGGTGCGGGCCTGGAGGTGGCCGTGGAACACGCGGTCGGCAAGACCGACATCTCCGCGCTGTCCGCGGCGGCGGCCGTGACACTGCCCACGGCGCTGTATCTGCTCACCGTCTGGGCGCTCCACTCTCGGCACTTCAAGGTCGGCATCGCCCAGCAACTGGTGCTGCCGGCCGCGGCGCTGCTGGTGATCTGCTGCACTTTCCTGGGCGGCTGGGCGGTACTCGCGGCGGGGCTGGTGTGCTCGGCCGCGGTCGCGACCGGAGTGGCGCTGACGGCGCGCATGGTCCCCGGGCAGCACGCGGCGAGCGCCACCGCTCCGGCAGGCTGACTCCTCGCGGGCACTTCGGTGGGCGAGACTGGCCTCCATGACAGTTGACGCAATCACGGACGTCGCCGGGGTGCGGGTGGGGCACGCCACCCGCAGCGGGGGCGGCTGGCTCACCGGCACCACGGTCGTGCTCGCTCCGGAGGGCGGCGCGGTCGTCGCCGTGGACGTGCGCGGCGGCGGCCCCGGCACCAAGGAGACCGACGCGCTCGACCCGCGCAACGTGGTCCAGCGGGTCGACGCGGTCGTGCTCACCGGTGGCAGCGCGTACGGGCTCGACGCGGCGTCCGGGGTGATGGCCTGGCTGGAGGAGCAGCGGCGCGGAGTGCGGGTGGGGCCGGACCCGGCGCACATCGTGCCGGTCGTGCCGGCCGCGTGCGTCTTCGACCTGGGGCGCGGAGGGAACTTCGGCGCGCGCCCGGACGCGGCGACGGGGCGTGCGGCGGTGGAAGCCGCGGCGGCGAGTACGCCGGGCGCCCGGGTGGCGGAGGGGTGCGTCGGGGCCGGTACGGGCGCCGTTGCGGGGCGCGTCAAGGGTGGCGTGGGCACCGCGAGCACGGTGCTCGACTCCGGGATCACCGTGGCCGCACTGGTGGTGGTGAACGCCGCGGGGTCGGTGATCGAGCCCGAAACGGGGGCGTTGTACGGGGAGTTGTGTCAGGGGCGGGTGGAGTATCCCGAGGAGCGCGTGCACGTGGCCGCGCGCCGGCGCCTCGACGAATGCGCCGCCAAGAACGCACCGCCTCCGCTCAACACGACGCTGGCGGTCGTCGCGACCGACGCGAGCCTCTCCAAGGCGCAGGCGCACAAGCTGGCAGGCACGGCGCACGACGGGATCGCGCGCGCCGTACGGCCGGTGCACCTCATGAACGACGGCGACACGGTGTTCGCGCTGGCGACCGGCGCACGCTCTCTTTCCGAGCACCCGCTGGAGCTCAACGGCATCCTCGCTGCCGGTGCGGATGCGGTGACACGGGCGATCGTGCGGGGTGTGCGCGCCGCCGAGTCGGCCGAAGGGCCCGGTGGAGTGTGGCCGTCGTACGGGGAGTTGTACGGGGCGAGGTAGGGGTGGTGCGGGCTCGGGGGTGCGGCGTGCTGCGGCGGGCTGTGGCCGGGATGGAGCGACCGTCGGGCTTGAATTGTCGCGGTTCTGTCACGTGATGGCGTTCACGTGGATCTGGAGGGAACCTTCCCGGGCGCCGGTTCCCTCTTTCCTCACGCATGGGAGCGGATCACGCACATCACACGAACCTGGAGCAGCCTGTGACAACGCCGGACATTGCAGCGCGGCGCGTACTGGGGGCCTGTGCCGCCCTGGTGGTCGGCAGCCTCACTCTGACCGCCTGCGGTGGCAGCGCCAACGCCACCGGCGACGGCAAGAACTCTCCCAAGACGTCCACGGCGAAGATCGCGATCTCGGCCAAGGACGGTTCGACCGACGCGTCCATCAACGCGACCGGCGTGAAGGTCAGCGGCGGCAAGCTGACCGACGTGAAGATGACCGTGTCGGGGACGGGGCAGACCGTGGCCGGGACGATATCCGCGGACGGCGGCAGCTGGAAGCCGAAGCAGCAGCTGGAGCGCGGGACGAAGTACGAGATCGACGCGACCGCGAAGGACGCCGACGGGCGTACCGCGGCGGCCAACTCCATCTTCACCACCGTGACGACGGCGAACAGCTTCATCGGCACCTATACGCCCGACAACGGCAGCACGGTCGGGGTGGGCATGCCGGTGTCGTTCACCTTCGACAAGTCGATCTCCGACAAGAAGGCCGTGCAGTCGCACATCACGGTCAACTCCAGCAGTGGCCAGCAGGTGGTCGGGCACTGGTTCGGGGACCGGCGGCTGGACTTCCGGCCGCAGGACTACTGGAAGGCCGGCTCCAGGGTCACGATGCAGATCGATCTGGACGGGGTCCAGGGCGCGAAGGGCGTCTACGGGGTGCAGAAGAAGACCGTCTCCTTCACCATCGGGCGGTCGCAGGTCTCCACGGTCGACGCCAACACCCAGACCATGACCGTGGTACGGGACGGCAAGACGGTCAAGACCATTCCGATCTCCACCGGAAGCCCGCAGCACACCACCTACAACGGGCAGATGGTGATCTCCGAGAAGTTCACACAGACCCGCATGGACAGCCGGACGGTCGGCCTCGGCGGTGAGTACAACATCCCGGACGTGCCGCACGCGATGCGCCTGACGGACTCCGGCACCTTCATCCACGGCAACTACTGGTACAACCAGGGCAACCCGCCCTTCGGCCGCGAGGGCACCAGCCACGGCTGCGTCGGCTTGGCCGACGTGCAGGGCGCGCAGGGCGCCACGCCCGCCAAGTGGTTCTACGACAACACACTCATCGGGGACGTCGTCATCGTGAAGAACTCCCCGGACACGACGGTGGCCCCGGACAACGGGCTCAACGGCTGGAACATGTCGTGGAGTGCCTGGACCGCCGGAAGTGCCGCCTGAACGGCTGGTTTTGACACCATGTCGGGCCGCGCGGGAACTTTTCGCGCGGCCCGCGCGTTTTCCCGGCATACGTTTTCTCGGTTCCCGGACATGATGTCCGACCGAGGGGCTACGGTATGCACCCACAAGGTGACATGCAGCAACGCCGGGAGATGCCTTGAGCGTTCCGTACGAGACGGCAGCGTACGAACCAGCCGAGTCGCCCGAGTCTCCTGAGGAGCATCTCGAGCGACTCCTCGGCCGTGCCCTGAACTCCTTCGAGCTGCCCGACGAGGTCATACGGCAGCTCGACTGCGCGCTGGCGCACGACAGTTCGCTGCACTCCGCGTACCACAGCGCGGGACGGCACCGGGAGACGTACCGGCACACCTGGCTGCTCGCCGACGGCTCCGCGGTCACGCTGTGGGAGCTCGTGCACAACCCCACGCCGGGCGGCGCCCCGGAGAGCGAGGTGTACGTCGACGAGGAGGAGCTGCAGACGGCCACGGCTCGGCTCGGGATGCCGCCGGAGACGCCCGAGTTCGAGGTGCCCGCGCTGATGCGGCTGTGGGCGATTCCGGAGCCCCGCCACATGTTCGCCTCCGACGACTCGGCGGACCACGCGCGCCGGCTTCTGCGTCGCGCGGAGAATCCGGACCGGCCCGGTGCGGAGACGGCGGCGCTGCTGGCGACTGCGACGGCGCACGAGATCACGCAGGCGTTCGGGCGCCCGGGGCGCGCCGGGCGCGCGGGTCTGAGCTACGCGCTGTACCAGCACGCGTTCCTGCTGCCGGACGGCGGTGAGCTGTCCCTGTGGGAGGTCGAGCACACGGCGACGCCGGACGGGCGGCACATGTGCGAGGTGTACATGTCGGAGGACGCGGCGCGGGACGCCATGGAGCGGCGCGCGGCGCGGCAGGCATAGCACGCGCCGAGGGCGCGGGGGTGACGGCGCCTGTCCGGTCAGTGATCGCCGAGACGCCGTATCAGCCCGGCGAAGGCGTCCTGTTCCGCGGGGGTCAGCTCCACCTTCTCCAGCGCAGGTCCGGCCTGCCGTTGGGACGGCAGGAGCGGGAGACGAGCAGCCCGGAGCTCTCGCAGGGCCTCTGCACGGAAGCGGCGCAGCAGGCGTATGACGCCGATCGCCCACGCCGTGCCGGCCAGGGCGAGGACGGCCGCGCCGGCCAACTGGAGGGTCGAGACATGCTCTGGCATACGTCCCAGTACACACCACGGTCCGGGACTTTGGTCCCGGACCGTGACGTATCTCGCAGGTGCCGTGAACAACTCACAGCGCGCTAAAGGGACAAGGTGTGGCGGAGGGGGTGTGATGCTCAGGCTGCCACGGGCTGCTTGGTCTCCTTCGCCGTGGTGGCCGCGTTCGTGGCGGGGTCGGTGGCCGTGGTCTCCGGGGTCTGCTTGCGCATGCCCTTGAGGAGGACGACCAGGGCCGTGGTGGCGCAGACACCGGCCGCGATGGCGATGAGGTACAGGAACGGGTTGCCGATCAGCGGGACGACGAAGATACCGCCGTGCGGGGCGCGCAGGGTGGCGCCGAAGGCCATCGACAGGGCGCCGGTGAGCGCACCGCCGACCATCGACGCGGGGATCACGCGCAAGGGGTCGGCCGCCGCGAACGGGATCGCGCCCTCGGAGATGAAGGAGGCGCCCAGGACCCAGGCGGCCTTGCCGTTCTCGCGCTCGGTCTGCGTGAACAGCCTGCCGCGCACGGTGGTGGCGAGGGCCATCGCCAGCGGCGGGACCATGCCGGCCGCCATCACCGCGGCCATGATCTTCATCGCGGAGTCGCCGGGGTTGGACACCGCGATGCCGGCGGTGGCGAAGGTGTAGGCGACCTTGTTGACGGGGCCGCCCAGGTCGAAGCACATCATCAGGCCGAGGAGGGCGCCCAGCAGGATGGCGTTGGTGCCGGTGAGGCTGTTCAGCCAGCTGGTGAGGCCCTTCTGGGCGCCGGCGATGGGCTTGCCGACCACGACGAACATCAGGAATCCGACGATCGCCGAGGAGATCAGCGGGATCACCACCACCGGCATGATGCCGCGCAACGCAGGGGGGATCCGCACCTTCTGGATGGCCATCACCACGCCACCGGCGATCAGACCGGCCGCGAGGCCGCCGAGGAAGCCCGCGTTGATGGTCAGTGAGATCGCGCCGCCGACGAAGCCGGGGACCAGGCCCGGCCGGTCGGCCATGCCGTAGGCGATGTAACCGGCCAGGACCGGGACGAGGAAGCCGAAGGCCACCGCGCCGATCTGGAACAGCAGGGCGCCCCAGCTGTCGGCCTGGGTCCACACGAAGTGGTCCATCACCGACGGCGCCTTGTTGATCTTGTAGCCGCCGATCGCGAAGCCCACGGCGATGAGGAGACCGCCCGCGGCGACGAACGGAACCATGTAGCTCACGCCGCTCATCAGCCACTTGCGCAGCCTGGTGCCGTAGCCCTCGGTGGAGTCGCCGGCGCGCTCGACCGGCGTGCCGCCCGACGCCGGCGCCGGCGCACTCGTCTCGCCGCGCGCGGCCTTCGCACGCACCTCCGTGATGAGTTCCGCCGGGCGGTTGATGCCCGCCTTCACTCCGACGTCGACGGTCGGCTTGCCGGCGAAGCGGTCCTTGTCGCGTACGGGGACGTCGTGCGCGAAGATCACGGCGTCCGCCGCCGCGATCACCGCCGGATCCAGCCGGGTGAAGCCGGCCGAGCCCTGTGTCTCGACGACGAGTTCGACGCCCGCCTGGCGTCCCGCGTTCTCGAGGGACTCAGCCGCCATGTAGGTGTGCGCGATGCCGGTCGGGCAGGAGGTGACGGCGACGACACGGAAGGGGCGTCCGCCGGAGTCCGTGGCGGAGCCGGCGCCCGCGGGAGACGCCTGCGCCGGGGCTGATGTGCCCGGCGCCTGCGCCGTGGTGCCCGCCGCGGCGTCGGCGGAGGCCGCCACCGACGCCGCAGCGGTGTCTTCGGATGCGCCCGCGGCACTCGCAGCGCCCGCGGCGCTCTGAGCGGCGCCTGCAGCAGCGCTCGCGCCCGCGCTCGCCTCCGCACCCCCGGCGTCCGCCACACTGCCCGCGTCCTCGCTCGCGCCGGCACCCGCCTCGGAAGGCGTCGGCGCCTGCGCCGTGCTGGGCGTCTCGTCCCCGCGGATCAGCGCCGCGGCCGTCTGCACATCGGCCACCCCGCGCAGCGCCGAGGTGAAGTCGGTGTTCATCAGCTGGCGGGCCAGTGAGGAGAGGATCGTGAGGTGGGCGTCGTCGGCGCCGGCCGGGGCCGCGATCAGGAAGATCAGGTCGGCCGGGCCGTCCGCGGCGCCGAAGTCGATGCCCGCGCCGCTGCGGCCGAAGGCGAGGGTCGGCTCGGTGACGTGGGAGCTGCGGCAGTGCGGGATGCCGATGCCGCCGTCGAGGCCGGTCGGCATCTGCGCCTCGCGCGCGGCCACGTCGGCGAGGAAGCCCTCCAGGTCGGTCACCCGGCCCTGGGCCACCATGCGCTCGGCGAGGGCACGCGCCGCCGCTTCCTTGGTGTCGGCGGACAGGTCGAGATCGACCAGGTCCGCGGTGATCATGTTGCTCATCGCGGGCTCCTATGCACGCGTATCGCCCGGGGAGAGGGGTGGGCGGAGGTGGGGACGGGGGTGCGGTGGGGGGATGAGGCGGGCCGGGTGGGCGCCTCCTGGGGTGCGGACGCGATGCAGGCGCCCAGCCGCCGGGTGCCGGTGTGGGGGCCGCGGAGCGCGTGGGCGTTCATGACGCTGGCTCCGTCAGTTCGCGGTCGAGCGGGATCTCCGCCGTGACGGTCACCGCCGACGGGTCCAGGTCGGCGGGGGTCGGCATGACGCTGCCGGGGAGCTGGACGGCGGCGGCGCCGTGGGCGACGGCGGAGGCGAGGGCCGCGGGGCCGCTGCCTCCGGCGATCAGGAAACCGGCGAGGGAGGAGTCGCCGGCGCCGACGTTGCTGCGGAGGGTGTCCACGGGCGCGGTGGCGAACCAGGCGCCCGCGTCCTCCACGAGGAGCTGCCCGTCGGCGCCCAGGCTCGCGAGCACGGCGCGCGCGCCCATGCCGCGCACCTCCTCGGCCGCCTTCAGCGCGTCGCCCACGGTCGCCAGGGGGCGCCCGACGGCTTCCGCGAGCTCCTCGGCGTTCGGCTTCACCACGTCGGGCCGCGCGCGCAGCGCCTCCAGCAGCGCACGCCCCGAGGTGTCCAGCGCGATGCGCGCGCCCCCGGCGTGCGCCCGCGTGACGACATCGGCGTACCACGAGGGCGCGAGCCCCCGGGACAGGCTGCCGCAGCACGCGATCCAGTCGGCGTCGCGGGACTGCGCGCGCACGGTGTCCAGGAGGAGCTCCTGTTCGGCCCCCGACAGCTCCGGACCCGGCGCGTTGATCTTCGTGAGGGCCCCGTCGGACTCCGCGAGCGCGATGTTCGAGCGGGTGGCTCCGGCGATCGGCACCGGCGCGACCTCGATGCCCTGCGCGTCGAGCAGGTCGGCGATGAGCGCCCCCGGCGCACCGCCCAGGGGCAGAACGGCGACCGTGCGCCGGCCGGCGGCCGCGACGGCGCGCGAGACGTTCACGCCCTTGCCGCCGGGGTCCATGCGCTCCGTCTCGGCACGGATGACCTCGCCGCGCTTCAGGGCCTGGACCTCGTAGGTGCGGTCGAGGGACGGGTTGGGGGTGACGGTGAGGATCATGCGCGCACTACTTCCGTGCCGCCGCGCTCGATGGCGGTGGCGTCTTCCAGGCTCAGGCCGTTGTCGGTGATCAGCAGGTCCACGTCGCTCAGGTCACCGAAGCGGGCGAAGTGCTCCTGGCCGTGCTTGGCGGAGTCGGCCAGCAGCACCACGCGCCGGGCGGCGGCGACCGCGGCCCGCTTGACCGCGGCCTCGGCGAGGTCCGGGGTGGTCAGGCCGTGCTCGGCGGAGAAGCCGTTCGCCGCCACGAACAGCACGTCGGCGCGGATCTCGCTGTACGCGCGGAGCGCCCAGGCGTCCACGGCGGCGCGCGTGCGGTGTCGCACGCGCCCCCCGACCAGGTGGAGCTGGATGCCCGGGTGGTCGGCGAGGCGGGCGGCGATGGGCAGGCTGTGCGTGACGACGGTCAGGGTGGCCTCGAGCGGGATCGCGGCGGCGACCCGGGCGACCGTCGTACCGGCGTCGAGGATCATGGTGCCCTCGGTCGGCAGTTCGGCGAGGGCGGCCTTGGCGATGCGGTCCTTCTCGTCGGCGGCGGTGGACTCGCGCTCGGTGAGGTCCGGTTCGAAGTCGAGGCGGCCGACCGGGATGGCACCACCGTGCACGCGGCGGACAAGGCCGGCGCGGTCGAGGGCCTTCAGATCGCGGCGAATCGTTTCCGCGGTGACCTGGAACTCCTCGGCGAGCGACAGCACGTCCACCCGGCCGCCGTCACGTGCGAGCCGGAGGATCTCCTGCTGCCGTTCCGGTGCGTACATGTCGTTGGCCTCCGTCTGGGTGTCCGTTCACTTCCGAGTGATGCCCGAACGTGTGGTTTCGACCTGAGACTACGCCCGGATTTCCGGAAAGTAAACAAGTTCGGACTCCGATCGGGCGTGATCGGACTTCTCTGGGTGTCCGAACAACAGACGGGCCCGGCACCCTGCCGGTGCCGGGCCGCTGTCGTGCCTGCTCAGGGCACCAGTTCCGGTTCCCGTTCGAGCGCGGGCAGGTCCGGTTCGGCCGCTTCCTCGTGAGGGGCCGGCCGCTTCGGGAGGGCGGACATCAGCAGGAAGATCGCGCCCATGATCCCGGCGACCCACCACAGCGCGTGCTGGAAGGCGTGCACGAAGGCCGGGCCGACCTGGGCCGGGGCGAGCCGGTCGCCGATCTCGCCGAAGAACACCACCGACACGAGCCCCAGGCCGAGCGCGTTGCCCATCTGCTGCACCGTGTTGATCAGCCCGGATGCGGACCCGGCGTGCTCGCGCGGCACCTCCGACAGCACCGCGTCGGTCAGCGGGGCGACGATCAGCCCCATCCCGGCGCCCATCACCACCAGCGGCAGGGCCATCTGCCAGGAGGCGATGGCGAGGCCGTACCGGTGGGCCTCCCACAGGTAGAGCAGTACGCCGGCGGCCATGACCAGCGCGCCCGCCTGGAGCACCTTCCGCCCGAACCTCGGGACCAGCTTCTGCACCGACATTCCGGCCGCCGTCGACACCGCGAGCGAGAACGGCACACCGGTCAGCCCGGCCCGCAGCGGGCTCCAGCCCAGGCCGATCTGCATGTACAGCGTCCAGACCAGGAAGAAGATGCCGAGCGCGACCCCGAAAACGGTCTGTACGGCGATGCCCGCGGCGAAGCTCTTCACCCGGAAGAGGGACAGTTCGACGAGCGGGGAACCGTCCCTGGCCGCCTTCCGTTTTTCGTACGACACCAGCGCCGCGAAGACGACGAACGCGCCGGCCATGCAGAGGTACCCCCACAGCGGCCAGCCCAGCTCGCGGCCGCGGGTGAGCGGATACAGCAGCATCAGCAGGCCCAGCGAGACCAGGGCGACACCGACGAGGTCCAGCTTCAGCGCCTTGGGGGCCTTCGATTCGGTGATGAAGCGGCGGCCCAGGATCCAGGCCAGGACGCCGACAGGGAGGTTGATGAGGAAGATGGGCCGCCATTCGAGCCCGAAGAGGTTCCACTCCGTCAGGAGCGCGCCGAGCAGCGGTCCGGAGACCGCGCCCAGGCCGACAACTGCGCCGAACAGGCCGAACACCTTGCCGCGTTCGTGGGCCGGGAAGGTGGCGTGCACGATCGACAGCACCTGCGGCACCATCATCGCCGCCATACCGCCCTGCAGGATGCGGGAGGCGACCAGCATCTCCGGGTTCGCGGCGAAGCCGCACAGGGCGGAGGCGAGGGTGAAGCCGCCGACACCGATCAGGAACAGCCGTTTGCGGCCGTGGATGTCGCCCAGACGTCCGCCGGTGATGAGAGCTGCGGCGAAGGCCAGGGCGTAGCCGGCCGTTATCCACTGGATCTGGCTGACCGACGCGTGGGCGCTCCGCTGGATGGACGGGATGGCGATGTTGACGATCGTCACGTCGACCAGGTCCATGAAGGCCGCGGTCATGACGATGGCCAGGGCCAGCCAGCGGGCTCGGTCGGGTGACGGCTCGGGGAGCACCGTGGGAGTTGCTGTCGTGGTCGTCGTCCTGGGCTGGTCGCGCAGTTCCCCGCGCCGCTTGCCGGTGTTGCTGTCGTTCGGGGTCATGAGGGGAACGTAGAGCAGCAATAGGTCAGATCCAGTCCTAGTTGTGCGGCATTCTCGTCGGCATGACTACCGACACACCCGCCCGGCTGCTGCAGCTCCTCTCCCTGCTCCAGACCCCCCGCGAGTGGCCCGGCGGTGAGCTGGCCGAGCGGCTCAGGGTGTCGCGGCGTACCGTGCGGCGGGACATCGACCGGTTGCGCGAGCTGGGCTATCCCGTGCAGGCCAGCAAAGGGGCCGACGGCGGATATCGGCTGGTCGCCGGCAAGGCGCTGCCGCCGCTGGTGCTGGACGACGAGGAGGCGGTGGCGATCGCGGTGGGACTGCGGGCCGGTGCCGGGCATGCGGTGGAGGGCGTGGACGAGGCGTCCGTACGGGCCCTGGCCAAGCTGGAGCAGGTACTGCCGGCCCGGCTGCGCCACCGGGTGTCCACGCTCCAGGCCGCGACGACACCGCTGACCAGCGGGGACGGCCCGACCATCGCACCGGAGACGCTGACCGTGATGGCCTCGGCGGTGGCGGGGCACGAGCGGCTGCGGTTCGCCTACCGCGACAAGGACGGCAGCGAGTCACGGCGGCTGACCGAACCGCACCGGCTGGTGTCGACCGGGCGCCGGTGGTACCTCGTCGCCTACGACCTCGACCGCGCCGACTGGCGGACCTTCCGGGTGGACCGGGTGAGCGAGCCGTTCGCGACGGGAGTCCGCTTCGCACCGCGGGAGTTGCCGACCGGAAGCGCGGCGGAGTACCTGCGGCAGTCCATCCACCGGCGGCAGGAGACGTACGAGTTCGCGGTGCGGTTCGCCGCGCCGGCGGAGCAGGTCTCCGCGCGCCTGCCGGCATGGCTCGGGGTGCCGGAGGAGGACGGCGAGGGGGGTTGTGTGCTGCGGGGCACCTGCGGTGATCCGCTGGAGTGGCTGGCGGTGCGGCTGGCGATGGCGGGGTACGAGTTCACGGTAGGAGGGCCGAGTGAACTGATGGAGTGCATACGGGAGTTGGGTGGTCGGCTGAGTCGGGCCGGGGGCGGGTGAACTCGGGGAGGGTCGCCGAGGCCGGGCCCTTCGGGGACGGCCTAGCCCTCCCGGTCGCCCCACCCGAAGTCCCGCAGGGACGCGAGGTTGCGCAGCGCCAGGACCGCGGGGCCTTCCGGGCCGGTGGGCGGGGAGGAGGTGGCGGCCCAGGACTCCACGGCCACGCGGACGGCGGCGCCGGCGACGGCCGCGGCGAAGCGGAGGTCGGGGGTGACCGGTGCGGGGGATACGGGTCCCGGGGCAACACTGTCGCGCCCATCGCGGTGCCTCTCTCGCCCCTCGCGGCGCCCGTCCCGCCCCTCTCGCCCCTCTCGGCGCCCCTCTCGCCCCTCTCGCTCATTGCTCTCAACTGCAGTTGATGCGATCCGGTTCGCGAGGATCTCGGCCAGGGTCTGCTCCGACGCCTGGCAGACCTCTGCCCAGACCTTGCGCAGGGCGGGACTGGCGTCGGCCAGGCGGATCAGGGTGCGGACCCACTCCCAGGACGCAGCAGAGACACCGACGCCCGGGGTGAGGGTGTGCTGTACGGCGTGCTCCAGGGCCTCGGGAACGCCGAGGTGGGCCGGGGCCGAGCGGACCGCTTCCGTCCAGCGCTGGGCGCCCGTCGCGTAGAGGGGGGCGACCGCTTCCTCCTTGGTGGCGAAGTAACGGTAGAAGGTGCGCGGTGCGATGCCGGCGGCCTGTGCGATGTCCTCGGCGCGGGTCGCCCGCAGGCCCTGGCGGACGAACAGGGCGGCCGCCGCCCGGGCGATCTCCGTCCGGGTCTCGGCCTTCCGGCGTTCGGTCAGCGAGACCGGCGCGGAGCTGGAAAGCGGCTGGTGGGGGCTGGTGCCGGGAGGGGTACCGCGGGTGGTGCCGGGGGTGGTGCCAGGGGTGGTGCTCACCCCGGCAGGCTATGCCCATGTGGCAGAATCTGCCATCCGACGGTCCACCCCGGGGTTCAGGTACGGGGTGGGCCGTCGTCCCAGGATGTCCGCCCCCCACCGGCCCGCCGCCCTTGCGGACTTGAGTCTCCCGCGAGGGGAGACCGGAAGGTGGGCTCATGCACGGCGGCATCTCGTACTCGATCGGTGAGCTGGCCCGGCGTACCGGGCTGTCGGTCAAGACCATCCGCTTCTATTCGGATCAGGGTCTCGTGGTGCCGGCGAGCCGTACCCCGGCCGGTTACCGCCGCTACGGCCCCGAGGCGGTCCCCCGGCTGGCGCTCGTACGGACGCTGCGCGAACTCGGCCTCGGCCTGGAGGTGATCCGGCGGATCGTGGACCGGCCGCTCTCCCTCGGCCGGGTCGCGGCGGAGCAGGCTGCCGCGCTGGACGTGCAGATCAGTGTGCTGCGCCTGCGCCGGGCGGTGCTGTCCGCCGTAGCGGCCAGGCGTGACCCGACCTTCGAGGAGATGGAGCTCATGCACCGGTTGGCGACCCTGTCCGAAGCGGAACGGCGACGCCTGGTCGACGGTTTCCTCGACGCCGTCTTCGAGGCACCCCGGCCCGCCTCGCCCGACGCACTCCAGTCCGCCCGCGCCGACGCACCCCGCCCCTCCCCGGCCGACGCACCCCAGCCCTCCCCGGCCGAGGCCGGGCTTCGGCGTTCTCTCACCCCCGAGTTGCCCGACAACCCGACCGAGGAGCAGGTGGCGGCGTGGGTGGAGCTGGCCGAGCTGTCGCTCGACGACGGGTTCCGTGGAGCCGTACGACGCCTGGTCCAGGAGCAGGCCAGGAACGGGCGCGGGGCCGGGGGTGGCGTCGGCATGCCGCCCGCGCCGGATGTCGTCGCTGTGGCCCGGGATGTCGTGGACACGGCCCTGGCGTCCGGCATCAGGCCCGAAGCGCCGGAAGCGGATCCCGTGGTCGCGGCCCTCGTCACCCGGTGCGCCCGCGCCTGCGGGCACGTCGGCCACGCCGCGCCGCACGAATGGCTGCTCCAACGCCTCGAAGCCGCGCGCGAACCCCGTAGGGACAACTATCTCCGCCTGCTGGCCCTCGTCAACGGCTGGCCGGCTCCCCAGCCGGTGACTCCGGTGATCGACTGGGCGGCCGCGGCGCTGCGCGCTCGAGCGGTGGCCTGATGTCAACGTCCGGACAGGAATGGTCCGTTGAGGAGCACGGCCCGACGGGCTCTCAGCTCGCTTGAGAACAGGCGGATACGGACGCAGGCACACCCGGACACAGAGGAAGCCGGGCCCCGGCACCCGGGGGGGATAGGTGCCGAAGCCCGGCTGGGAAGGTCCCGGCGCCGGGGGGGATGTGCGTCGGGACCTGGCTGTGTGGCTCGGGTCGTGCGGGTGGGCGCGTGGGGTCGGCCCGTCCGTGCGGTGCGTGGGGAGTGCGGTTCCGGGGCCTGGCTGCTGTGGGGCCCGGAAGGGTTGTTCCCGCGGGCCCGGGAGTTGAAGCGATGGGACCGCGCCATGTTTGCGCCGTCCTCCGCCACCGGCGTGCGCTCCCCCCAGGCACCATACGCCCACAGGAACCACAGGTTTCCGACCGCCGCGCCGCGGCACCTCGCCCCCGCGTCACCCGACAGGCACCGCCTCACAGCACCCACGGCACCGGCACCGGGCCGCGCGGGGACCGGCACCGGCACCGGCGTGCCGTAACTCCCTTACGCCGCCGCGTCGAAGCCGGTCTGGCGGGCCAGCTTCTTCAGTTCGAGCAGTGCGTGCTTCTCGATCTGGCGGATGCGTTCGCGCGTCAGACCGTGCTCCTTGCCGACCTCGGTCAGGGTGCGCTCGCGGCCGTCCTCGATGCCGTACCGCATCTTGATGATGGAGGCGGTGCGCTGGTCCAGGCGGCCGATCAGGTCGTCCAGTTCCTCGCTGCGGAGCAGGGTGAGGACCGACTGCTCGGGCGAGATCGCGGACGTGTCCTCCAGCAGGTCGCCGAACTGGGTCTCGCCCTCGTCGTCCACCGACATGTTCAGCGAGACCGGGTCGCGGGCCCAGTCGAGGACGTCGATGACGCGCTCCGGGCTGGCGCCCAGCTCCGCTGCGATCTCCGCGGGCTCCGGGTCGCGGCCGTGCTCACGGTTGAACTCGCGCTGCACGCGGCGGATACGGCCCAGCTCCTCAACCAGGTGGACGGGGAGCCGGATGGTGCGGGACTGGTCGGCGATGGACCGGGTGATGGCCTGTCGGATCCACCAGGTGGCGTACGTCGAGAACTTGAAGCCCTTGCGGTAGTCGAACTTCTCGACCGCGCGCACCAGGCCGGCGTTGCCCTCCTGGATCAGGTCGAGCAGGGGCAGGCCGCTGCGCGGGTAGCGCCGGGCCACCGCCACGACCAGGCGGAGGTTGGAACGGATGAAGATGTCCTTCGCCCGCTCACCGGCGGCCACCAGCGCTTCCAGTTCCTCGCGGGAGGCGTCCGCGGCGGACTCCTCCTCACCGTCGAGGATCTGCTGCGCGAAGACACCCGCCTCGATGGTCTGGGACAGCTCGACCTCCTTGGCGGCGTCGAGCAGCGGCGTACGCGCGATCTCGTCGAGGTACATGCCGACCAGGTCGCGGTCCGCGATCTCGCCGCCATGGGCGCGAACACTGCTTGCCGAGTCGACCGTCTCGCCGGTGGCGGACTGACGACGGGCGACGGCACGGGTTGCCATGCGTGCTCCCTTGCGATGGTGGGCTGGCGGGTGGTCCTGCTGAACGCTCGGCATCGGGGGGAGTGTCTCTGGCGACTCTCTCCGAGTGCCCTGCATCCGTGGGAAACAACGACTGGAATCCGGACAGAATTCCCAACCCGCCCCCCAATTTTTCTGATCATGCAGTACCCTGTCCGCCACGCGGGGAGGCGGGATGCCGACGGAACGTACAGAAGTGCAGGTCAGGCCGGGAGTCGAGGGGGATCTGGATTCCCTCACGGCGATCTACAACCACTACGTACGTGAGACGGCCATCACTTTCGATACCGCGATCTTCACTCCGGAGGAGCGCCGCCCTTGGCTGCTCTCCCACCCGGAAGACGGCCCGTACCGCCTGTTGGTTGCCACGGACGCGGAGTCACAGGAGATTCTGGGGTACGCCACATCCAGCCCTTACCGGCCGAAGGCCGCGTACGTCACATCCGTGGAGGTCTCGGTCTACGTCTCCCCGGACGCCGGCCGTCGCGGAATCGGGTCGCTTCTCTACGACGCCCTGTTCAAGGCCCTGGCCGACGAGGACGTGCACCGCGCCTACGCCGGGATCGCCCAGCCCAACGAGGCTTCCGAGCGGCTGCACGCCCGCTTCGGCTTCCGGTATGTCGGCACGTACCGCGAGGTCGGCCGCAAGTTCGGCCGCTACTGGGACGTGGCCTGGTACGAGAAGGAGCTGTAGCCCGGCGAAAGAGCTGCGGCCCGGCCCCCGCGAAAGGGGCCGTCGCTCACCCGAACTGCACGGACCGCTTCGCCATTCCCATCCAGAACCCGTCGATCACCGACTTCTGCGCGTCCAGTTCGCCCCCGGCCTCCGCCGCGCCCATGGTGACGAAGAGCGGGGCGAAGTGTTCGGTGCGCGGGTGGGCGTAGCGGCCGGCCGGGGCCTTGTCCAGGAAGTCCAGCAGGGCGTCCCAGTCGCGGGCCTGGAGGGCGCGGCGGCCCCAGTCGTCGAACTCGGAGGACCAGCTGGGCACGCCGTGGCCCGCGTACCGCAGGGCGGCGAGGTTGTGGGTGAAGAAGCCGGAGCCGACGATCAGCACACCTTCGTCGCGCAGCGGCGCGAGCCTGCGGCCGATGTCCATCAGGCGCACCGGGTCCAGCGTGGGCATGGATATCTGCAGGACGGGGATGTCGGCGGCGGGGAACATCTCGACGAGGGGGACGTAGGCGCCGTGGTCGAGGCCGCGGTCGGGGATGTCCTGGACGGGGGTGCCGGGGGCGCGCAGCAGCTTGCGGACGGACTCGGCGAGCCCGGGGGCGCCGGGGGCGGCGTACCGGACCCGGTAGTAGTGCTCGGGGAAGCCCCAGAAGTCGTGGACGAGCGGGACGGTCTCGACCGCACCCAGCGCGAGCGGGGCCTCCTCCCAGTGGGCGGAGACCATCAGGATCGCCTGCGGCCGGGGCAGGTCCGCGGACCAGGCGGCGAGCTGGCCGGGCCAGACGGGGTCGTCGGCGAGCGGCGGGGCGCCATGACTGAGGTACAGGGCGGGCATGCGCTCCGGGCTACTGGTGGACATGGCGGCGGCTCCGATGGACTGCTTTGCTTTAACTCTCAAGTTCTATGGCCACCGTACGCCCGACTTGTTCAAGTTTCAAGGAGCTGCCTCGTACAGTGGGACACATGAACACGGCATCCGACTCCGCCGCACAGCCCCGCTGGCTCACCGACGAGGAACAGCGCGTCTGGCGGGCCTACCTGCACGCCACCACCCTGCTGGAGGACCACCTCGACCGGCAGCTGCAGCGCGACGCGGGCATGCCGCACATCTACTACGGCCTGCTCGTCGGCCTCGCGGAGGCCCCGCGCCGCCGGCTGCGGATGACCGAGCTGGCGATGCAGGCGAAGATCACGCGCTCCCGGCTGTCGCACGCGATCGCACGGCTGGAGAAGAACGGCTGGGTCCGCCGCGAGGACTGCCCCTCCGACAAGCGCGGCCAGTTCGCGGTGCTCACCGACGAGGGCGCCGAGGTGCTGGCGCGCACCGCGCCCGGCCATGTGGCGGCGGTACGGCAGGCGCTGTTCGAGCGGCTCAGCCCTGAACAGCAGAAGACCCTCGGCGCGATCATGGAGATCGTCGCCGAGGGCCTCCAGCCCGATGAAGCGGGTGCGGACCTGCCCTGGCTCCGCTAGATCAGCGCACGGCCACGCGCCGTACGGCCGGTCAGTGGGCCACCACCGGCACCGGCACCTCGTCCTCGACACCCTCGCCGGAGATCACCTCGGTGGTACCGGGGCGGCCGGCGTTGACGAAGGTGAAAGCGATCAGGGCGGCGAGTCCGAGGATGCCGACGGCGAACCAGATCGCCGAGGTGTAGCCGTGCACCATGCCCTGGAGCCCGACCAGCTGCTGCTGCGGCTTGGTGGCCGCACCGGCGATGTGGTCCTTGATGTACGACGTCTTCGCCGACGCGGCGATGGTGTTCAGCAGGGCGGTGCCGATCGCGCCGCCCACCTGCTGCGAGGTGTTGACCATCGCGGAGGCCACACCGGCGTCCCGGGGCTCGACGCCCTGGGTGGCCAGGGACATCGCCGGCATGAACGCCGTACCCATGCCGAGGCCCAGCAGCAGCATCGCGGGCAGCAGCAGCATGCCGTACGAGGAGTCGATCTTCAGCTGGGTCAGCAGCAGCATGCCGACGCCGGCGACCAGGAAGCCGGGGCCCATCAGCAGCCGGGGCGCGATCCGGGTCATCAGGCGGGTGCCGATCTGGGTGGACCCCGTGATCATGCCCGCGATCATCGGCAGGAAGGCGAAGCCGGTCTTGACCGGCGAGTAGCCCTTCACGACCTGCAGGTAGTAGGTCAGGAAGAGGAACAGGCCGAACATGCCGATGATGGCGAGACCGAGGGAGAGGTAGATGCCGCCCCGGTTGCGGTTGCTGACCACGCGCAGCGGCAGCAGCGGCGCCTTGACCCGGGACTCGACGGCCACGAACGCGAGCAGCAGCACCGCGGCCGCGATGAACATGGACACGGTCACCGCGTCGCCCCAGCCGTCGGACTCGGCACGGGTGAAGCCGTACACGAGCGCGACCAGGCCGAGCGTGGACAGCAGGACGCCCGGGATGTCGAGCGGGTTGCGGTTGCGGCCGCCCTCGGGCTCACGGATGACGAAGTAGGCGCCGGCCGCGGCGACGATGGCGAACGGGATGTTCACGAAGAAGGTCCAGCGCCAGTTCAGGTACTCGGTGAGGAAACCGCCGAGGATCAGGCCCACGGCACCGCCGCCGCCCGCGATGGCGCCGTAGATGCCGAACGCCTTGGCGCGTTCCCTGGCGTCGGTGAACATCACGGCGAGAAGCGACAGCGCGGCCGGGGCGAGCAGGGCGCCGAAGACACCCTGGAGGGCGCGGGCGCCGAACATCATCGCGCCGGAGGTGGCGGCACCGCCGAGCGCGGACGCGGCGGCGAAGCCGGCCAGACCGGTGACGAAGGCGCGCTTGCGGCCCCACAGGTCGGCGATCCGGCCGCCGAAGAGCAGCAGACCGCCGAAGGCGAGCGCGTAGGCCGTGACGACCCACTGCCGGTTGCCATCGGATATGCCGAGGTCACTCTGGGCGGAGGGCAGGGCGATGTTCACGATGGTGGCGTCGAGGACGACCATCAGCTGGGCGAGCGCGATGAAGACGAGCGCCTTCCAGCGGTTGGCGTCGCCGGCACGTGCGGCGAAGCCGGTCGGCGCGGTGGCGCCGGGAGCCTTGCGGGCTGTTTCGGACATGGGGGTACCCACTTCGGGACTTCGTGACGGAAAACTGGCGGAGGTGACGGAAAAGTGACGAAAAACTGGCGTAAAGGCGACGGAGAAGGTGGCGGAGAAGACGACGGAGAAGGTGGCGGAGAAGATGACGGACAAGTGCAGGAGAACGGCTGTGCCGTACGCAGCCGCAGGAATGGACCGGGATCGGGAGCCGAACTAATCGGTCAGCACTCGCGCAGCTCCTTCATGGTCATGGCCGTGCCCGGCAGGGCGGAGCGGGCGGGCGCCCGCAGGCCGTCGAGGAACACCTGAAGGTGGCGGTGGACGAAACGGTCGCCGCGCAGGCAGTCCGTGCCGGCCGGAGGCCGGCTCAGCTGGGCCACGACGATCATCAGGTCGCCGACGCCGACGTCGGGCCGGAGCTGTCCGGCCGCCTTGGCCCGGCCCATGACCTCCTCGATGAGCTGCTCGACGCGCTCACGGGAGGCCACCAGGTCGCGGTGGTGCTGGTCGAACGTGCTGGAGATCATCGGGCACAGCGCGCTGATCCGCTCGTCGGCGGCGGCGTGCACGAAGTGCTCCAGCGCGGCGAAGGCGTCCCCGGTCTCTGCAAGGGCCACCTCGGCCGCCTCGGCCGTACGGTCCATGACGGAGCAGACGACCTCGCGGACGAGGGCCTCGCGGTCGGGGAAGTTGCGGTACACCGTGGCGTTGCCGACGCCGGCCCGGCGGGCGATCTCGTCGAGCGGCACGTCCGGGCCGTGCTCGACGAACATCTCGCGGGCGGCGGTGACGATCCGCTCCCGGTTGCGCAGGGCGTCGGCACGGGGCCGGGGCACCTTGCGCGCTACGGGGGTGGTCGCGGTCGGCACGGTGGACTCCTCGGGGTGTTCGGGTCGGGGCCGTTCGACTCGGGGCCGTTCGGCTCGGGGCCGTTCGGGGGCGATCCGGGGAAGCAGTCCCCGTTTCGCTCGGACACAGGACTAAACGGGGAGAGGTTCCCCGGTTATTTCCCGACCGCGAAAAGAACCTCTGTGACCTGAGACACACTCATCTCCCGCCGGGATTCACCCTTGTGCGGACCGGCATTCCCACGATCGGTCTCCCCCAGCGCGCGCCCCGCACCCCACCGGCACAGGGTGAGCGCAAGGGTGCAGCCGGAGACTGGCGGCTGCCGTGGAGCGAAGGGTCCATGCATGCAGCCGCAGCCGCCCCGCCGCATACCCCTTCCCCAGGAACACCCCGCAACGGAAGCACCTCCCCGCGGACGCCACGCCACCGGAGCGCTCCAGGGGCGCTCCGCCCGCGCAGACCGACCGCGCGCGCGCCGGTCGCGCGCAGGCCGTTCGAGCGCCGGCCGGTCCCGCGTACGCCGTCGCATACGCCCGCGCCGGGCGGCCGCTCTCGCCGCGGTGACCGCGCTGACCCTGGCGGTCGGCACCTCGGCCGGGACCGGACGCCTGTCGGCGCCCACCACCGCCGGGCCCGTCGGCACGGCCCGCTCCGCCCTCGTCCCCTGCGCGGTCCAGGGCAGTGTCGAGGTCCAGATGACCGAGGGCATCCCCACCCCGCACGGCTACGCCCGCTCCACGGGCACGCTCCACGCCCTGACCCTGATGGTCGACTTCTCCGACGCCCCCGGGCAGGGCAGCGCCATGGACCGCTTCCACGAGTTCTTCCCGCAGACCCAGGACTGGTTCCGCACCGCGTCGTACGGCCGCCTCGACTACCGGCCGGAGACTCCGATCACCACGTGGCTGCGGATGCCCAAGCCCTTCAAGGAGTACGGCATAGAACGCGGCGCGCCCTTCGACCCCGGCTACCGGCGGCTGGTGCAGGACATCGCGGCCGCCGCCGACCCGGTGGTGGACTTCCGCGCGTACGACATCCTCAACGTCCTGATCACCCCCAACGCCGGCCCCTCCGCCCTGGACACGGTCCTGTCCGTGACCTTCGCCGGCAACGGTGACGCCCCGGTCGCCGACGGCGTCCCCATCGCCAACGCCTCCTTCATCTACTCCCGGCAGGACGACGGCTCCGGCTCCCTCGCCCACACCGGCTACCGGGTGCTGCCGCACGAGAACGGCCACACCTTCGGCCTGCCCGACCTGTACACGCAGGAGGGCGGGGGCGCGGTGGGGCACTGGGACATCATGAGCGAGGACTGGGGGGCCAACAACGATCTGCTCGGCTGGCACAAGTGGAAACTGGGCTGGCTGGACGGCTCACAGGTGGGCTGCGTGGCGGCGCGGGGCAGCGTGGAGTACGACCTGACACCGCTGTACAAGCCGGGCGGCGGGAAGCTGGTCCTGGTCCCCGTCGACGCGCGCAGCTCGTACGTCCTGGAGGTGCGGGCGCAGGGCGGCAACGACGAGGTGGTGTGCCGGCCGGGTGTGCTGATCTACAAGGTGGACGGCGCGATCGACACCGGACGCGGACCGGTCACGGTCTACGACAGCCACCGGGGCAGCGGCGGCTGCACCCGCAGCCCCAACGTCCACGCGGAACTCTCCGACGCCCCCTTCTCCCCCGGCGAGACCTTCAAGGACCCCGGCCACGGCATCACGGTCCGGGTGGTCGGCAGGGACGAGAACGGGAACTGCCGGGTGCGGGTGACACGGAAGTAGGGGTGTCGGGCGGCTCCCCGGGCACTGTTCGGGAAACGGGCGCCGGGCGGCGGTCTACCGTAGGCGTGCCCGTATGCCGTACCGGAGAGCCGATGCCCGCGCCGATGCCCGCGAAGACCGCACTGGAAGCCGACGCCGCCCGTGGCGAAGCGGGGCCGCCGGACGAGGCGGTCGGTCCGTTGGTGCGCGGGGTCGGGGTGCTGCGGCGGCTGACCGAGGCGGGCGGCACGCTGAGCCCGAGCGCGCTGGAGCGGGCCACCGGTCTCGCCCGCGCCACGGTCGACCGCATCACCGCGACCCTTTCCCTCATGGACTACGTCCGCCTGGACGGCCGGGACGTCGTGCTGGCTCCCCGCGTGATGGAACTGGGCAACGCCTACCTGGCCGCCCTGCGGCTGCCCGCGCTGCTCGGCGCCCACGCCGACGCCCTGGCCGACGAGCTGGACGAGTCGGTGTCACTCGCGGTCGCCGACCTCGACGGCATCCGCTTCATCCACCAGGCCACCCGCCGCCGCGCGATGTCCGTCAGCTTCCGCATCGGCGACCTGCTCCCGGCCGAACGCACCGCGCCCGGCCCGCTGTTCGCGGCCGAGTGGACCGAGCCGGACTGGACCCGCTGGCGCGCCCGCCGCGCGGCGGACCCGACGGACACGACGTTCCCCGCCGTACCACCCCTCCACCCGCCCGCGGACGCCTCCGCTTTCCCGGCACGGGTGGAGCGGGCGCGCCGGGACGGCTGGGCGGTGGACGACCAGCTGATCGAACCGGGCCTGGTCGCGGTCTCCGTGCCGGTACGGCACCCGGACACCGGCCGCGTGGCCTGCGTGGCGAGCGTGGTCAGCCACACCAGCCGCCACTCGGCGACCGACCTGCGCACCACTCTCCTCCCCCGCCTTCGTACGGCGGTGACGGCGATGGAGTCCGCCCTGCGCACGGCACCGCCGCCCGAGCCGGGACCACCCCCCGCGGGCCTCGCGACCTGGACGACGGCGTCCAAGCACCAGCTGGGCCGGGACTTCGTGGAGTCCCTGGCGCGCGGCCTGAGCGTGCCGGCCGCCTTCGGCGAGGGCCGCTCGGCGCTGTCCCTGAGCGAGGTGGCACGCGCAACCGGCCTGGCCCGGGCCACGGCCCGCCGCGCGCTGCTCACCCACGAACACCTGGGCCTGGTGCGTGCGCACCCCGACCGCACCTTCGCCCTCACCCCCCGCGTCCTCGACCTCGGCTTCCCGCCCCTGTCCCGCACCACACTCCCCCGCCTGGCCGAACCTCACCTCCGCCGGCTCGCGGACCGGTTGCACGAGCCGACGGCGCTGGCGGTGCTGACGCCCGGCGGCACGGAGATCCAGTACACGGCCGGGGCGAGCGCGAGCCGCGTCCTCACGGTCCACATCACGGTCGGGGCTCGCCTGCCCGCCGCCGAGACCTCCCTCGGCCGCGTCCTCCTGGCGGACACCACGGCCCCCCTCCCCCCGGCCCTCGCCGAGGTCCGCGCCCAGGGGCACGCCCTGGTCGACGAGGAACTGGAGTCGGGCCTGCGATCCATCGCCGTACCGGTACGGGACCGGACCGGCCGTGCGGTGGCCGCCGTCGACGTCGCCACCCACGCGGCCCGCCGCACCCTCGAGGCCTGCGTCCACGAGGTCCTCCCCGCCCTGCGCACCACCGCCGACCACATCGAGTCAGACCTCCACACAGCCTCCCGCTTCACCCACATCCCCACGTCCTGACCCCCCCCACCTCCCCAGCCCGCCGTACGGCACCGCCCCACCCGCTACACTGTCGGCGGTGGCTCCGTCACCACCGATCGCAATGCCTTCGTAGCTCAGGGGATAGAGCACCGCTCTCCTAAAGCGGGTGTCGCAGGTTCGAATCCTGCCGGGGGCACAAGGGAAACGGCCCGGACCGATCATGGTCCGGGCCGTTGTAGCGGGAGCATTGGACGGCAGCCGCCTCTCAGGCGGCAGGCAGACGGGGTGTGAGCAGCCGGTCCAGGTGGCTGATCGCCTCCCGCTGGGTGTCGTGCACGACGTGCTGAGCGCATGACGTCACAGGGGGCAGATGCCGCATAGGCCGCCGAGCGGGCTGTGGGTCAGGCAGAGCCGGATCTTCGAAGCCGCCGTGCGGTCAGCAGGCACGGTTTGAGGCGGCGGGGACGGGAAGCGGAGCGGCAGCCACGCGCCAGCCCCTGCTCAGGCCCGACCTCGACGTCGCCGGAGGGAAGTTCGCCCGAGGCGGCAAGATTTCTGCTTCTCCGGGTGGGACGTAATCCTGCAGCCACAGCATCTTCAGAGTGTGGACGATGAACAGGATCTCGGATGAAGCGCCGGTACGAAGAGGAGTTCATGGCATTCGCCGCTGCGCGATCCGCACCTCTGTTCCGCTCTGCGTGCATGCTCACCAGCGGTGATGTGCACCTCGCGGAGGACCTGGTGCAGGACACGCTGGGCCGCATGTATGCCAACTGGCGCAAGATCGGGCAGATAGACGACCCGGCGGCCTACACCCACACCGTCCTCGTACGGACCTACCTGTCCTACCGCCGCCGGCGCAGCAGCTCTGAGCAGCCCACCGGCACCCTGCCGGACTCCGGTGCCGCCACCGAGCACGACGCCACGCTGCGGGTCACGTTGCTCGACGCTCTCGCCCGGCTCTCCGCCCGGGACCGGGCCGTGCTGCTCCTGCGCTACTGGGAGGACCGCAGCGTCGAGCAGACCGCCGCGATCCTTCAGGTCCGGCCGGGCGCGGTACGCAACCAGAGCATGCGCGCGCTCGCCCGGATCCGGGACCTTCTGGGCCACGACCTGTCCGAGCTCGTCAGCCCCTGACCCCGGTGCCGCGGCACCTACCTCACCCTCTTCACCGACCCCGAAACACGGTGACCAGCCATGCCCATCGAAGAAGACTTCACCGAAGCCCTGCGCACCACCCTCCTGACCTTCGAGCCGCCCAACACCCCGTCGCTTCTGCAGGCCGGTGTCCGCAACGGCCGGCGCAGGAGCCGCCGTCGCGCCACGGCCGTCGGCGTGAGCGGAGCAGCCGTACTCGCGCTCGTCGGGCTCGGCGCGGCGGTCGTCCCCGGAATGCTGTCCGACGGCCGAACAGCCGGCCACACGCTCGCCGGTCCGGCGGCCTCGGCCACAACCGGCTCGCCCACGGCATCCGCCGCCCCGAAGCCGACCTTCACCGGCACACTGCCCGCCGACCGCGCCCTTGCCACCCTGACCGCGCTGCTGCCGGCCGGCCTGAGCCATTCGAGCCCGCCCGGCGGCCGGCAGTCCGGGCAGCTGTGGGTGGACGACGGCCACGGCACGTCGCTGCTCGAGGTGCACGTCTCCCGGCAGACCTCCACCACCGCGATCCGCAGCCACGTCTTCGCCGGGACGAAACCCCTGGCCGACGGCACGCTGATCGAGTCCCGGCAGGCACCACCCGGAGCGGGCCCCGGGCACCAGGCGGTGAACGTACTGCATCCTGACGGGCTCTACGTCACCCTCATGGAGTGGCAGGCACCGAGCCAGAACGCCCCCTCGACCCGTACCGCGCCGATCCTGACACCGGCCCAGCTGCGGGCCATCGCCACCAGCTCGCAGTGGCAGTGACGCCCGCAGCGTCCGTGCGGCGGGCCGGCACGATCACGGCCGAACCTGGCACCTTGCCCCGGTTGGCACATGGCCGGAAGGGGCTGTCCACTGTCGGCGCCCGACGCAGCCGGCCAGGGACGTCTTGTAGCCGAAACCCGCGGCGCTCCCCTCCACGCTCCTGGGCGTGCGCCCGCGCTCGTCAGATCCCTGGCCGCAGGCGGCCTCGCGGCTTGGCGCGCTTTGATCGCCGTAGTATCGCCGTAGTGCGGAGCAGGCAGCCGGGTCAAGGCCGACCGAAAACACCACGGGCCGGTGAGAACTACAGAACGTAGTTTTCACAGCCGCTCCGTCACGCCCCGAGCCCGGAGACGAAGGTGTCGCGCAGCAGGGCCGCCGCGAAGTCAGGATCGGCTGCTGCTGCGGTAGAACAGAGCGTGCGGCCTGGGCCGGTCGACTGTGACCAGATTCCTTCAACCCGCAGGACCTGGACCGCCCCGGTGACGTCCGCATGTGGAACACCGTACGTCGTGGCCACATTTTCGGCGACGCTCTTGACGAGAGTCCATGAGAACGCCGAACGGCCGGGCGGCCTTCCTGATGGATTCCGACGCCTCATTTCCCCGGCCCACAGCAGGGACTCGCGAAAATTCTTCCGAACCAGGGCCTGGAGCTGTGGCGTGGCGCGGAGCGAGTCGAAGTCGGGAGGATCGAAGACAGCCTCCCGTCGCTGCAGGATCCGTTCTACGGGCAATGCAGTGTCGTCGCTGTCCTCACCCTGGCTTCGATGGTGTTCGCTCATCTCGCACCTGACCAGCTCGCCCCACCACTCCAGCCACTGGGCGGCCAGCCCTTCCCGATCCAGGGACTCCGAGGCATCCACGGCCACTGGCGGGTGGCCGAGAAGTGGCGGCACCGGCTCGTCCGCCGGAACCGGCAGAGCAGCGGCGTCGCGAATGAACAGCGCGGCGTGAAGCATCTGGGAGCTGCCCTCGGAGAACCGCCACGAGGACGAGTGGGCGTAATGCACTGGGTGTACCTCCCCGGATCACGGTAGTGCTACGCGCTCTGCGCCACCAGGCAGCGAACGAGCCACGCCGGCAAGGGACTTCGGGTATGAATCGGTGGCACGCATGCGGCGCATATGAGGCCGGAAGAGGCCGTGACCACGCGCGAACCACGGCAGCTCTCGGCGCACAGCAGCCGAGGCAGGGGTCGGTCCGGCGGGTGCAGGCAGGACCAGGTGTCTTGACGGATTCGGCCCGAACGGATTCGGCCCGAACGGATTCGGCCCGAACGGATTCGGCCCGAGAGTCACGCCAGCAGCCCGCTGCCAGGGCCTCCGATGCCCCGTGCAACACTCATGACTGTGATCCCAACTCCCTTACCGCATACCGGGTTTCCAAGCAGCGGCACATGTGACGGTGCGCGGCGGTGTGCCCGCTGGTCCGGAGATTCGAGCCGTGCCGTCGAAGGGGTCGCAACGTCGTTCCCCGCTCCCTTGAGCTGGAAGGAGTAGACGGTGGTCCTCGCTGCTGCGGCGGTCGACATCAACTTGGCCAACATCTCGAACTACCTCATCTACTCGGCGATCGCCGTGTATCTGCTGGCGATGTTCGCCTATTGCGCCGAGTGGGCCTTCGGCAGCCGGGGCACGGTTGCTCGCCTCTCCGCTGCGTACGCCTCGCCCGCCGGAGCGGGGTCCAGGAAGACGGCGCCGCAGGGGCAGCACGTCGGGGGGACCGACGGTGCCGTGTCCACGCTCGTCCGCACAGCGCCTGTCGTCGTCACCAACGGCGGCCGTGGTGGCCACGACCGTGCGCCGGCGGACGGCCCCGGGGCCGCGGGGACGGACGAACAGGCGGACCTCCTGGGGAGGATCGCGGTCTCGCTGACCGCCCTGGGCTTCCTCCTGCACGCCGGGGGTGTGCTCACCCGAGGATTGTCGGTGATGCGGTTGCCCTGGGGGAACATGTACGAGTTCTCCTGTGTCTTCGCCCTGACCGTGGTGGGGGCCCACCTCGCCCTGCTGGCTGCCGGCAAGAACGTGCGCTGGCTCGGACTGCCGATCCTCATCGCGGCGCTGCTGATCCTCGGCCTGGCCGTCACGGTGCTGTACACCGCCTCCGAGCAGCTCGTTCCGGCCCTTCACTCGTACTGGCTGGGCATCCACGTCTCCGCCATGATCATCTGTGCGGGTGTCTTCTGTGCCGGCTTCGCGGTCACCGTCTCCTATCTGGCGCAGGAGTCCCGGGAACGCCGTCTTGCCGCAGGAGAAGAGCGGGGAAGCCGTCTCGACGGCATCCTGGAACGGCTGCCCGCCGCCGCCAACCTCGACAGGCTCTCCTACCGCCTCAACGCCCTGGTCTTCCCGCTGTGGACGTTCGCCGTCATCGCGGGCTCCATATGGGCCGAAAAGGCCTGGGGGCGCTACTGGAACTGGGACCCCAAGGAGACCTGGTCCTTCATCACCTGGATCGCCTACGCCGGCTACCTGCACGCCCGGTCCACTGCCGGCTGGAAGGGACGCAAGGCGGCGTACCTTGCCCTGGTGGGCTTCGCCTGCGTCCTCTTCAATTTCTACGGCGTGAACATCTTCGTGACCGGCAAGCACTCCTACGCGGGTGTCTGACACCCCGAATACAGGACTCGCCCCTGGTCGCGCGGCAGGCCGCCGCCAGGTCGGTGGTGTTCACGCGGGTGGTGTGCATCCCTGTCGGCTTCCCTGACCGGGCGGCTGCCGTAGGTACGACGCGAACCTGGCCAGGACCGGGTTCGGGTCGTCCGCGCGGTGGACGAAGGAGACGGCGTAGCGGGGCGAGCCCCCGGACTCGTCCTCGGCGAAGCGGCGGACGGCCACCTCCGGCGGGCAGAGTTTGCGGGCGCGTCCCAGGTCCATCACGGAGACGCCCGCACCCTCGGCGACCGAGGCGACGACCTGCTCGAAGTCGGGTTCCTCGGCGACGAGTTGGGGCGGGCCGTCCCGCCAGACGTCGGCGACCAGTTCCTCGTACAGCGTGGGTCCCGCCTCGCGTGGCCACAGGACGACCGGCAGGCCGCGCAGGTCGCGGCGGGTGAGGCGGTCACGGGCGGCAAGGGGGTGGTCGGCGGGGAGGATCACCGCGGCCTCCTCCTCGGCCACGACGGCGGCAGCGATGCCCGGTTCGCGGATCACCCCGCGCACGAAGGCGGCGTCCAGGCCGCCGTCCTGCAGCAGGCGCAGGCACCAGGACGACATGCCGGTGGTCACCGACACCTGGACGTCCTCGTGGTCCTTGCGGAAGCGGCGGATCACATCGGTGATGCGGTCGTCGGCGCCCGAGCGGGAGTAGGCGAGGCGCAGCCTGCCGTACGTGCCCTCGGCCACCGCCCGTACCCGCTCGCCCAGTTCGCCGGCCGCCGTCAGCAGCGGCTCGGCGCCCTCCAGCAGCGCCCGGCCGGCCGGGGTGAGGGTGACGCCCTGCGGGCCCCGGTCGAGCAGGGACACCTTCAGCTCCTGCTCCAGCACCTTGATCTGCTGGCTCAGGCCGGGCTGCGCGATGCTCAGCTCCGCGGCGGCCCGCCCGAAGTGCCGGTGTCGGGCGAGCACCACGAAGTACTTCAGACGGCGCAGTTCCATACGGGCATCGTAGGCAGCCCCGGCCGACGGCCCGGCCCGGCTCGTGGACACTTCATGTCTCGTACACACACCGGCGGTCCCGCACCCGATAAACGATCCTGATGGGCGGCAAGAAAACCTGTATTGGACCCGCGCCGCGGCGACCCGCAGGCTGGAACGACATGAGTGATCGGGGGAAGGACCGGCAGGTGCATGCCATGACAGGGGCCGAGCGCCAGGCGTTTCTGGCCGAGCCGCACATCGCCGTCGTCAGCGTCGCGTCGGACAACGGCCGGGGGCCCCTGTCCGTACCGCTCTGGTACGCCTACACGCCGGGCGGCGACATCACACTGATCACCGCACTGGACAGCCGCAAGGCCGCGCTGGTGCGCCGGCACGGCCGGGTCTCCCTGTGTGTGCAGCGGACCGAACCGCCGCGCACCTACGTCAGCGTCGAGGGCCCGGTGGTGGAGTTCCGCGCCCCGGCCACGCTCGACGAGCGGCGGGCGCTGGCCCACCGCTATCTGGGGGCCGCGGCGGGTGACGCCTTCGTGGAGGCCACTGCCGAGCGGACTGCCGGGTCGGTGCTGATCCGGGTCCGGCCCGAGCACTGGCTCTCCCGCGGTGCGTCCTGAAGCCCCCTCTCCCCGGCCACTCCCCAACACCCGTCACAACCCCACCCAGAGGGGAACCACCGGTGGCCCACCTCGTCTTTGTCGAGATCACCGCGCTGGGCGTCCAGTCCATCGCGCACGCCAAGCGGCTCGGTCACGAAGTGACCCTGCTGCGTTCACCGCTGTACGACTTCGTCACCCCGCCCGCCGAGCGCGCCCGTGCCGAGGAGCTCGCCGACCGGACGCTGCGCTCGGACGACCTCCAGGACGTCGGCCTGCTGATCGGCCTGCTGCGCGAGCACGGCATCCGGCCCGGGGACGTGGACGCCGTTCTGTCCACGCTGTCCCTGTGCGTGCTGAGCGCCGCACGGCTCGCCGAGCGGTTCGGCGCGCGCGGCACTCCGTACGAGGCCGTGGCCGCCGCCCGCGACAAGGGCCGATGCCGGGAGATCCTGCGGGAGACGGGGGTGCCGAGCCTGGGGTTCGCGGTGGTGACCACGCTGCCACAGGCCCTTCGGGCCGCGGCGGACATCGGCTACCCCGTGGTGATCAAGCCGGTGTCGGGCGTCGGCAAGGCCGTCACCAGCATCGTCGAGAACCCGGAGGGGCTGCGCGCCCATTTCGCCGCCGCCGCCGAGGAGTTGCGGTCGATGCAGCCGGGGCTGGCGGCCGAGCTGGACGAACGGTACATCGTCGAGGAGCTGGCGGTCGGCGAGCTGTACTCGGTCGAAGTGGCCGCCGACGGAGAGCGGTTCACCCCGCTGGTGGCGGTCGGCCGCAAGATGGGCCGCGACAACCCGGTGCTGGAGCTGGGGTGCACGGTGCCGTCGGGGCTGCCCGCGGCCGACGAGGCGGAACTCGGCGCCTACGCCGTCCGAGTCTGCCGGGTCCTCGGACTCGACCTCGGCATCTTCCACGTCGAAGTCATGCGTACGGCGAAGGGGTTCCGGCTCGTGGAGGCCAACCCGCGCATCTCCGGTGGCTCGTTGCCGGACTCGGTGCGGATGGCCACGGACCACAACGTCTTCGAGATCCTGGTCGACCTGTTCCTCGGCGTGCCCGCGCCCGCGCACCCGCTGCCGTGGCGCCGGGCGGCCAGCCACACCTTCCTGGCCGCCGCGCAGGACTCGGTCGTTCCACAGGACCTGCCGGCCGACTGGTTCGAGGAGTTCCGGCCGCGCCTGCACTCGGGCTGGAGCCGCGCCGAGCCGGGGGACCGACTCCGGGCGATGAACGGCAACTTCGACACTTTCGGCATGATCCGGGTCGTCGGCGACGACGCCGACCGGGCCGCCGAGGAGGTCGCGGTGGTGCGGCGGGACATCGAGAAACGGCTCGGGTTCGCGCTGACGGCGGTGGCGGAGTCACGGGGCGGCGGCTGACATGGGCGACTCTCGCGACGGCACCGGCTCCCCTCGTACGACGCCCACGTCCGTCACTTCCGTACGTTCCCCCCGTACGGCCGACACCCTCGTCCGCTACCTCCTCACCGCCTCCCTCGTCCGCACCGCGAGCGGCGGCGCGGCCGTCGGCCTGTTCACCCTGACCGTCCGTACGGGCGGCCCCGGTGGCGCGGCTCCCGGCGGGCTGCTCGCCGCGCTGCTGACCGCGCCGTACGTGGCAGGCCCCTGGCTGGCCGGCGTGCTCGACCGGGCCCGCGACGGCCGCCGGGTCCTGGCCGTGTCCTTCCTCGTGTTCGGCGTCGCGCTCGCCGCGGCCGCGCTGCTGCTCGGGCGCGTCCCGTTCCTCGTGGTGGCCGGGCTCGTCACGGTCGCCGGGCTGTGCGGGCCGCTGGTGACGGGCGGACTGAGCAGCCGGCTCGCCACCGTGGACGGCTGGGACGAACGCGGTCGGCGCCGGGCGGAGGGCTGGGACTCGGCCACGTACGGCATCGGCAACACGTTCGGGCCCGCGGTCGTGGGCGCGGTGGGTGCCGTGCTGGGTGCGCGCACCGGGGTGCTGTGTCTCGGCACGGCGGCGGCCGTGGCCGCGCTCACCGTACGGACGCTGCCCGCCGGGGCGCCGCCCGCGAAGGGCCCGGCAGGCCCTCTCCGGGTCCGGCAGACCTTCCGGATCATCGCGACCGTCGGCCAACTGCGCCGCGTGATGCTGGCGATGGCGCTGACCGCGCTGGTCGCCGGCGGCATCACGGTCGTGGCGACCACGCTCGGCCGGCAGCTCACCGGCAGTCCCGAGGCGGGCGCCGCGCTGGCCGCCGTCTACGGCTTCGGTTATCTCGCGGGATCGGTCGTGGCCGGCATCGTTCCGCTGCGGGGCGAGCCCGAGCGGACGTCGACCGTGCTGGTCGCGGTGAGCGCGGCGGCGGTGGCCTGCTGTGCCGTGGCGCCCGGATACGCCGTGGCCGTGGTGACGTTCGCCGCCACCGGGGCGGCCAGTGCCCTGCTGTTCACGGCGACGCTCGCGGTGCGCGCCGTGTACGCGCCGCCGGAGGCCCGCGCCCAGGTGTACGTGTCCATGGGCGCCCTGAAGATGGCCGTCTCCTCGGCCGGCACCGCCCTAGCGGGCACGCTGATGGGCCTGGGCCCGCGGACGCTGCTGGGCGCCGGATGTGCCGTGACGCTTTTCGCCCTGACGGGTGTGCTGGGTGACCGGCGCATCAGCAGGAAGTGGAATTCCGCTGCAGAATCCCAGCAGAATTCATCGGCGCGCAACAATAGCGGCACATTGCACCCAGAAATTTCTTGACGGACAGCAGTGAAATCGCAAATAATCATGTCCATGCGCAACTCCTGTCGCACTTCTCGCTGATCCTGCCGCGCCGGCGCACTCTTGCGCCCACCCCGCCTGCGGCAGTTGACAGGCACCTTCACCACCAGCTTCATCACCGGCTTCCCCACCAGGCGAAACCGGTATTCCCTGCTGCACCTGCACACGTGAATCCCGACCAGAGGACAAACATGGCAGCCTTGGCCGCACCCGCAGTGAATCCGGCCATCTCTTCCCCCACGCCTTGCCCGTGCCACGCGTTCGGCATCCACACCCAGCACGCCCTGCACAGCCTGCGAAAAGTATTGGAAAATCCCGGGGACACCGTCCGGAATGTATTCGAGGACATTCTCGACCAGTGCGCGGACACGGAGTTCGGCCGCGCCCACGCCCTGCACCGCGTCCGCACCGTCGCCGAGTGGCGACGGGCGGTGCCGATCCAGCAGTACGAGGACGTCGAGCCGTACATCCGCCGCGCCCGTCAGGGCCTGCCCGCGGTCCTGACCCGCAGCCGGCCGTACGCCTTCCTGAAGACCTCCGGCTCCAGCGGTACGCCCAAGCACATCCCCACCACCCGGCACTGGCGCGACCACTACCGCGGGCCCGCCCTGTACGCGCAGTGGGGCCTGTACTTCGAGGCGCTCGCGGAGGCGGACGCGCCCTCGGCGCCCGCCACGCACATCCCGCAGGTCCTCGACCTGTCCTGGGAGCGCACCCCGGCCCGCCCCGGACCGGGCGGCGAGCGGCCCGTCTACAGCATCTCCAACCGCCCCGCGGCGGTCAGTTCCCGCGACTGGCTGCCGCCCTGGTACGACGAGCCGTGGCTGCTCGCCGAACCGGGCGAGGGCTGGGAGGCGGCCCTGTACCGCAAGGTGCGCCTGCTCGCGGGCAGCGACGTACGGGCCGTGGTGGCCCTCAACCCGTCGAAGATCATCAGCCTGGCCGAGACCCTGGCCGCGTCCGGCGAACGCCTGGTCACGGACCTGCGCGACGGCACCCTCGACGGCCGCCGCCACCCCGCCGTGACCCCGGACCGGGAGACCGCCGACCGCCTGGCCGCCGTCCTCGACGCGACCGGCGGCGCCCCCGCCCTGACGGACCTGTGGCCGCGCCTGGATCTCGCGGTCGCCTGGAACTCCGCGTCCGCCGCCCTGTACCGAGACTGGCTGGCGGAGGCCCTGCCCGGTGTACGGCGCCTGCCCTTCAGTACGACCGGCACCGAGGGCATCGTCACCCTCCCCGTGGACGGCCACGCCTCCGCCGGCCCGCTCGCCGTCGGCCAAGGCGTCTACGAGTTCGTCCCCGTCGACGGCCCCTGGGCAGCCGACGGCCGTGACTCGCTCGCCCCGGACGCGCCGACCGTGCTCTTCGACGAGCTGGAGACCGGCCGGGAGTACCGCCTGGTGATGAGCCAGGCCAACGGCCTGCTCCGCTACGACGTCGGCGACGTCTACCGCGTCGTCGGCCGCTACGGCGCGACCCCGCGCCTGGAATTCACCGGCCGGGCCGGCTTCCGCGCCTCCTTCACCGGCGAGAAGCTCACCGAGACACAGGTGCACGAGGCCGTCGTGGCCTCCCTTCCGGAAGGCCTGGGCGGGCGCCCGCTGTTCACCTGCGTGCCCGTGTGGGGCGCACCGCCGCGCTACCACGTGGTCGTCGAGGGTGCCGCCGACCTGGGCTCGGCCGCCCTGGAATCCTTCGCCCGGGACGTCGACGCCGCGCTGCGCCGCATCAACATCGAGTACGGCGAGAAACGCGCTTCCCGCCGCCTGGGCCGGATCGAGATCACCGCCGCCGAGTGGGGCGCCTTCGCCCGCGCCTCGGAGCAACGACTGCGCGCCCGCGGCACCTCCTCGAACCAGGTCAAGCACCACTGGCTGCAACGTGACCGGAAGGTGCTGGACGACCTGGCCGAGGGGGGCCTGCTCAGGACCACCACGGAACCAGGGCTCCAGCTCACCCCCGCGTCCGCAGAGGCCGGTGCCGCCCGATGAGCGCGCTGACGGCACGTTCCCAGGACCGTACGACGCTCTCGCTCACCGCCTCCGACGGCACCGAACTCGCCCTGCACCACTGGGCTCCCGACCGCCCGCCCACCGCCGCCGTGTTCTACGTCCACGGCATCCAGAGCCACGCGGGCTGGCTCTTCGAGACCGGCCCGGCACTCGCCACGCGCGGCCTCTCCGTCCACGCCCTGGACCGGCGCGGCAGCGGCACCAGCGGCGGCCCGCGCGGCCACCTCCCCTCGGCCGCACAGGTCCTCGACGACTACGCGAACGCCCTGACGGCGGTGCGCACGCAGGCGCCGGACGTGCCGCTGACGCTCGTCGGCCAGAGCTTCGGCGGCAGCATCCTCGCGGCCCTGGTCACCGAGGGGCACACCGCCGGCGCCCGCCTCGTCTTCTGCGCCCCCGCACTGGGCCAGCAGCGCGCCCGCCACGGCGGCGGCGAGGCCCTGGCGGCCCTGCGCTCGGCGGGCGGTCTGAGCACCGCGCCGCTGGCCCTGGCCGACGCGGACTACACGGACGTCACGGCCTACCTGGACTTCATGGCCAACGACATCCTGATGATCCGGCAGGTCACCGCGTCCACCCGGTCGGTGATGGTGCAGCTGGAGGACGTGTACATGCGCGGGGGCACCTGGGACGCGGCGCTGTCCGGGCACCCCGTACGCCTCGCGCACCCCGTGCACTTCGTGCGCCCGGGGCAGGACGCGATCATCGACCTGGACACCTCCTGGCAGGTCCTCACCGGCCTGACCCGGCGCGCGAGCGCCGTCGACTTCCCGGACTCGGGTCACTACGTCGAGTTCTCGGCGGCCCGCCACCGCTACTGGGACTGGCTGGCCGCGACGGCCACCGGGAGTACGCGATGAACGGTCTGCCGTTGCCGGTGGAGGTCTTCACCTCCGAGGTCCCCATGGCCCGGCCCTTCACGCATGCCGCGCACTCCCGCCGTACGTCCCGTTCGGTCCTGGTCCGCTGCACACTCGCGGGCGCGACCGGCTGGGGCGAGGGGGCACCGCGGACGTACGTCACCGGGGAGAGCCTGGACTCGGCAGTGCGTGCCCTCACGCGAGCGCACCCTTCGCTGCTGGAAGGGGTGTTCACGGGTTCCTTTCACTCCGGTGTCCGCGCCCTCGCCGCCCTCGACCTGCCCACCGCCCTCGGCACCCGCGAACACCCGGCCCCGGCTGCCGCCGCCGCCCTGGAGACGGCCCTGCTGGACGCCTGGTGCCGTGCCCACGACCGGGACGCGGCGGACGCCCTGGCCGTCGTGGGCGGGGAGGTGCTGCGTCCCGAGCCGCGGGTCCCCGCCTCCGCACTGGTCGTCGACGCCAGCCGCACGCCCGGGGAGCTGCTCGGCGCCCTGTCGGCCGAGGCGCGTTCCCGCCTGACCCACGTCAAGGTCAAGGGCCTGCCCGACCCGCGGGCGACGCGCGACCTCGTGCTGGCCGCACGGGAGTTCACCGACCCGGCGCGCACCACGGTGTCCGTCGACGCCAACGGCGCCTGGTCGCCCGCGCAGGCCCTGCGAGCGGCCGCCCTCCTCGCGGACACGGTCGACTGGCTGGAGGAACCCACCCGCCCCCGCGACTGGGCCACCCTGCACCGCATCCAGCGGGAGGCCGGCTGTCCCGTGATGCTGGACGAGTCGGCGGTCGTCCCCGCCGACCTCGACGACGCGATCAGGCACGCCGCGGCGACCTACGTCAACGTCCGCGTGTCCAAGTGCGGCGGCCCGCTGGCAAGTCTGCGGATGCTGCGCCGCGCCCGCACCCTCGGCCTGCGCGCCCAGCTCGGCGTCCAGGTGGCCGAGGTGGGCCCGCTGTGGGCGGCGGGCCGGCTGCTCGCGGCCCATGTCGACGGGCTGGTCGCCGTCGAGTCCGGCCGCCAGGACGAGTGGTTCGCCCCCGGCCTGACCGTGCCGCCGTACACCATCGACCGCATCCGTCACCGAGCCGAACCACTCCCCGGACCGGGCTTCGGCCTGGTCCCCTCACCCCGCCTCCTGCACAGCCACACCCGCAGGGCGGGCCGTACCGTACGCACTCACGGCAAGGACCCCGGCATGACCACTGCGCTCACCACCCCCGCCCCCGACACCCTGATCTCCTCCCGCATCTCCGCGCTCTCCCTCTCCTCCCCCTACGCCGTCCCCGCCCGCAGGCCGGGCCTCGACTTCGTGAACCTCGTCAGCGGCGCACCCGCCGTCGAGGCGCTGCCGCTGGCCGAGATCAGGGAGGTGACGAACGACCTGCTGGCCGGGCCGGACACCGGTGGGCCCGCGCTCGCGTACGGCCCCAACGCGGGTGATCCGGCCTTGCGTTCGCTCATTGCCGCCCGGGAGGGCGTGGACCCCTCCCGCGTGCTGATCACCAACGGCGGACTGCACGGCACCGCGCTCGCGCTGCAGGCCGTGGCCGAGCCGGGTGACGTGATCGTCGTGGACGACCCCGTCTTCCCCGACACGATCCGCATCATCGAGAACACCGGCGCCGACATCCGCCCCGTCCCGGTGGGCCCGCACGGCCTCGACGTCGACGTCCTCGCCGAGCGGCTGCGCGGCGGGCTGCGCCCCAAGGCCGTCTACACGGTGCCGGACTTCCACAACCCGGCCGGCGGCCTGCTGCCGTACCAGAAGCGTCTGCAGCTGGTCGAACTGGCCGAGCGGTACGGATTCTTCGTGCTGTCCGACAACCCGTACCGCCACTTCTCGCCCGACGGCCGGGGCGAGCCCGACTTCCCGCTGGGCAGCGACCGGGTGGTGGTCGTGCAGACCTTCGCCAAGACGCTCGGCCCGGGCCTGCGCCTGGGCTGGCTGATCGCCCCCGAGTGGCTGGCCCCGCACGTCATCAACCTGCGGCGCCGCTACGACTTCCAGAGCTCGACCCTCTCCCAGGCCATCGCCCGCACCCTGCTCGCCCGCGACGGCTGGTTCGAGCAACTCCTCGCGCGGGGCAGGGACATCTACCGCGAGCGCGCCGAACTCACCGTGCGCAGCCTGCGCGAGGCGGGCGACCGGCTGGAGTTCGACGACCCCGCGGGCGGCTTCTTCGTCTGGGCGAAGGTGAGCGGCGGCCCGACCAGCGCCGAGTCGCTCGCCGAACGGGCGCGGGAGGCCGGGATCGTCTACTCCGTCGGCACCTTCTACGACCCGCTCCAGCAGGGTCGTTACGCCGACCACGTGCGGATCGCGTACTCGGCCGCCCGGCACGACCACCTGGTGGCCGGCCTGGACCGCCTGACGGCCGTCCTGAAGTCCCTGTGACCGCGTCCGCGTTCCTGCGCGTCGCGCTCGGCCAGATCAGCAGCACCGCGGACCCGGGGGCGAACCTCCTCCTCGTCGAGCAGGAGGTCGCCCGGGCCGCGGCCGCGCGGGCGAAGCTCCTGGTGCTGCCCGAGGCGACGATGTGCCGCTTCGGAGTACCGCTGCGAGCGGTCGCCGAGCCGTTGGACGGCCCGTGGGCCACCCGGGTGCGGGAGCTCGCGGCCGCCGCCGGACTCACCGTCGTGGCCGGGATGTTCACCCCTGCCGCCGACGGCCGTGTCCACAACACGGTGATCGTGGCCGGCCCCGGCGGGCTCCTCGGGCGCTACGACAAGATCCATCTGTACGACGCCTTCGGGCACCGGGAGTCCGACACGGTCGCGCCCGGCACCGAGCCGCTGACCGTGGACGTCGGCGGCGTCCGGATCGGCGTCGCCACCTGCTACGACATCCGCTTTCCCGGCCTGTTCACCGAACTCGCCACACGTGGCGCCCTGGTGACGGTCGTGCCCGCCTCGTGGGGCGCGGGCCCGGGCAAGCTCGACCAGTGGACGCTGCTGGCCCGCGCCCGGGCGCTGGATTCGACGAGTTTCGTCGTCGCCTGCGGCCAGGCCGATCCGGGCGGGACCGACGGCGTCGGCGCCGCGTCCGGTGCGGCACCCACGGGGGTCGGCGGCAGCCTGGTCGTCTCGCCGCTCGGCGAGGTCCGCGCAACGCTGGGCCCGGCTGCGGACTTCACGTCCGTGGACCTCGACCTGCGGGAGGTGAGCCGGGCCAGGGAGACGGTGCCGGTACTGGTGGACTGACGCCCGGTCTCCGGGCCGTTCACGGCGGGCGGCCCTCGGGCCGGTGCTGTCAGTGGACCTCCACCGCGCCGGTACGGCGGTTCACTCACTCATCGCGGCAGCCTCACAAGACCTGCATCGGCACGGCCTTGACCAGCGTAAGAGGGCGACCGCATGGTGAACCAACCGGCCCGCAGCTGACCTCACAGCCTTCTGTCAATGCTGCTTTTCGCCAGGTCCGGCCCTTTCGAACCGCCTGAAACCGCCTCAAACCGCACGGAGGCTTGATGCACCGACGCGAGATACCCTCCGGATCCCTGGTGATCCACCACCACCGACCGGGACGGCGGGTGCGGCGGATGGCAGCTGCCCTCACCGCCGTGCTCACCTTCGCCGTCACCGCCCTCACCATCGGCCTGGCCACCGGTGCCCAGGCCGCCGCCGTCTCATCCGCCCCGCGCGCGTCCGCCTCCGCGGGGACGACGGGCTTCGGCTGCTTCCATCCCTCGCAAGCGGGACAGGTCCGCTGTTTCGGCGTCATGAAGGCCCACCGCACCGCCTCGGGCCGCATGTCGCCGTTCGTCACCGGATCCCCGACCTCGGTGGGGTATACGCCGTCCGATCTGCGTTCCGCCTACAAACTGGGCGGTACCTCGGGATCCGGTCGAACGGTGGCCATCGTCGACGCCATGGACGACCCGAACGCCGAGTCCGACCTGGCCGCCTACCGCAGCGCCTACGGTCTGCCGTCGTGCACCACCGCCAACGGCTGCTTCCGCAAGGTGAATCAGCGGGGCCAGGCATCGCCGCTGCCCTCGGGTGACCACGGATGGGCCGAGGAGATCAGCCTCGACCTCGACATGGTCTCGGCGGCCTGCCCCGGCTGCCACATCCTCCTGGTCGAGGCGAACTCGGCGAACGTCGCGGATCTCATGACGGCCGAGGACACCGCCGCCACCACTTCGGGCGTCGTCTCGCTCTCCAACAGCTGGGGCGGGTCCGAGGACAACACCATCACCTCCTTCGACTCGCACTTCAACCACCCCGGCGTCGCGATCACAGCGAGTTCGGGTGACTCCGGTTACGGCGTCTCCTGGCCGGCCTCCTCCCCGCACGTCACCGCCGTGGGCGGCACCTCGCTGAGCAAGGCGTCCAACTCGCGTGGCTGGACCGAGACCGCCTGGAGCGGCGCGGGCTCGGGCTGCTCGGCGTACGAGGCCAAGCCGTCCTGGCAGCATGACTCCGGATGCTCCAGGCGTGCCGTCGCCGATGTGGCCGCGGTCGCCGATCCCTCCACCGGGGTGGCGGTCTACGACACGTACAACAGCTGCGGCGGCGCGTTGCTGTGCGACACCGAGCTTCAACTCGGTCTCGCGCAGGGGGCCGACGGATGGGTCGAGGTCGGTGGCACCAGTGTCGCGTCGCCGATCATCGCGAGCGTCTACGCCCTGGCCGGAAACACCTCTCAGGTCGTTGACGGCTCGTATCCGTACAGCCACAGGTCGGCGCTCAACGACGTCACCTCGGGCAGCAACGGCTCCTGCGGCGGCGGTTACCTGTGCACCGGGGGTCCGGGATACGACGGGCCGACCGGTCTCGGCACACCCGACGGCACCGGCGCCTTCTGACGGCGTCGCCCTCCGACCGGCAAGGGCTGGGCTCGCGTCGCACCACTGCGGCGCGGGCCCAGCCCTTTTCTTGACGGCCGCCTGCGGTATCGCTCATCTCCGCGTGTCCTCCGTATGGGTGAAGGGGATCCCCCGTTTGCCGCCGGGGGGAACACCAACGCGCCGCAGCCCTCGGCGAGTTGACGCTCGGGTGATTTGACAGCACCCGGCCGCCCCTTCAGCCTATGCTTATGACATCCATTTTCAATAGAGGGGGTGGCTAGCCATGCGCGTTGCCTTCGTCGGCAAGGGCGGCAGCGGCAAGACGACCCTGTCGGCCCTCTTCTCCCGTCACCTGGCGCACTCGGGCGCGCCGGTCGTCGCGATCGACGGCGACATCAACCAGCACCTGGCCTACGCGCTCGGTCTCGGCGAGGACGAGGTCTTCGCCGCGCCGCCGCTCAGCGCGCGCACGAACGAGATCAAGGAGTACCTGCGGGGCAGCAACCCGCGGATCCCGTCTCTCGAGGCCATGGCCAAGACGACCCCGCCCGGACGCGGCTCCCGGCTGCTGCGGCTGCTCGGCGACGACGAGATCCACGGGCACCACGTCCAGGAGGTCGGCGCCGTACCGCTCATGGTCACCGGCGCCTTCGCGGAGAGCGACCTGGGAGTGGCCTGTTACCACTCCAAGCTCGGTGCGGTCGAGCTGTACCTCAACCACCTCGTGGACGGCCCCGGCGAGTACGTCGTCGTCGACATGACCGCCGGCGCCGACGCCTTCGCCTCCGGCCTGTTCACCCGCTTCGACATGACCTTCCTGGTCGTCGAGCCGACCCGCAAGAGCCTCTCCGTGTACCGCCAGTACCGCGACCACGCGGCCGAGTTCGGCATCCCGGTCGCCGTGGTCGGCAACAAGGTCACCGGCGAGGACGACCTGCTCTTCCTCGAGGAGCACGTCGGCGGGGACCTGCTCGCCCACTGCGAGCTGTCCTCCCATGTCCGCGCCCAGGAACAGGGCCGCGGCCACGGCGGGCTGGAGCCGCACAACATCCGCACCCTGGACCTGCTGCGCGCGGCCGTGGACAGCCGTCACAAGGACTGGGCGGCCTTCCAGAAGCACGCCGTGGAGTTCCACCTGCGCAACGCCGCCGCCTGGGCCAACAAGGCGACCGGCACGGACCTCGCCACCCAGGTCGACCCTGACTTCCAGCACGGCCCGGCGGCCCTCGGCGCCCTCGCCTGACCCCCCACCGCCTCAAGAACAGAACCACAGAACAGGACAGCCCTTCATGTCACTCGACGTCTCCCCGCAGCTGCTCGCCGAGGCCGAGAACGGCGAGGTGCGGGAGCAGGACTTCGTGGAAACGGTCCGCACCTCCCTGCCGTACGCCTACGACCTCATCGCCCGCCTGGCGGACGAACTGCACTCCGGCACCACCGAGTTCGCCGACAACCAGACCCCGCCGCCCTCCGAGAAGGAGCGCGGACAGCTCCTGCGCGCCCTGTCCAGCGACGCCATCCGCGGCAGCCTGGAACGGCACTTCGGCATCGCTCTCGCCTTCCAGAACTGCCACCGCGTCGCCGCCTTCCGCCCCGAGGCGCGCGGCCGCGAGACCCACACCCGCTTCACCTCCCTGCGCGCGCAGATCCTCAACCAGTCGCCGGAGTTCCGCGACTGCTGAACGCGCCTTCCGCCACTCTGAACGGCGTGTCCCGCACGCGGACGGCTTCCGCGTGCGGGACCCGGGGCCGTGCCGGAAGGTCAGCCGGTCGTCAGGGCGGTGTCGTCCACGACGAAGCTGGTCTGCAGCGAGGAGTCCTCCACGCCGTTGAACTTCAGGGTGACCGTCTGGCCCGCCAGCGAGGACAGGTCGAAGGTCTTCTGCGCGTACCCGGAGTTGTGGTTGAGGTTCGAGTACGTCGCCAGGGTGGTCGAACCGGCGGTCACCGTCAGCTTGTCGTACGCGGTGCTGGTGGTGGTCTCCGAGGTGTCGATGTGCAGGTAGAAGGTGAGCGTGGCCTTGCAGCCGGCCGGGATCGTCACCGACTGGGACAGGGTGTCGGTGTGGCTGGAGCCGTAGCCGTCGAGCCAGGCGTAGTAGGAGCCGCCGTGGGCCGCCTCACCGGTGTCGTTGGTGATGACGCCGCTGGTGGCGGTCCAGCCGGTGTTGCCGGACTCGAAGCCGGGGTTGGCCAGCAGCTGGGAGGAGGTGCAGCCGCCACCGCCGGAGCCGACGGTCCAGGTGAAGGAGGTCGAGCCGGAGGCGCCGGTGGAGTCCTTGGCGGTGACCGTGACCTGGTAGGTGCCCGCGGTGGACGCCGTACCGGAGATCAGGCCGGTGGAGCTGTTGATGGACAGCCCGGTCGGCAGTCCGGAGGCGCTGTAGGTGAGGGAGGCGCCGCCGCTGTCGGTGGCCTTGATCTGCAGGCTGACCGAGCTTCCGGTGGTGGTGGACTGGCTGCCGGGGTTGGTGACGGTCACCGTGTTGCCACCGGTGGAGCCGGCGGTGAAGGCGGTGGTGCCGTTCGGGGTGCCCCAGCCGGTCGGGCCGTCGTAGCCGGTGCCCGCGGTGCAGAAGTACGACGGGGAGCAGCTGCCGTTGTTGCCGCTGGTGACGTCGTACAGGTTGCCGGTGTGCTGGTAGGGGTACTTCGCCGGGTAGTCGCTCGCGCCCGGGGTGCCCGCGAGGGCGTAGACGGAGGCGATGATCGGCGAGCTGGCGCTGGTGCCGCCGTAGACCGCCCAGCCGGAGCCGCCGTAGGTGTCGTAGACCGCCACGCCGGTGGCCGGGTCGGCGACCGCGGAGACGTCGGCCTCGCTCGTCGGCACTGGACGTCGCCGCAATGAGCACCAGGACCGCGCACGCTGTCTAAAGCGAGGCGTTTGCCCACCCGGCAGCCACGAGGTGTCGCGGTCCGCACTCGAACATCCCGAGATCCAACCGCTCCTTCGGAACGCCCTTGGCAACGGATTAGGGCCTCTTGGTAGCTCGGAGGTTGTTGAAGCCACGAGCAGCCCCAGGAGGCCCTACTGTTGCAGTGTTTCGCGTTCGCGGCCACGGAGTCCACCTCGTGTCGACGACGCGTGAGGCCTGACCCTGTGACGGCGGATATCAGCTCGTCAGCTGTGAGACGCCGATGATCTGGTCCTTCGGCGGAGCCTGGACGGTGACGGGGTCGTCGTAGCGGGAAAAGAGCACCGTGCCGGCGTCCTTGCCCGTAGGCCTTGCGATCTTCAGCGGATACGGCGTGCCGGTCGCTGCCACGTAGAGGTACATCAGCGAGCCGTCGGTGTCACGGCCCTTCAGTACCACCGTTGGCACTCCGCCCATCGTCGCGGTGCCGGACTTGGCGATGTCGGTTTCGTTGTCGTCCGTCGCTACCTCCTTGAGGAAGGCGTTCAGGTCGCAGAACTTCGCCAGGTCCTTCATGTCCGCCGAGGATGTGAGGTCGAGCCACTTCCCCGCGAGCCGCTTCCTCGCGGCGGCGGGGACGCCCATTGCTGTGATCATGGCCTGGTCGGGCTGCATCAGGACCTGCCCGTCCGACTTGGTCATGTGGAAGCTTCCCTGGGCGCCCATGCTCAGCCGGTTGTCGCAGTGGCCCACCCGGTCCATCCTCATGGTGCCGCTCGTTTTGCCGTTTCCCTTCGATTCGAGGGTTATGGTCAGCGACGAGGCATGCTTCAGTGCATTCTCCGCCTTGTCGGAGATCTGCTGGGCGGTGAGACCGGTGAGCTGCGAGGTCGGCGCGGTTGAGGGCGCCGCGGGGGTACCACCCACTGTGGCGGAGGCCGCGGTATGGGACCCGCACCCCGTCGCGAGTGCGGTGAGTGCGGTGCAGGCAAGGGTGGCGGTGAGGAACCGCAACGGGCGCATTCTGCCTCTTTCTGGATCAAGTCTGTGACCAGCCTGAGAAGGCGGCACGAGAAGGTAACACGGCTGTCTGGGGTGCCCATTGCCCTGGTTATCGGGCGCTGATCCGCCGACAAGGAAGCGCTCATCCCGGTCCCGCCACCTGCGTCAGCACCGTAGGCACCTACGTCCAGCACATGCCGATCGCGGAGAGCTGTTGTCGTTCCGATCTTGAGGGGTGCGCGTCGAACGGGAGTCTCGGTCGAGGGATTGCTGCTGGCCGCGGGCATGAGAACAGGGCCTCTTGGTAGCTGGGGGTTGCGAAGCCAACCGAGATCCGGGAGACCCTGTTGCGGCAGTTGTACGTGCTCGCGCAGGTGGAGCTCAACTCGGCTGCACCGACGTGTGATTGTGTCGCTCACCGGTCGGGCCTGCCGCCGGTCATCCGGAACGTGTTCGGCGGTATCCCTCGGACATGACGGACGCGGAGTGGTCCGTGGTCCGGCCGCTGCTGCCGGTGCCGGGCTGGCTGCGTGGCCGGGGCGGCCGGCCGGAGGCGTACTGCCACCGGGCCATGCTCGATGCGATCCGGTATTTCGTGGACAACGGGATCAAGCGGCGGGCGATGCCCTGGGACTTTCCGCCGTGGGACCGGGTCCATGCATTCTTCCGCCGCTGGCGTGACCATGGCCTGGTCAGGGAGTTCCACGACCGGCTGCGCGGACAGGTCCGCGAGAAGGTGGGCCGGGATCCGGAACCGACGGCTGCGATGATCGACTCACAGTCGGTCAAGGCTGATGCCTTCGTCGGATCGGACAGTCGCGGCTTCGACGGCGGCAAGCTGGTCAACGGGCGCTAGCGGCACGTCGTGGTCGACACCCTTGGCCTGCTGCTGGGCGTGATGGTCACCGCCGCGGACCTCGGCGACCGAACCGCCGCCCGGGTGCTGCTTGAGCAAGTGGCAGGCGCGCACCACCGGTTGGCCTCGTCTGGGCGGACGGCGGCTACACCGGCAGCCTCGTCGAGCACTGCCTGGCCGCGTTCTCCCTGGCCCTGGCGATCGTCAAACGCAGCGACGACATGCGTGGCTTCGTGGTGCTGCCCAAGCGGTGGATCGTCGAGCGCCACTTCGCCCAGCTGATGCGCCCCCCGCCGCCTGGTACGCGACTACGAACGCCACACCACCAGCGCCGAAGGGATTCAAGCGGGTGAGCAGCTCGAGTCCCGGTTCGTGGGTGATCGGGTCGACGATGTCGCGGGTGCGGGCTGTGTCCAGTCGGCAACCCTCAGCGCGGTGTACGCCAGCATCGAGGCTTCGCCGACCGTGAGTTTCACCATGGCGTCGTTGGTGGCGGCGGCGATCAGTCGGTGCGGATCGTCCGGGCGTTCTCCCAGCCGCGCCAGACTCCTTCCTGGCGGTCTGCATCGCTGCCGCGCCTGACGTTCTGGGTGAGCGGTGGGGAGGCCAGTACCAGCTCGGCGGCCGCGCGCCAGTGGCTGGCCCGCCCCCGCACGCGGGCCTCCGCGACGATCCGGGACCGCAGCATGCCCGCATGCTGCCATTTCTGGGACTGCGCATGGCGTTCCAGGGCTGCGCAGTCCGGGCACAGCGGCGGCCCGTACCGGGTCGGTGGCTTCCACGAGCGGCTTGTGCGCAGCAGTTCCGTGTCACAGCCGGCCCAGAAGATCCCGGAGGGCGACGGGCCACGGCTCCGGTCTGGGTACCCAACGCTGGGTCGTGGAGCGCGCATTCGCCCACCTGCACTGGTTCCGCCGCCTGCGGATCCGCTGGGAGATCCGCGACGACATCCACGAAGCCTTCCTCGCCCTGGGATGTGCACTCATCTGCCGGCGACGTCTGCGCTCACACTGTTGACCCGCCTAGCAAGTTGGACGAGGTGACCGCGGATCAGGAGTGCATGCTGCTTCCTGGGCGGCCATAACCTCATCGCCGTATTCGAAGGCCCAGGCGCCGACGGCGTCGATGGGCGCCAGCAAGGTCCGGCCCAGAGCGGTGAGCTGGTACTCAACCCGTGATGGTGCGTCGGGGTCTGCCAGCCGGTCGACCAGTCCGTTGAACTGCAGCCGGCGCAGAGTCTCGGTGAGGACCTTGGAGCTGATGCCCCCGATCCGCTCCCGTAGTTCGACGGGGCGCCTGGGGCCGTCGCGCAGCGCCCAGAGCACCACGGCGTTCCAGGTGTTGGAGAGCAGGTCGAAGGCGAGGCGGGCACGGCAGTCGGCGAGGAAGGCGTCGGTCGTCACGTACCAAATGGTGCCCGAACCACCTTCTAGCGTCGGTGTGAACGGCGAAGCAGGCACAGAGAGGGAACGTGTGATGAGAATCGGCGTACTGGGAACTGGCAACATGGCCGACGCGCTCGCCACCCACTGGGTGCGGGCCGGGCACGAGGTGACCATCGGGGGACGGGACGCACACAAGGCGGAGCGGCTCGCGACGCGCGTCGGAGGCAGCGTGAAGCCTGGCAGTCTGCGCGGGGCGGCCGAGTTCGGTGAGGCGGTGTTGGCCGCGCTGCCCTTCGGGGCGGGAGCAGACGTGGCTCGGGACCTGCACGCGGCTCTGGAGGGCAAGGTGCTGATCGACTGCTCCAACCCGGTCGGGCCGGGCTTCCGGCTGCTGACGGAAGGAGGCTCCTCAGCCGCGCAGCAACTGGCCGCGGCGGCGCCAGGAGCCCACGTGGTCAAGGCTTTCAACCTCTGCCACGAGGACGTCTGGCGCATGCGGCCGCCCGTCTTCGACGGGCGACCACTGGCCGTACCGGTCTGCGGGGACGACGAGACAGCCCTCGCGCGCGTACGCGAGTTGGTGCGGGACGTCGGCTGCGAACCCGTGGCCGGCGGCGGTCTCGAACGTGCGGGACTCCTGGAAGCGACCGCTGCGCTGTTCATCGCCCTGTGGGTCGGCGAGGGAGCGGATGCCCAGGCAATCGCACCTCCGCTGGCATACGCGGCCGGACCGAGCCACCAGGAAACGGAAGGCGGCACGGGGGCTTTCCGTCAGGAGTTCTCATAGCAGCAGAGCGGGGACACGGAAACACCGCGCCCAAACGTCTGACCTGCACACATACGGCTGTGGCCCGCGAACACACCAGGTGCTCGCGGGTCACAGCCTCAGGAAGACCAGCTGGTTCAGACAGTGTCCGGGGCGACGCCCTGCGCGCGGGCGAGAGCAGACAGGACCCGTTCAATCGTGTCCAGACGGTCGGTGATCGACCGCTCTCCCGGCGCGCCGACGGCGTTGGCGAGGGAATCGATGTTCCCGAACGCCGTGCGCTGCTGCTCACGGATCTTCGTCAGCTGCGTCCGGCCAGTGCGGAACGCCTCCGCCTCCAGGTCCCGCAGCCGCTCGTCGTGCGTCGCCGTCTCATTCGCCATGCCCACTGTCCTGCAAGGCCCGCGCAGCCCGATCAGCCGCCCTGGCGAACGAGCAGGACCGACGTGATCAGGTAGAAGATCGGCAGGCCGACTGTGGGCATGTCGGTGTAATGCCCGCAGTCGGCCGGGCTTCGCCCTTGGAGAGGAGCCTGGCCCATCAGGCCGTCACCAGGTGACGCCCTTCTCGGTCAAACCCATACTGGAAACGCTCGCCTGGGTAGATGTGCTCGGTGTTCAGCTCTGGTCTCCGAGCCTGTCGGGCCCCAGCTCCGGCTCAAGACCGACTTCACCTGCGGCAGCCGGGCTGGGGCCCGCGCGCCATGAGTCGGTGCCAGCGCGGCAACGGCGCCGGCCGGATACCGGTCCGTCCATGCCCTCGTATCGGCCGGCCCAGTGGCGGGGCCAGGGATGGTTCTCGATCCAGTAGCTGAGCAGACTGGCGGCGGCCACCCCGGCGCCGTAGGCGGGACCGCGGAGGAAGTGTCCGGCGGCCGCTCGGCGCTGCCTGCTGGCCCACGGGCCGCGCCGGGAGCGGGGTGGCGGGTCGGCGGGCGGTGTGGGTGTGGTCACGGGCGGGTCCCTTCTGCGGACACAGCGAAGGGAGCCTTCCCGGGCGAGGACGGCGCCCTGGGTGGGCTCCCTTCTGCGGCTGTGTGCGATCAGTGGCTGGTGAGTTCGCGCAGTTGGTCGGCCAGATGCCGGCCACATTGTCAGTTCGTGACGTAGGCCACACCGCCCTGCGGTTTAGTCGCAGGTGAGGCCCCTCCTCGTACGGGTGGAACTCACCAAAATACCTGCCACGCAAAGGGGTTTGATGCTAGGGCAGCTCAGCTGTGCGCAGGCTGCCAGACCCACGCATGTGAGCGGATACGGCGGCCCCCTGCACTGGGAAGCCGGAGCGTCCAGCGGCCGGACAAGTCGAACGGGTCGGCGAGTCGCCGCCCCCTGAACGAGGACTGGACCCGCCGCTACGGGGGAGAGCGACGGGCCAGCCAGCCCCACGGTCCCACACCGCCGGCCGACGCGCACCCCGTTCGTGAAGCAGAAGCAGGAGTCCTCAGCCGAGGCCCAGCCTGCTGAGCGCGGTGGTCCAGTCAGTAACGATGGCCTGCTGCGCAGCCGCCAGGGTGACCTTCCCCGAGCAGACGGCCGTGTGCAGCTTCGTCTCCACGGGGTCCTTCTTGTTGTTGATGCCGCCGCCGGGCTTGTGTCCCGGATCGGCGGGCTCCGCCCACAAGTTGCGGGTGTCGTTGGGGTCGCCCCCGAGCTGCAGGGAAAGCAGGTGGTCGTACTCGGCATCCTTGAGGCTGCCCGTGTAGCTGTAGGAGGCGGCGTTGAGCCTTTTCTCCTTGCCGGTGACAGAGGCCGGCGGGCGAACCCCCTTGGTGTAGCCGCCCTTGGCGCAGGCCGTCGACGTCAAGTTCGCCTGCGTCACCGCCGGCGAGATCGCACCCGGCGTGCACGACCGGTCCTCGAGGGGCTCGCCCTTCTCGTACCAGTAGTGACAGCTGCCTGCGGGCGGCGGCTGCTGCTACTGCACCGTGTACGTCGTCTGCGGCCCCGCACCCACCGGGATCTTCGTCGTACCTGCTGGTACGGCATTCTCAGAGGGCCCCGCCGCCGCTCCGCCCTTCCCTGAGGTGTCCGCCTCGGAGTGTGAGCCCGATGAACAACCTGCCAGCAGCAGGAAGGAGAGCAGCCCCGGCGGCACGGCGCGGCGGATGGAACCCATGACGTCCCCTCACGAACGAGCGACAACTGGGCACATGCTGCCCCACCCGGAGGTTCGCCTACCGCCCACCCCCAGGCGCACAGAGGCTCGGGGACCGGCGCACCCGTGCCAACCGCATCCGCTCCGCCGGCACTGACGCACCCCGACATCGCGGCTCCGCAGCCGTCTTGAAGTTGAATCACGGCATGCGGAAATGAGGTGGATGGGCGCTGATCGCCATGTCTGAGACGGGAGTGGAGCGTCCGGTTCGTCGCTGTGGATCGTGTCGGATGAGCAGTACGCCCTGACCCGACCCAAGGTCCAGGTGCAGATCTATCCCACGATTGGCCCAGTCAGACACTCTTCAAATGGACCACATGTCCGGACCACTGCTGCATAGGCTCGGCACCAATGCGGCTGACACCACGAGCGACCTCTGCAGGGATCCCGAGATCGACACTGCTGCCTGCTGTGGATTTCCGGCTCGTACCTCCTGGTCGGCCGGACTGAGTGAGAGGACAAAGATCTGCTGTGAAGGCGTGCGGAGTATCCGGGGCCGAGAAGGAAGCCGCCCTGCTGGAGTTGCCCGAACCGTCATCGCCCGGGCCCGGTCAGATCCTGGTGGCGGTTGAAGCGGCCGGTGTCGGCCCGTGGGACGAACTGCTCAACGGCGCCGGCTGGGACGTGGGACTGCGCCCCCCGGCGGCACTGGGAGTGGAGGGCGCGGGCAAGGTACTGGCCGTCGGCGCGGGTGTCACCGGGTTTGCCGTGGGCGACCGGGTGCTCGCCCACGAGGCCCCACTGCCCGGGGGAAGCGGCTTCTGGGCCGAACGCGTTCTGATCAACGCGGATCACACGGCGGCCTGCCCACCCGGGCTGGACGCCGTGCACGCGGCGGCGCTGCCGGTCAACGGACTCACCGCGTGGCAGGCCCTGGAGAAGCTGGACCTCAGCCGAGGACAGCGGCTCCTGATCACCAACGGAGGCGGGGCCACCGGCGCCCTGGCCATCCAGCTCGCCGCGGCCAAGGGCATCGAGGTGACCGCGACCGCCTCTGCTGCCGCCACACAGCGCCTGCTCGGTCTGGGAGCGCTGGAGGTCGTCGACTACCACGACCCGAACTGGCCGGCCAAGGCACGCGGCGGGTTCGACGCCGCCCTCACCATCGCCACCGGCACGGCGGACGCCGCGCTGCCTTTGGTGCGGGACGGCGGCCGACTGTGCTCCCTGACCTCCGACGCGCCTCCGCAGGAACGAGGCATCACGAGTTGGGACCTCTACCTCGAGCCCAACGCCGCGCAGCTGGTCCAGATGGCGGAGCAGGTCGCCGCGGGAACCTTGAAACTCGCACCGCAACCCCTGCCGCTGAGTGAGGGACCGGCTGCGTTCGCCCGGGTGGTATCCGGACGGGCCGGCGGTAAGAAGATCGTGCTCACCCTGCCATGACCCGACCGGGCACCGCCCGATAGGACCACGACTGGGAGGACCTCGCCGCCTTCGACGGCGCCCCCATCACCCAGCCGTCCCTGTTCATCGGCGGCAGCCTGGACGCTTCCACGACATGGCTCGCCTACGCGATCAAGGAGTACCCGGTCACGCTGCCGAGCCTGGTCTCCTCCCACCTCCTCGACGGCTGCGGCCACTGGATCCAGCAAGAACGGCCCGACGAGGTCAACCGACTCCTGACCGCCTGGCTCGCTGCCTTGCCCACCTGACGCACCCCCCAGCGGCGCCCAGTGCTGTCGAAACACGGGTTCTGGCTCGCTTTCCGTGAAGCGGTCACACACTGTTCAGTGACGTCGGCCGCTGAGATGATCGCTGCTCAGCCATAGCTGAGGAGTCGGGGCCCCAGATGAGTAGCTGGTCGCCAGAGGTAGATGAGGTGTTGAAGGCGTCGGGATGGACGCCTGGACGGAAGGTAGACACGGCCCGCTGGCGATCCATGTTCGAAGCGGTCGCCCTCTCCATGCACGACGCTGCGGAAGCCTTCCTGCAAGAGTTCGGCGGTTTGACTGTGAACGTCAGCGGACCAGGGATCAGCTGTGCACGCACGCCATTCGAGCTGGACCCCGAGCTGGCCTGGGGCGAGGATGACCGATTCACGGAGTGGGGCGAAGCGATCGGGCGCCGTCTTTACCCGCTCGGCGAGCTGGACCACGGCCGGTTCTTCCTGGGCATCGATGAAGTGGGCGTGATCTATCTCGTCGCGACCTGGGTTGCCAGCTTCGGACCGATGCCTCACGCCATGGAGAACTTGGTTCTCGGCGTGGCTCCTCGCCGAATCGATGAGGGGTACGAGCCAGCGGGACAGCCGTCCTGACGCGTCGGTCACCCGTAGAGCGGTACTCGCTTTCGGAGGAGCAGGAATCCGGCACCGCCGAACATCTGCCGTTTAGGCATCTTGATCCGGTTGACGTGGCCCTCTACGACACCCGAATTCCAGGGCAGGGTGAGACCGGCGATGACAGCGTCGCGGGCTCGGTCGATACCAGCGGCGAGTGTGTGGAGGCCGGGCAGACCGGTCACGCCAGCCCTTTGGCCTGCGACTTCAGGTTGGCGGATGCTCACGCAGTGGAGTGGATGCCGGGCATCGTCGGTGCGCACCACGGCATCGGGTGCGCGGCATCGGTGCGCTCAGTGGCCGGCCTCCCGGCCGCGGTGCGGTCCGGGCTCCTGCGGGCGGTGCGCCCGCTGGTCGTCCTCGCGCACCGGGTGCACCGGGTGCGTTCCATCGGCATCGTCCTGTTCGGCGTCGCGGTCCGTGCGAGCGCGGGAGGCGTCAGCCGCCTTGGTGAACGCGGCCCGGAGGTGGCGCAGCCGCTCGGCCGTGAGGTCGAGGGCTTCCACGTCCGTGCGGGACGCCCGCAAGGCCCGCAGCGCCGTCATGTCGACCGCCTCCCGAGGTTCGGCCTCCGGCTCCTGGTCGTCGTGCTCGGGGTCGGTGGCCCGAGCAGCTGCTCGGGCATCGCCGGCTGCTGGTGCGCGACGACGTCGTACGCCCGGCCCCGCGCGACGGTGACGGTGGTGCGCAGCTTCTCGCGGAGCACCGCGCCGGCGAGGACGGCCCGCTCGTACTGCAACGGGACACCGGGTATCTCCCACTCCCCCGGCTCCAGGTCCGAAGGCCGGGGCGCGGCCGACGTGCCCGGGTCGGCCAGGGGCTGCCGGTCACGGTCCTGTGCGGTGGTCGGCGGACGTCGGGCGGTGGCCGCTACGCCGTGGTGTGGCGGCGTCTGCGGACGACGTACACACCGAGGGCGGTGAGGACCAGCAGGCCACCGGACGCGCCGAGCCAGCCGGTGCCGGGGCCCGCGGTGACGCTGTGCTTGGCGACCGGACGGCCAGTGACGATCAGCTGGCCGGTCCTCTTCACCCGGCCGTGGTGCGCGACCACGGTGACCGGGTACGTGCCGGACGTGAGACCGGTGCGAACGGTGGCCATGGCGTAGTAGCGCGGGTCGTCGCCGTCCGCGGCCTTGGTGTCGTCGCGCCGAAGGTTGACCGGTTTGGTGAACGCCGGGGAGGTGGCGGAGAGCCGGTTCTCCTCGCCGGGGTCCGGATACGTGTCCTTCCACAGCACGTAGACCCTTCCTCCGGCGCGGACCCGGTAGCCGTGCTCGCTGGCGGTGTCGAGGTCGAACGTCGGGGAGAAGACCGGACCGCGGGCCTTGCCCAGGTAGTCGCTGTCACCCGGCCGTGCAGCCCGTACCGTGAGGGACTTCTCGGCGACCCGGCGGCCATCCGGTCCGTACAGGTCGAAGGCGTACGTACCGTCCTTCACGTCCGGGCGGAGGTACGGCTGGCCGGTGAACAGGCGGGGGGTGTAGTGGTCGTACCGGTTGTCGTGGACGAGCCGGACCGGATCGGCCAGTGCGGTGGAACGCACGGTGAAGTCGGTACCGGTCTCTCCCGGGTACAGGTCGTCGAACTCCGTGTCGATCTGCTCCCCCGGCCGGGCGGCTGTGCCGTAGAGAGCCCGCACCTCGAACGACGGACGCATGGACGGCAGAACTCGGATCTTGTTCCGGGCCACGGCACGGTCACCGATCTTCGCGACGAGCGGATACACACCCGGCTTGTCGGACATGGCCAGCGTGACCACCGCGTCGAAGCGACCGTCGTCGTCGGACCACTTGAAGGCGACCGGGCCGGAGAACGCCGACGAGGTGGCGGTCACGGCCTTCGATCCCCGCGGCACCCCCTCCAGGGACAGGTCCACGAGTTGCCCGGGGCGGGCCCAGTCACTGCCGAACATCTCCACGTCGAGCTTCGGACCGGAGGCGGCGAACGCGATCCCCGTCGAGACACCGCCACACAGCAGGATCCCCGACACCAGCGCGGCCACCCGCCTGGACCATCCCATTGCGCTCCCCTACTCGTCGTGACGGCTCCGGCTCCCCGCCGGGGGCCCGTCGCACATGTAGACGTAAGAAACAGGACAGTTGGTTGTCCGCCGGACACACTGACACACCAGGCGCACAGTCCGTGGCCCGCCGCCATGGTGAGGCGGCGAGCCACGACGGATACGGCGAACCGGGCGGTCGGTCCACCAGGTTGACCGCGCACGCCGAGGTCGCGCAGACCTCCTCGACGATCTCGGCCAGCACCGGCTGTGGAATGGAGTCGTCCAGGGTCAGTGCGACCAGTGCGTCGCCGCCCTCGGTGGTACGGGCCACCTGCATGCCGACGATGTTGATCCCGGCGTCACCGAGGATCCGGCCGATGATGCCCACGATGCCGGGGCCTGATCCCGCCCCACACACCACTCACACCCGGAACAGCGGAGAGCAGCAGGCGTCGCTACGGGTCGCTGACGGCACCAGATCCCGGGCTGAGCGCGGGGGTCGTGCCGTCCTGTCGGAACGGTGCCCTGTCGGCTGGAATGTTCACCGCTGTGCGGGCTCTTGGATGTGCTGACGCACGGCGGACACGGTGTGGGTGGTCTGCGGTCCGGATCGGGAGCCTGTTCCCGGGCGGCGGAGCGGACAGGGAGGGTGTCGGAGATGTCCGGCCTGTTCGCGACCGCTCCGAAGAGCGCTGTGATCCGGTCGGCGAAGTCAGGGCCCGGTAGAGGGATATCCGAGTCGGGTTCACGCAGCCGGCCGACAGTGACGGCCGTGGAGACGTAGGCCATGAGTTCGGTGACGGCGGCCGTCCGGGGAGCGCGGACGGTGTCCTTGGCCAGGTGCCGCAGGACCCTGAGAAGGGTCGTGATGGACGTGCTGGTGACGGCGTGCGCGCCGGGGTGCCGTACCGGTGCCGACCAGCGCTCCCGGTGCCTCTGGAAGTCGGCTGATTCAGGTGGCGGTTGCAGTCTGACGCCGAAGCAAGGCATACCGCGCTCAAGGTTCACGATCAGCAGATCTGGTTTCGGTGACGCTCAGGGGCTGGGTACGGTGCGTTTCGGATCGGCCTATGCCGAAATCGAGAGCTGGTCGGACACGAGCATCAATGCCTACGTTCCGAACGGCCTTTCATTGGGGACGTTCAAGGTTTCAGTGAATGGCGCCAGCGGAGCCGATGCCGGTGGATCCTCGTTCGACGTCGACGTCGTGGACCTGGGTACTGCGCTGCCACGGACGGGTTGGACCGAAACGGCTTCAAACGCAAGTGCTGGCGACGCGCCCGGAAACATGCTGACTGGACCAAGGTTTCTTCCATGACAATCGGCCAACGCGTCCAGGCGGTGTCCTTCCCGACGCAGACAGCTCGCTACATCAAGGTCATCAATACCGGCAATGTCGCGAGTAACTGGTGGTCGATCGCAGAGTTCAACGTATACGACTGACCTCGGGCGCGGCCCCGTGCGTGTTCGGTGCAGAGTTCTTCGACGCCGAGCTCGAGAGGCTGCCGAGCTACGTGTCGACTCGGTTTCGCACCCTGCTCTGTGCGCTCCGCCCGGCGTACAACACGGTGGGTGTCACCGACGGCACAGTGACACCCAAGGGCAACGTCTACAACCACGTGAGCAGTTGCTTGGCTCGGGCATTGGTCTCCGCCGGCATGACGCCTGGCAGCCGGTCACCAACGGAACCGTGCAGTCGGCGCGGTCGTCAGCTCTTGACGGATCGCACTGACTCTGGAGTTGGGCTGCGCATGCCCGCCCGGTCGGTGTCCTTGGCGAAGGTCAGATCTGTCGCCGTCAGGGGCGCTTGGGCAGGCAGGTGGGGGCGGGGCAGAGCCGTGGGCGGGTCGGCGCCCAGGCGTTCGCAGGTCAGCGCGGAGACGAGGACCGCTTCGTCCATGGCGATCTTCAGCACGCCCGGGTCGGCTGCGGCCAGCGTCTGCGGGGTGTGCAGTCCGTGGCGGGTCAGCGCGCCGAGCAGCCCTGCGGTGAACGCGTCGCCCGCGCCGACGGTGTCCACCACCGCGACCTTGCGGCCGGGACTGCTCAGGCTTCCCGCACCGGCGTGGAAGGCGTGAGCGCCGTCGGGCCCGTCGGTGATGACGACGAGCAGTGCGCCCAGTTCAAGCCAGTGAGCGGCGGTCCGCTCGATCGGCGCGTCCGGGTAGAGCCACTCGATGTCCTCGCGGCTGGCCTTGACCAGGTGGGCGATGCCGACGCCGCGTTCGACGACCTCCCTGCCGTGCTCCGGGTCGCCAAGCAGGGCGGGGCGGACGTTGGGGTCGTAGCTGATCAGTACCGTGCCCTCGGCGCGCAGGCGCTGGACGACGGAGTGGATGTGCTCGGCGGCCGGCGGGGTCCAGGAGGCGACCGAGCCGAAGTGCAGTACGGCGGTGTCCTGCGGGGTGCGGGCGGCCTCCGTATCGGTCCACTGCCAGTCCGCGGTGCCGTCCAGGTAGAAGTCGTAACTCGCCCTTCCCTCCGCGTCCATGGAAACCACGGCGAGCGTGGTGGGCTCGGCGGCTGCCGGGGCGTAGGTCAGGTCGACACCCTCGACGGTGGCATGCGTGCGCAGCATCCTGCCGAAGGTGTTGTCGGCCAGGCGGGCCATGAGCGCGGTGCGGTGTCCGAGCCGGGCCAGGCCGACTGCGACATTGAACGGGCTGCCGCCGGGCCGGGCGCGATAGTCCCCGGGCGCGTCGAGTTGGACCAGATCGATGAGGGCCTCGCCGATCACGGTCACGATCGGGGACGGCTTCGGCACATGCGTCGGCTCAGTCATGGAACGGCCCTTCGGCTGGGATCTCGCCGGAGCCCCGCTGGATCAGCCGGGTCGGCACGGTGACGGTGCGGGTGGGCGACTCGTCGCCGTCCAGCCTGCGGAAGAGCATCTCGGCGGCCGTCCTGCCCACCTGCTCGACGTCCTGGGCGATGACGGAGATGCCCGGGCTGAGGATGTCGGCCAGGGGGAAGTCGTCGAAGCCCACCTGGGCGACGGTGTCCTGCAGGCCCATGGCGCGCAGTGCGCGGACGGCGCCGACGGTCACGAAGTTCTGGCTGGTGAACAGCGCCGTCGGTGGATCGGGCAGCGCCAGGACCTGCTCGGTCGCGGCGATCGCGGCCTCCTCGCTGGACCCGACGTGGCGGACGATGTCGTCGTCGTACTCGATGTGCGCGACTTCCAGGGCGTGCCGGTAGCCGTTGAAGCGCTGGGCTGCGGTGGGGATGGAGGCCCGGTCGCCGAGGTAGGCGATGCGGCGGTGGCCGGTCTTCAGCAGGTGGTTGACGGCGGTGATGGCGCCCTGCCGGTTCTCGGAGACGACGGCGTCCGCGTCGAGAAGGCCGGCCTCGCGGTCGACGAAGACCATCCGGGTGCCGGTGCGCTGCTCGCTGATGAGGTAGCTCTGGTCGCGCCCCGCAGGAACGATCACCAGCCCGTCGACCCGGCGGTCGATGAGCGCCTGGGCCAGTTCCCGTTCGCGGGCCGGATCCTCGTCGAGGCTGCCGACCAGCACCAGCACTCCGCGTTCCCGGGCGACGTTCTCCACGGTGCGGGTCAGGACGGCGGAGAAGGGGTTCGCCGCGTCCTCGACGAGCATGCCGATGGTGGCGGTGCGGCCGTCGCCGCGGCGCAGGCTGCTGGCGGTGAGGTTGGGGCGGTAGCCCAGTTTGTCGGCAGCCTCGCGGACCCTGGTGACGATCGCCGGATCGACGGTGGGGACGTCGTTGAACACGCGCGAGACGGTCTTGATGGCCACTCCGGCCAGCGCCGCGACCTCACGCATGGTGGGGCGGCTACGGGTGGACCGGGGCGCGGCCTCGCCCTGAGTCATCGTTGTCTCCAACCGGTTGTGCGTTACCTACTCGTTGCCCGCGCATGTCTATCAGCGTCTTGACGGGCTCGTCCATACAGGCCCAGTATCTCGCCCAGTCAACGTTGTCTCAGCGTCGGCCAAAAGACGGCTCCGAAAGGGATCAAGCCATGAACATCTCCACCAGCCAGGTGCCGAGCCGCCGCGGTCGGCGTACCCGGGCGGCAGCGATCGGTGTCACCGTCTGCCTCGGCGCCACGCTCGTGGCCTGCGGTTCTTCGAACGGGAGCTCCTCGTCGTCCGCGTCGGGCGGCGGCAAGGTGGGGGTTTCGCTGATTCTGAAGACGCTCACCAACCCGTACTTCGTGAGCATGGAGAAGGACGCCAAGACCCAGGCGGCCAAGGACAACGTGAGTCTCACGGTGGCGGCGGGCAACAGCGACGGTGACACCCAGACCCAGATCACCGCCATCGACAACGCCATATCGCGCGGCGACAAGGGCATCCTCATCACCACCAACGGCGACGCTGTGAACGCCGCCCTGAACCGGGCCAAGCAGGCCGGCCTGTTCGTGATCGCCCTGGACACCGCGCCCAACCCGCCCAGCACCGCGGACATCACCTATGCCACCGACAACGAGCAGGCGGGCAAGCTCGACGGCCAGTACGCGGCGGCCGCCCTGAACGGCAAGCCGGCGGTCATCGCCATGCTCGACCTGTTCAACAACCAGGTCGTCTCCGTGGACATCAACCGCGACCACGGCTTCCTGGAGGGCATGGGCATCGACCCGGGCAGCAAGACCGAGAACGGCAAGGAAGCCAAGTCCGGCAAGTACACCGGCGGCAAGGGCGGCGGCTACACGATCGCCTGCCACCAGCCGACCCAGGGCGCCATCGACGGCGGCCGTACCGCGATGGAGAACTGTCTGTCGGCCAACCCGAACATCAACGTCGTCTACGCGATCAACGAGCCCGCGGGCGAGGGCGCGTACAACGCGCTCAAGGCGGCCGGCAAGGAGAAGAACGTCGCGATCTACGCGATCGACGGCAGCTGCGCGGGCCTGAAGAATCTCACCAGCGGCGAGTTCGCCGCCGACGCGGTGCAGTACCCGGGCAAGATGGCGGCCCTCGGCGTGGACTCGATCGCCAAGCTGGCCCGTGGCGGCAGCAAGCCCAGCGTGACCAACGGCAAGTCCTTCTACGACACCGGCACCGCCCTCGCCGCCGCAAAGCCCCTGGGCGGCCTGACCGTGCAGTCCCCGTCGCAGGCCGCCTCCGCCTGCTGGGGCAGCTGACGCCCCGAGCGGGTGCCACCGCCCCCGACCGGGCGACTGCCCCCGAGTCAGGCGACTGCCCCGAGCCGGGTGCGGCACCGGAAGCCGTTCTGACGGCACCGGCGCCGCACCCGCACCACACGAGCCCATGAGCCCGTACCAGGGAAGACACCGGAAGGACCCCCTGTGACCACTCACGTGGACCCTCAAGCCGCACCGGCACCGGCGGAGGAGTTCCTCAACCGGCCCGCCACCCTCAGCCAGCGCATCCACTCGGTGCTGCACCGTCAGCCGGCGCTCAGCCCGGCCATCGTCCTGGTGCTCGCCGCCGTGGTGTTCTCCCTGGTGAACGAACGCTTCTATGCGTTGCAGAACCTCTCGCTGGTGGCCCAGCAAGTGGCCGTCATCGGTTCGCTCGCCGTCGGACAGACGGTCATCATCCTCACCGCCGGCATCGACCTGTCGATCGGCGCCGTCATGGTGCTGGCCTCGCTGCTGATGTCGAAGCTCGTCGCGGACAGCCACTGGCCCGGTTGGCTCGCCCTGCTGGCCGGTGCGGTCGTCGCGATAGCCGCCCAGGCCGTCAACGGGCTGCTGGTGACCAAGATCAAGCTGCCTCCCTTCATCGTCACGCTCGGCACCCTCAGCGTCTTCACCGCGATCACCCTCATCTACGCCAAGGGCCAGACCATCTCGCTGCAGCCGGGCAACATCCTCATGTGGAGCGGCCAGACGGTCTCCCTCGGCCAGCTGAACCTGACCTACGGCGTGCTGCTCATGATCGCCCTGTACGCGGTGGTCGGCTACGCCCTGCGCTACACCGCCTGGGGACGCCACCTCTACGCGGTCGGCGACGACATCGAGGCGGCCCGCCTCGCCGGCATCTCCGTCAACCGTGTCCTGCTCAGCGCCTACATGCTGGCCGGGCTCACCATCGCCGTGGCGGCGTGGGTCCTCGTCGGCCGGGTCGGCGGCGGCGACCCCAACAGCGGCCTGAACGCCAACCTGCAGTCCATCACCGCCGTCGTCATCGGCGGCACCAGCCTCTTCGGCGGACGCGGAGTGGTCTTCGGCTCGCTGATCGGCGCGCTGATCGTCCAGGTCTTCGTCAACGGCCTCGCCTTGGCCGGCATCGACCCGAACTACCAAGTCCTCGCAGTCGGCGTCCTCGTGATCGCGGCTGTCTCCGTCGACCAGTGGATCCGGAGTGTGAAGTCGTGACGACCGCCACCGCCCCCGTTCTCGAGGCCAAGGGCCTGGTCAAGGTCTTCGGCAGGGTCGTCGGCCTGAACGACGTCGACCTCACCCTCTACCCCGGCGAGGTCCTCGCCGTCATCGGCGACAACGGCGCCGGCAAGTCCACCCTGATCAAGTGCCTGTCCGGGGCCCTCGTACCCGACCAGGGAAGCATCCTCGTCGACGGCAAGGAGGTCCACTTCAAGCGGCCCCAGGACGCCCGCGACGCCGGTATCGAGACGGTCTACCAGACCCTCGCCGTGGCCCCTGCCCTGGACATCGCCAGCAACCTCTTCCTCGCCCGCGAGATCCGCCGCAAGGGCATCCTCGGCTCAGTGTTCCGCATGCTCGACACCGGCGAGATGAAGAAGCAGGCCGCCGACCACATCAAGCGGCTCGGCATCGGCACCCTGCAGAACATCAACCAGGCGGTGGAGACGCTCTCCGGCGGCCAGCGCCAGTCCGTCGCCGTCGCCCGCACCGCGGCCTTCGGCGGCCGGGTGGTGATCCTCGACGAACCCACCGCCGCCCTCGGCGTCCGCGAGACCGGACAGGTCCTCAAACTCGTCCGCGACCTGCGCGACCAGGGCCTCGGCGTCATCCTCATCAGCCACAACATGCCCAACGTCTTCGAGGTCGCCGACCGCATCCACATCCAGCGACTCGGCGGCTGCGCGGGCGTCATCACCCCGCAGTCCCACTCGATGGAGGACGCGGTGGCCATCATGACGGGCGCGAAGAAGCTCGCTCCCGAGGCGAGCTGAAGGGAACCACAGGGGACATGACCGCCGAGTACCGGATCACCGAGGACCGCCTCGGCGGCGAACCCACCCTCGTCGTCTCCGCGCCGGACGGTTCGGCACACGCCGTGCTCGCCCTGCGCGGAGCGACCCTGCTGAGCTGGCAGGTCAGGTGCGGAGAGGCCGGCCCGCTGAAGGAGTTGACGGACGGCTACCGCGACGAAAAGGAACTCCTCTGTCAGGACGGCGTACGCGCCGGCCTGATGGCCCCCTTCACCAACCGCGTAGCCAACGGCCGCTACCGCTACGACGGACACGACCACGACCTGCTCCCCGGCCGCCACGGGGACCGCACGATCTACCACGGCTTCGCCCGCGAGACACCGTTCGAACTCGTCCACGCCACCACGACGGCCGACTCCGCCCGACTGCTGCTGCGCACCACGAGTATCAGACCGGGCCGGTACCCCGGCTACCCCTTCGCCCTCGACCTCGAAGCCGAATACACCATCACCGGCCGCGAGTTGAGCATGGTGATCCGGGCGACGAACATGGGCGACACCACCGCCCCCTACGCGGCGGGTTGGCATCCGTACTTCGCTCTGTCGCAGTCCATCGATGACCTGGTCCTGCAGATCCCCGCGCACACCGTGATCCGCACCGACGCCTCCCTCATCCCACTGGCGGGCGACGCCGCCCTGCTCCCTCTCGACCAGTGCCCCGAGATGGACTTCCGGATGCCGAAACGACTCGGCGACGCGGTCATCGATGCCTGCTTCGCGGACCTGACTCCCGGCCCTGGCGGCCGGATCGAGACAGTACTGACCACCCCCCCGACCGGCGAGGAACTGCGGGTCTGGCAGTACAGCGGGAACATGCACGTCTTCACCGGAGACACCCTGGCCCGCGACCGGCGCGCCTCCATCGCACTCGAACCCGTCGAGACGATGACCAACGCCTTCAACCGCACCGAACACGCCACCGCCCTTGCCCTGGAACCCGGTCAGCGAAGGGAGTTCAGCTTCGGGGTCGTGTACGGGGCTTCGGGAACCCAAGGCTGAGCTGGGGCCCGCCGGTAAGCCTTGTTGGACTCGAACCCACAACCAATGGATCAAGAGTCCTGGCCAAGGCTTGCCGGGTGGTTCCGGATGCTGCTTCGCTTTCCGGAACCACCTGGTCAAAGCAGGTGTGCCGTGATGCCCGGTGCGGCTCGTGACGGCCCGTGTCGCAGTGTTCGCTCACGCATCGCTCACGCAGAAGAGCCCGGCTGAGCAGCGGTTCCGCGCGAAGACCGACCGCCGCCGCACAGGGCCCGATCACCTGCTGCCAGCGGGCGCGTCCCGTGATCGGGCGGCAGAATGGATCCGTCCCGGCCACTGGATGGCGCGAGGAGCGGACATGGAGATCAAGCCTCGGGCGGTCGTCCTCCCCAAGGAGACGGATCATCTCGAACAGGGGAAGTACGGGCCCGTTTTCCCCAGGACTCCGGCGTGCTACGGGTTCACCATCGTCGCGCGGGTCAAGCCCGGTCACGCCGATGCGATGCGCCAGTACGGCTACGCGCTGGCCGAGGCGCTGGAACAGGATCCGTACCTTCTGGCGCCGTTGAAGCTGCACTACCTGCGCTGGGTGCTCTTCGACGACGACACCCGCTTCATGTACCAGGGGATCTTCGACACCGACTTCGACAAGTACACCGAGGACGCCATCGCGCTGTTCTCGAAGGCGGGCGTGAGCACGGCGTTCGAGCATCTGGAGGGGTTCCCGGAGGACTGGCGGACCAATCCGGAGGCGTTCGTCAGGTTCGTCCGTGAGCACCACTGTCCGAGCTTCATCGAGTACGGGGAGTATCCGTACGTGACGGCGGACGAGATCAAGAAGGCGTTGCGGATCAAGAGCGCTCTGTCGGAGATGCTCGACCAGATGCAGTGAGGCTGGGAGCTGGGCGATGAGCGAGACCAGAACAGCGCGGGTCTACAACCAGCGGCACGTTCCGAGGAAGTACACGCCGACCGGGCGGCGTGTGAGCGTCTACGTGTCGTGGAGCTATCCGGCCGAGGCGGGCCGGAACGCGGCCGAGCTGGACAACCGGTTCTCCACCCTGACGGAGGTGCGCCGGGTGGCGTGGCCTGCGTACGAGGACCCGAAGTGGTCGGACCCCTATCGGTTCCAGCAGGGCATCGCGGGCTCGCTGGAGCTGTTCTTCTGGGCCTGGGTGCCGTTCCAGGACTTCGTCGAGGAGGTGACGGGGCATCCCGTCCCGGTCTACCAACGCATTGACCAGGCCGGATTCCATACCCCGCTGGATGAGCGGGTGCTCGACGACACAGACGTGCTGTTCGTCTTCGGACTGGACCACATGATCACCAGGCAGGAAGCCGAGCCGGGGGAGATAGGGGCGCTGCGGGCCTTCCTCGCCCGGGAGGAAGCCCGCCTGGTTCTGGGGCCCCACCACGACGTGGGCGCGTCGGACGATCTGTCCGTGCGGGAGGTGGAGTACCGCCACCACGGCGATCCCCTGGTGCCGCGCCAGCAACGGTTCGCCACCTACGTCAGGGACGTGATGAAGGGCCTGGGCGTGCCGGTCATCAACCGGTACGGGCTGCGTCCCGCCACCGGTGAGGGCAACCGGATCGCTCCTTTGTCGACCGTCAGGGATCTGGACGAGAAGGGGTGGCTGAACGGGGTCACGAACTTCAACTTCCACATGCACCTGCCGCACTATGCGGTGACCAGTGATGAGCCGAAGGCCATCCATGTGCTGGCCCGGCAGCCGATCGACACTTCCCGGCCCCATCCGTTCACCGACGAGGGGAACAGCGAGTTCAACATGTTCCTGTGGATGCCCCCGGGCGGTGACCGCGCGGCCGATGTGCTGCTGGCCGACTCGACGATCTTCAGCACGCTCTTCGGCGCCGACGACAGCCTGCGGAATTTCTGGCGCAACCTCGTCTCGTAGCGATGCCGCAGGGAGGCCGACGTGAGCGCACCCACCCACGTCACACTCGAAGTCGACGACATCCAGCGCGGGGTCCTCAGCCCACGCCCCACCCCGTATGCGGCGACGTACCTCGTCTTCCGCATCGACGACCGCGCCCAGGGCCGGGAGCTGATGCGGCGGGCGAGCGCGGCGGTGACCTCCGCCGCCGACACCTCCAGTCCCCTGGGGGACACCTGGGTCAGTGTCGCCGTTACTTGCTGGGGCCTTGAGGCCCTGGGCGTGCCACGCTCATCGCTGGAGTCGTTCGCCTGGGAGTTCCGGCAAGGCATGGCGGCACGCGCACGAGCGCTGCGCGACGAGGGCGACAGCAGCCCACAGCACTGGGAAGCACCGCTCGGTACCCGCGACGTCCATGTGGTGATCACGGCGATCGCACCCGACCCCCCTCGCCTGGAGGCGGCCATCGACCGCGCCCGTCCCGCCTACGAGCGTCTCTCCGGCGTGACGGCCATCTGGAGGCAGGACTGCTACGCGCTGCCCACCGGGAAGGAACACTTCGGCTACCTCGACGGCGTCAGCCATCCAGCCGTGGAAGGCAGCGGCATCCCAGGGTCCAACAGGCTGGAAGCGCCCCTGAAGAGCGGCGAGTTCGTGCTCGGCTACCCGGATGAGATCGGCGGTGTCCAGACGCCTCAGCCGGCCGTGCTCGGGCGCAACGGCAGTTATGCGGTCTTCCGCAAGCTCCACCAGGACGTCGCCGAGTTCAGACGGTATCTGAGGGACAACTCCGCCGGCCCCGAGGACGAGGAGCTGATTGCGGCGAAGATCATGGGCCGCTGGCGCAGCGGGGCCCCACTGGCGCTCGCCCCGCGGCACGACGATCCCGGCCTCGGCACCGACCCCCACCGCCGCAACACCTTCCTGTACCAGCAGGACGACCCGACGGGATTCACCACGCCCGGCAGCTGCCACATCCGCCGGGCCAACCCGCGCGACGCCTCGGTGGCCGGGGAGGTACGGCTGCACCGCATGATCCGGCGCGGCGCCGTCTACGGACCGCCGCTGTCGGAAGGCGTACTGAAGGATGACGGAGCGGACCGCGGTCTGATGTTCGCGTTCATCGGCGCCCACCTGGGCCGGCAGTTCGAGTTCGTCCAGTCGCAGTGGATGAACGACGGCGTCTTCTTCGGGGCCGGCAACACGAAAGACCCCGTCGTCGGCGCCGCCGAGGGGCAGACCGGCTACACCATCCCCCGACGGCCCGTGCGGCGCCGCCTGGCCCCGCTGCCCCGGTTCGTCGTCACCTGTGGAGGCGAGTACTGCTTCCTGCCGAGCCTGAGCGCCCTGCGCTGGCTCGGGGACCTCCACGACTGACCGGGCGGACAAGCGCCATGGACACCCTGCATCTCGTCCTCAACTCGGTCACCGTCATCTTCATCGCGGCCACCATGTTCGCCGCCGGCCTGCGCGCCACCGTCCCGGCACTGCGTGGCGTCTTCGCCGACGTCCCCCTGCTGTTGCTGGCACTGATCGCCAACATGGTGGTCATCCCGCTGCTCGGCTGGGGCATCGGTGCACTGTTCGGTCTCCCCTCGGCCGCCTTCATCGCCCTCGTCCTGATCGCCTCCTCCCCCGGCGGCCCCTTCGGGGCGAAACTGGCGACCATCCAGCAGGGCGACATCGTCGCGGGCGCGGCAATGCAGGTACTGCTCGCCTCCCTCGGCAGCCTCACCTTCGCCCCCACCGCCAACGCCATCCTCACCGCCGCAGACATCGGCACCAAGGTCTCCCTCGACGTCGGCGCGCTGGTGCGAACGGTGGCGCTCCTGCAACTCGTCCCCTTCGCCATCGGCCTGCTCATGCGCCGCTACGCCGAACCCACCGCACAGGCATGGCACCCCACGGCAGCCGCGGTCTCCAACATCACGTTCCTGATCGTGTTGGCGGGCATGCTGCTCGGCAGCTGGCACGACGTCGCCGACCTCTTCGGCTCACTCGCCCTGCTCGCGGGCTTCCTGCTCGCCGTCTTCGCCTTCGCCCTGGGAACCCTGCTGGCCACCGGCCCGATGACACGCCGCACCACCATGGGCGGCGTCGCCTCGGTGCGCAACGCAGGCCCGGCCCTGGCCGCCATCGGCCTCGCCTTCGCCGACCAGCCCGCCGTCCTGGGCGCACTCGCCGCGATCCTCCTCAGCGGCCTCGCGGCAGCCCTCCCGATCGCCACGCTGCTCAGCAGGCGCAGGAGTGCTCCGGAGACGCCGCAGGAACTCGCTGATCAGGCGGCCACTCAGTGATTCGCTTCCCGCAAAGGCCGACAGCATGGACTGGGCGGCCAGAGAGGCGGCGAAGAGCTGCACCCGCACGTGCAGCCGGAGTCCGCGAGCTGGTTCCGGATCCGACGACAACCGTGGCCAGCGGCCCAGGGCCCCCGGCGCTCCTCCGACTCTTTCCATCCGTCGAGTGACACCTGAAGACCACCGCTGAGGTAGCGGTACAGGGCGCTGGCAGTGGTATCGACGAATTCCCGGGGGATGGCCTCGGCATCGACCCAGCGTACGTGGGCGTGCTTGCGTGGTTCGCGGTTTTCGGGCTCGCCGGTCCATTCGTGGGCTGTGAAGACGACGGTGACGAAGCCGTTGGGGGCTTCCACGCCCCAGGCACCGTGAATGATGTGGGCGACCTTGAGAAACTCCGGCTTCACGATCAGGCCGGTCTCCTCGTACAGCTCGCGCACCGCGGTCTCGGTGATCGGCTCACCGGGCTCGCTCTTGCCGACGGACGGGTGGGTCATGCAGGCTCGGAGGGCTCGATGAGCCCTGGGCCACGCAAGTGGTTGACGGCCGATGCAGAGCACGAGGCCGGGCCTTTGCACGTAGGAAGGTCCGTCGGTCACTACGGCTTTCGATCGCCAGCCAGACCACTGTCGCCATGCGACGCGGACCGGAGGACTCCGTAGCGACGTGAACTTTCCGGGTGTCGGCGTTTCAGCCGGGGCGGCTGATCGCTGCCATTGATCAGGCACCCTGTGCGGTCACCGTTAATGTCGCGGAGGCGAGGGCACGACCGCGGAGGCGGCCGTGCGCCTACGGATGCCCAGCGACCCACGATGGATGCGATGTTGGTGGCCGGTGACGGTCGCCGCCCGCGCACACTGGGCGCCCCGGCAGCCGATGAACTCGGCAGCAAGTCCTGCGAGGATCATCCGACGCACAGGCCACCACCTGTGAACAGACGTGGACGCCCATGATCCAGTCAAGCTCACAGCGCACCCCCCGATGCGCTCCCCCAGGCCGCCCGCGAGACGGCAACCAGTCGACTGCGGTCAACGGCCGACGGTACCATGATCGCACACTTCTCGAACATGTGTACCGATAATCGAGTGTGAGGCGACACCTGCAGGTGAAGGGCCGACCCGACCTGCTCGGCACTGACCCATCAACGAGAACGCAATGCCCGACCGACGCGCCCCCACCCCGTTGGCGGCCGGCCCCCGGCGGGTCTGCTGTGCCCCTTGCGCCGTCTACCGCATCCGGGGTGCGCCCACGTGAACGGTGTCGCAGAACACCGGGACCACATGCCTGCCCTGTGGGTCGGTGATGTGCAGGGATGCGCCGTAGTCGGTGTGCGCGGGGTGCGGTGGTAGAACCTCGATGCGTGGGTCGTCCTCGACCGGGATGGAGCAGGAACCGTCTGCGGCAGGGGCCGCAAGGTAGAAGAGCGGGAAGTCGACCGTCTTGTCATGATCCAGCACCAGCCGGACCGGCGCCTTCGCTTTCGGCTCCGACCAGACGGCCGGCCCTTTGCCCGCGTAAGCGTGCAGCTCCGGGTAGCCGTTGAAGGCGCAGGGTGCGGTGCTGGTGTTGGTCGCGCTCAGCAGAGCCGTCGGCGCCTTACTCGACTTGTCGGCAAGGCGCGTCAGTCTCCACCGCAACTGCTTCATGGCGCACGCGGCACCTGACCGCACGGCTGCCGAGGCCGAGGGCGACGCGGACGTCCGTGACGGCTCAGAGGCCGGCGCTGTCGTCCGTGACGGTCCCGAGGTTGGCCGCGCGGCAACACGGTGTTCTGGACCGCATGCCGCAGCAGCCACAACCACTGCCAGGCTGATCGCGGAGACCACCGCTGTTCGCCGTGCCATGAGTACATCCCCCTGGTGACGCATCCCTGCAGAGGCTGGGTGCCCCCACTTCTGCCTCCCGGTCAGGGAGATGCACGCGCCTGCATGAAGGTTCCCGAGTCTGACGCCCCCAGGTGGATCGTCGTCACCCAACGACCCCGGGCAAGCCCACCGCTGCGCCTTCGGCACCGGAGTCGGCGAAGGCGGCTCGTGATCGTATGGCTCAACGGAACCCATGGCGCAGGCAAGACGACGACCAGTGGGCTCGTGCAGCAGCTGATCCCGGATTCACGGGTGTTCGACGCCGAGAAGGTGAGCGAGACGCTCATGGACATCACACCGGGGCTGCCCGCTACGGACAACTTCCAGCACTGGCCGCCATGGCGGCCGCTCGTAGTCGAGACCGCCCGCCGCGTACTCGACTGCATCGGCTGCACTCTGGTGGTGCCCATGACGGTCCTGGTCGAGCAGTACTGGCGCGAGATCAGCATGGGCCTTGCCCAGCATGCCACCATCTCAGTTCGGCACTTCGTCCTCCATTCCCGGTGGCGTCGAACTACAGAGTGAAGGACCAGGACCGGTCCGCTGCGTCGATGACGCCGGTGCGCAGCTGCTCGTCGCGGTGCCGAGCGAGGATCTCAACGGTCTCGTGGAGGCCGAGGGTCGTCCGGCCGCGCTTCAACGACCATCTCAGCCTTGTCCGAGTGATGCCGGCGCCCATCCACTGGGGCACCCGCTCGTCCTCGGTGGCCATGCGCTGACTGTAGGGAGCGAACGCGGGCGTTGCCACCGGACTCTGCACCAAGGACAGGCACTCGGTGGGTGTGCGGCAGAGCGCAGCTGTCACGAAGGGCTGACGAACGGCATTGCGTCAGCCCACTCCCAGAATGCGTGGCCGGCGTTGACTGCTGCCTCCATGACGGCGAACAGTCTGGAGGTTTCGGCGTCGGGCGGGACGTCGACAGCGATGAAGCGTGCGCCGTTCCACTCACTCAGAAGGTCTGCCGCGATGATTTCGGTCTTGATCTCGTCAGCGGCTTTCTGGAGATCGGCGGGCGGTAGATCAGGAGTGAACAGGAGCCGCAGCGTGCGATGCGAAGAGTTCCTGACCACCTCGCTGACGTAGTCGTCGTCGTTGAGCACCACAACGTCACCCAGAGCGATCCCGTAGGTGGAGAAGGGAATGCAGGCGACCTCGTAGCTCCCGTCGTTGACCGCCCTGAGCCAGAGCTGCTCGACCTGTCCGTCCAGGCCGAAGGGCGCCAGGTCGGCGCGCGCGATGTAGTTGGTCGAGGCGCGTCCGACCGGTTGCTCATGGACGACGAACTGCATGACGGTTCCCCCGATGACCAGCCCCGACGGTCTGCCATGATGCCGGAGCCCGTCACTGCTGTTGTCGGCGGGGTGCAGGCAGCCCGAGTGGGACCGGTCCGGTCCGGTCCGCTCGAAGCGCCGGGCCGGCGACACCGTCGACCAGGTCTTGGCCGGAGCTGACGTCAGCCCGTCCGCGCTCCACTACGCCCGCAGCCGCGCCCCTGATCTGGCCGTTGCCGCCCAGCACCAGACCCGGTTCGACGCGTACGTCCTCGACGCCCTGCGCGGTGTCGACCCGGATGGCGTCACTGCTGCCGTCTGATCTGCGCAAATAGAGGGTTTCCCCGCCGTCTCGGACCCGACACCACCGCCAGGGCCGGACCCGATCAACCTCACCAACGCAGTCCTCAACGCGACCCGGCCCGAAAACCGTCCCGCCGTCACACAGGCGACGGACGACGTGGTCGGCGACGTTCCCGCCTCCGAGGACACCGCCCCGTGACCACCAGCCACGCCCCCAGGGAGGCGACAATGAAGCCCACCCAGCCTCAGCCCCGGCGCACCGCCCTCGAGCGGTTCCCCGGCCGGAGGCTCCCGCGGCTCCTGGCCGGCGGAAGAGTACGCCGCCGCTCGACGCACCCAAGGCTGGCCGGACGCCCGGGTCGTGATGGACCTGCGCGGCGACCAGTTCCTCGTGGTCACCGACACCCCCACCCAGTATCAGAGTCCCCGTGCGCGCCGCGCCCCGCCCTTCCTGGCCGGGCGCGGCGCACCCACGCGTTCCCGTTCCTTCACCACCGAGCAGGAGACGCCCTTGCCGACGGGCTCCCCGTCCCAGCCGCCGCCGACCGGATCGAAGGACATCCGTGACCGGCTCCGAGACCCGGCCGCGGTCCGGTGCATCCTCGACCTGGACGGACTCCCCCGCGTCCAGGACGCGTCCTTGGAGCGTACGGGGAGGGCGCCGGCTTTGAGGTCCTGCACATGCTCGGCCGCACAGGGACAGGCAACCTGGGCACCTGCTGGGGGTGAAGGAGATTCCCGAGGTATACCCCAAAGTCCGCCTTCTCAGCCTGGCGGCTTGCCGACAACGATGTTCCGTCCCCCGTTCCACGGGACATCAGGGTTCCGACGGCCGCCGACCGGTCAGAAGTACGAAGGGACGTAGTTGTAGCAGTAGTTGCGATCGCCGTAGTAGCTGTCCCCGTCGAGCAGCAGCCAGCCGCCGGTGCCCTTGCCCACGATGCCGTCCTGGCTCAGACCGTGACCCGAAACTCCCTGGTACCACTCGACCCACTTCTTCGTCTGGGGTCCCCAGAGGTGGTCTTCCGGCAATGGGCGACCCTTGCCCTTCGACTGTGCCACGTCGTTGACCAGGTGCTGAACGCACCAGACCCCATGGATGTTGTTGGGGTAGCCGTCACCGATGTACGAGGCACTCGGCGAAGCCGAGGCCTGAGTGGCGAGCGCACCGGTCATGCCGGTGAGAAGCAATGCGGTACCTATGGCGGTCGCCGCCACCTTGCGGATACGCGTGCCGTTCATGATGCTTCCTCTGCTTCCTCTCGTTCGACGGTGTGCCCGACCCGACCAGATTCGCGAAGTACCGTGTTGCTGTCGGGCAGGTGGAGCCGGCCCAAGCATCGATGCCGCCCAGCGGATCGATCACCCATCCCCGTCCGGACTCCCCCGCCGGCATCGGCCTGGCTCCGACCACTGCCTGAGGCCGCTGTGGCCTAAAGGCTTTTCAGGGACGGCGTCCGATTTACGCCTTCTTGCTCCGGCCTCTGATGGTCGAGACTCGGCAAGCTCCGTACAACTCCATGGTCGGCAGTCCGCCCGGAGCGCCGCAAAGGATTCGGTCCTGCCCGAACAGTGCAGCTCCGGTGCAGGCTGACGCCAGCTGACCCAGGGGAGTTCGATGCTTTGCGTGCACTTCACGCTGGAGGACCTTCTGCGGGTCACCTTGGCGCCGGCTCCGGCACCGCTGATGGAACTGGTCCTTGCCACAGCCATGCTGCAACATCAGGGCATCGACCCGGTCTTCTCCCGATGGCAGCAACGAACGCTCCGGACTTTCCCGCGCACCGCACGCCCTCTTCTGGAACTCGTACCGCCGACGGGGAAGGGACCGCTGTTCCTTGACCCCCTCAGCCGGGGGCTCGATGACGGGCTGGACCAGGTCCGGTCGAGCCCCACCGCGTTCGTGCGCGCCGAACTGCAACGTGTATGTGCCGCCGGTCGCCCGCAGACTCCGTGGAAAGTCCACCTCGCCGAACAGGACCAAGTTGCCTGGCAGTTGCTTCAAGACGCGGTACGCGCCGGGTACAACGGTCTCCTGGCCCCCGCCTGGGACCGAATCACCTCCGGGTTCGACGCGGAGCAGGCATGGCGCGCGCAGATTCTCGCCCGGCACGGGATCCGCGCGATGCTGGCCGGTCTGACCTCCGGGATCCGCTGGCGCGGAGCCGTCCTGGAGATCGACTCCCCCGAGGACCGTGAGATCCACCTGGACGGGCGCGGCATCACCCTGCTGCCTTCGGCGTCCTGGGCCGGCCGGCCTCTGGTCGGCGACTACCCCCACCGTCCTGCGCTGCTGGTGTACCGCGCGGTGACTCCGCTGACGCTGCTGGAGGAACCCGCGACCAACGATCCGGTAGCCGCCCTCCTGGGACGCACCCGGTCCGCCATCCTGGCCCTGCTCACCCGGCAGCGCACCACCACCGAGGTGGCACGTGACCTCCGCATCAGCAAGTCCTCCGTCTCCGAGCACGCCAAGGCGCTTCGGCATGCGGGCTTGATTGTCAGCCAACGCGAAGGCCAAGCCGTTTGGCACACCTGCACGCCACTTGGGCTGGTGCTCATCAGCGGGAGCAGCGCAACCGAGGCCGCTGATCTCGCGCGGTGAGTGGCGGGCGCCTGCGGGGGCAGCCTTCGAAACGCAGAACAGGCCGTGGTGGGCGTCGTCCCCCGCCCATTGTGGTCCCTGTGCGGCCGCGTGATGCCGAGGCTGGCTGCGTGTCCTCTTGCTCGCAGGCAACCGAACCGCGTCAACCGCAAACCCTGGCCGCAAGCACCCCGACCATCCCTGCGGCTGCGAGTGGGACGACGCCTGGTGCATGGTCTGGGTACCCAACACTGAACCCGGGTTGAGGCGAACTGAGGGCGACTGCCGACGGCCAACGCCCGGACCGTAGCGGCGACGCCGAACAGCAGACGAGGGTCGACCGGTGGCCAGTTGCCGGACGCGCCCCCCACGAAGGCGATATGTCCGTCGACGGCGACTGACTTCAGCGACTGCTCCAGCGTTCCGGCGGTGTCGACGACGCGGTCGACCCCTCGCCCGGCGGTGATTTCGCGGGTCGCGGTGTGCCAGTTCGGGATGTCGCGGTAGTTGATGACCTCGTCGGCTCCCAGATCGCGAAGGCGCTGTTCCCTTGTCCGTGCGGTTTGTCGTGGCGATCACTCTCGCGCCCAGGAGTTTGGCGAACTGCACCGCGAACAGCGACACGCCGCCGGAGGCGGTGGTCAGCACGGTCTGTCCGCGCTGGATTCCGCGGCCGTCGCCGGTCAGGGCGTTCCATGCCGTGACGGCGGCGCAGGGTAGAGTTGCCGCCTCGGCGTAGGAGAGATGGTCGGGGATGGGCACGAGGGCGTCCTCGGAGAGGATGGCCGGCTCGGTCAGCATTCCGTCGAGCGAGCCACCGAGTTGCGGCAGGTATGCCGGTTCCAGCGGGCCGTCCAGCCACCGCGGGAACAGTGCCGCGGTGACGCGGTCGCCTGGGCGCACCCGCCGGACATCCGGCCCAACGGCGACGACTTCCCCGGCACCGTCTGAGACCGGTATGACGTCCGGTTTGACGGGTAGCACGTACTGCCCTCGTAGCACCAGAAGTTCGCGGTAGCTGAGTGAGGTGGCGTGGACCGCGACCGCGACCTTCCCCTCCCTGGGTGTGCGTGGTTCGTACGCTCGCAGCGACAGGCCATCAGTCCCCCCGCCGGTGCTGACGTGGTAGCTGCACACCATCGATGGAGTATCGCCATCATTGCGGTCATCATTCGATGAACTGGTACTCGCTGACGATGCGGCCGTCGGGGCCGAGCATGAGGATCTCCAGCCCAACGCAGGCGACCTCACCACCGTCCCGGGGTGCCATCTCCCAGTTGAACTACGCGGCGCGGCGGCGCTCTGCATGTTCCCCTCGGTCGCGAATGGTCGGCGTGCGGCAACGACCCTGCTGCGCCGGCTGTCGCGCGGCAATACCTCGCAGGGAATCGCGGATCAGGAGCCGAGCGGGTTACACAAGACGGATGATCAGCGAATCGACCTGAGGCGGGCTCGCCGACGCGTTGCGTGAGTGGCGCACTCGGCGACGCGTCAGCCAGCTGGAACTGGCCATGCGCGCCGGAACCACGCAGCGGCACGTCAGCTTCATCGAGAGCGGACGGTCGGCCCCCGGCCGATCAATGATCATCCCGCCGGCCGAATCCCTGGAGGTGCCGATCCGCGAGCGCAATGAACTGCTCCTCGCGGCCGGATTCGCACCGGTCTACCCGCAGACCCGCCTGGACGACCCTCAACTGGAACCGATTCGCACCGCCCTCGAACGGATCCTGCACGGCCACCTGCCGTACCCGGCGGTGGTCGTCGACCGGCACGGTGACCTCGCCTCGGCCAACGCCGCCTTCCACGCGCTCACCGCCGGTGTGGCCCCGCATCTGCTCGTGACGCCGGTCAGCGTGCCCCGGTTGTTGCTGCATCCGCAGGGCCTCGCACCACGCATCGTCAACCTCGACGAGTGGGCGTGGCCCATCATCGACCGCATCCAGGCCGAGAGCGTGCGCAATCCAGACGACCAACTCCAGCGCCTGCCTGCGAACTCACCGACCTTGCACCACCACGTCCGCGCGAGTCACCGCACCACTTCGGTTTCGCCGTACCGCTGCGCCTCGGGGCACATGATCCGGCCAACGACAGGGAGCTAAGGCTCATCACCACGCTCATCCACTTCGGCACCGCCATCGACGTCACCATCGCCGAACTACGACTTGAGGCGTTCCTGCCGGCTGATCAAGCGACCAGCGCCATGCTGGCCGAACTCCTCGAGCGGTAGCCGATCCGCCCGGCACAGCCCCGCGCAGCGGCCGAACCGCCAACCCGTCATGCGCTCGCTCGCCGCATACGGCCACTGATCCCTTGCAATTGAACGTCCAGTTGCGGACCGCCAGCGGCGCATCCGCACGACCGCGCACACCACAGCCCCGACGACGGCCTTGGGGACTACTCGCGCCCGGTGGCAGCAGGGCGGCGAGGTTGCCAGGCCGGTCACGCCGCACGCGTGCCTGTCGCGCGCGAGCAGGGCGCCCACTGCCGTAGGTCGAGTTCCTCGGCAGACTGCGCCGTGAGCCGCGCCATCACTGGCACGTGCGCGTCAGGGAGCTGCTGGTTGCCCCGTAGCCGCCTCGATGATCCAGGTGTCCAACGGCGCCCGTCTGGATGGACCGCGTCCTCGCCGACGACCTGCCCGCGCCGCACTCCCTGGTCGCCGGGCTCCGCCGGGACCAGGACCGGATGAGAACGGCTCCGAGGCCGTGATCACGCCTACGACGCCGTGATCACCACATCGGGTCGGCCTGACGCCGCGACGATCGCTTCAGCTAGGCTTCCACTCGCGCAGCCGGTATTGAGCAGGTCAGGGGGAGATTGTGAGCCGACCACTGCTCTTCCTCGACGTGGATGGGCCCCTCAACCCTTATGCGGCGAAGCCGGAGAAGCGCCCTGACGGCTACACCACACTCAGGGTGCCCCAAGGCAGTGGGACTCCGGAGGAACACAGAGAACTCTCGCTCCGTCGGCGCCCCCTGCGCGTCTGGCTCAATCCAGAGCACGGACGAGACCTGCTCCGGCTCGACTACGAGCTGTGCTGGGCCACCACATGGACGGCGGATGCCAACCGGTGGATCGCCCCGGTGCTCGGCCTTCCCGAACTCCCGTACGTCGACTTTGGCGACACCTTGTTCCAAGACCGTCCCGACGGCGTTCACTGGAAGACTGCTCCCCTGGTGGACTACGCCAACGGCCGCCCCTTCGCCTGGGTGGACGATGAACAGAGCGATCTGGACCAGGCGTACGTGACCGCCCACCACCGTGCCGGTGGACTTCTCCACCACGTCAACCCGCGGGTCGGTCTTCGCGAGGACGACTTCCGGGCTCTTGCTGATTTCGCCCGGTCTTTGGGCACTTCACAAGCCAGCGGCTGAGCCTGTCCTCAGTCCGCCAGACATCCTGTCCCAACTCCGCGATCATTTGAGGAGGGCGGCGAAGGCAGTGGCGGCTGCCGCAGTCCGGGCGAAGCGCACAAGACAGGGGTTCTCGCGGAGATCACCGACAGTTCGTGGTCTTCGCACCGGCTCCCGCCGGCGACCCGCCCGGCACCGAGCGCGACTCCACCCAATCGGGGGTTGAGTCCGATGACCGGCTGTCAGCGGCCAGTTCGTTCGGCTCTGATCCACTTGTTGTGGTCCGGTCGCCAAGGGTGACGATGCTTAGTCTGAGAGGAGGATTTGGCGTCGGAGTAGGAGGTCGCGCGGATAGACACGGTTGGGGACACCGGCAACAGAACGGGCACAGATCCCGGTGATCATGGAGTTGCGATGCTCTGTGATCACTGGGGAGACCTGCGCCCGCACTGCCATCATGGCTCACCGAACCACTCTGGGACCTATTCGCGGCCTTGCTGCCCGAGCGGCCGGAGTACACCCGGACCATCCACTGGGCTGCCACCGCCGACGCATCAGCGACCGGATCGTCTTCGACAAGATGCTGCAGCTGCTGCGCTTCGGCTGTTCTTACGAGGCGATCGCCGACACGACCTGCTCGGCCACCACGGTCCGCAGCCGCCGCGACGAGCGCATACAACTTGGGCCTATTCGCCAGGCTCAAGCAGATCGCGCTCGACTCCTACGACCGGATCGTGAGCCTCGTCCTCGATCAGATCGCCGTGGACGGCTCCATCACAAAGGCTCCCGGAGGCGGCGAGGTGGCCGAGCCTTCCCCGGTCGACCGCGGCAAACAGGGCCTGAAACGCTCGGGAATGACGGACGGATACGGCATTCCGCTGGGCCGTGTCCTGGCCGGTGCCAACCGCCACGACTCCCCGCCGCTCGCCCCCGACCCTGGACCGCCTGGACGAGCTGGGCCCGTTACCCGACGACGTCACCGTGAGCCTGGACGCCGGCTACGACTCGGACAGACCCGCACGGTGCTCGACGAACGCGGCCTGCACGGCCGCATCGCGCACAAAGGCGAGAAGGCACCCATCCAGGCCAGTCAGCGTTGGCACGTGGAGCGCACCCACGCCTGGCAGAACACCTTCGTGGTCTCCGTCTCCGCGGTGGCATACAACTGCAACAACAGCGCCTCCTGGCAGACGAGTTGGCGTAGACGCACTTCGAGCTACCAAGAGGCCCTGTTCCCATGCCTGGCACCGGCCGCAATCACCCGATCGAGACTCCCGTCCGACAGACACCACTCAAGATCGAAAAGACAACAGCTCAAAGTCATGGACGGCATGGCCGAATGGCAGAACCGACCCCTCGACCGCGTCTACCCGGGTCCTGTTCGTGGAGGCCATCAACGTCGAGATCAGGGGCGGGCAGGTCGCAAACCGTCCCATCTACCTGGTGATGGCGGTGACCGTGGACGGCACCCGCGACATCCTCGGCATCTGGGCCGGCGACGGGGGCGAGGGCGCCAGGTTCGATCTGAGGCGGCGCTGCGCGTAGCGTCAGTCGGTGCAGGTAGCGGCGGCGGGCGTCGGACGACCGTAGACCCCATGCCAGCAGTATGCCGGTGGACAGTGCTGTCACGTGGCCGACGGGAGTGACCCCCAGCGTGGTCAGGCCGCTCGTGATGTGCGGTGCGCGCACCGCGAGCGCGGCGAGCGCGGTCCATCGGTGCCACCGCCGAGCCCCCGCTGCCACCACGGCGGCCAGGGCCGAGACGATCACGTACGACGGGCCGACGTCCACCGTCGCACGCAGCGCAGGCTCTGCTTGGCCGGCCGCGATCCGCGCTGCCAGCAGCCCTTCGCTCACCAGTGTGCCGAGGACCTGGCTGGCCGCGATCAGCGCGACCGCCCGCATGTTGCCGAACCGGATGACGAGAAACGCCAGCATGGCCCCGGCCAGGGCGATGCTGCGTAGACAGGCCCAGGGATCGGCGCCGAACAGAAAGGCGGAGGCGATGAGCGCCTCCATAGGATGATCACCCATATTGGCCAGGCTGGTCGATGCCCAGGCGTTCACCGCGTGATCACCGCCGTACGTCAGGGACGACGCGGCGGCGAGCAGGGCGAAGCCCCAGGGCACAGGGGGAAGCCATCGGCGGGCGGGCGTCCGGGAGAGATCCATGTGGCCGACCCTGGCAGAGGGTGCCCGCCCCGCGGATCTGGCCATGGAATGACCGGCTGATCTCTGTCTGTGGACAGAGGCGGATGATCGCCCTCCCGGCTAGGGTCGGATGCGTGCGAGGCATGATGGTGAGGCATGACGCGGGGTCCTGTGCCAGGAGGCTGACGCCGACTCAGCTGGTCGGGCTGGATGTGCTTTTGGCCATGGTCCTGATGGCGTCGAACGTCTTGTGGTGGACGCTTGGCACGCACCGCACGGGCTGGCCGGCATGGCAGACCGTGCTGACGTGCTCGTTGGGCGTGGCCGTCGCCGTCCGGCGGCTGCTGCCACTGCCTGCACTGGCGGTGGCTTCGGTGGTGATGGCCACCGACGGCGCGCTCAGCCTGACGGGGGTGCTGGCGACTGCCTTGCTGGTGTACGGGGTGGCGGTCGCCCGACCCACGCGTGTCGCGGCGTACGCGAGCGCGGTGGCAGGCGCCGCTCAACTCGCCTTGATGATCCCTATGCAGGGCATAACAGGCCACGACTACTGGGGGTGGCCGGGGATGAGCCAAAGCCTCATCGTCGAGGCCGCCGCCTGGGCGATCGGATGGTCCACCAGACAGGGCCGCGCCTACACCCGAGGCCTGGTCGAGCAGGCCGAAGAGCGGGCACAGCTCCTCCTCGTCGAGGAACGCATGCGCATCGCCCGGGAGTTGCACGACGTCGTCGCGCACAGCCTGAGCATCGTTGCGGTCCAGGCGGGCGTCGGCCACCACGTCATCGGCAGCCGACCTGACGAGGCCGCGAAATCCCTCTCCGCGATCGAGACCACCAGCAGGGCCGCCCTGGGAGAGCTGCGTTCACTGCTAAGTGTCCTGCGCGATGACGACGCTGCCGAATGGCTGCCCGGCGGCCTCGACGACCTAAACACACTCATCGAACAGACCCGACGGGCCGGCGTCCAGGTCGACTTGACGACCAGCGGTCACCCGCACGCCCTGCCCCGAGGCCTGGACCGCGCCGCCTACCGCATCGTGCAGGAAGCCCTGACCAACGTCGTCAAGCATGCCCGCACCAGCCACGCCCGGGCGACGGTCGCCTACGCGTCGGGCCAGGTCGCTCTCACGGTCGTCGATGCCGGAGCCGGCCGCACGACCACCCCGATCACCGAGGGCCACGGCCTGACCGGCATGAAGGAACGCGCCGCGCTCTACGGCGGCGAGGTCCACGCCGGCCCGCTCTCCCCGCACGGCTTTCGCGTCACCGCCAGGCTGCCGTACGCCACGGACGAGCGAACAGCCCAATTCCCCGTGGGCGCCGGCCTGGAGGGCGCATGACGGTGCGGGTCGTCGTGGTGGACGACGAGACGCTGGTGCGTGCCGGGTTCCGGGTGCTGATCGAGTCGGAAAACGATCTCCAGGTCGTCGGCGAGGCGGCCGACGGGACCCAGGCGGTCAGGGTGATCCGCGAACAACGCCCCGACGTCGCCCTGATGGACATCCGAATGCCCGGGCTCAATGGCATCGAGGCCATCCGCGCGCTGCTCGGCGGCCCGTCTCCGGTGCCCGTCCACGTCCTGGTGCTCACCACCTTCGACCTGGACGAGTACGTCTTCGAGGCGCTCCGCGCAGGCGCCGCGGGCTTCCTTCTCAAGGACACTCCACCCGCTCGCTTGATCGACGCCGTGCGGGTGATCGCCACCGGGGAGTCGCTGCTGTCACCCGGCGTCACCCGCAAGCTCATCGAGACCTACGTCCGCCGCCCCGGCTACCCCGGTCCGGTCACCCGCACCCTGGACGGTGTGACCGGCCGCGAGCGGGACGTGCTGGGCTTGATCGCACGTGGCCTGTCCAACCACGAGATCGCAGCCGAGCTGTATCTGACCGTCGGCACGGTCAAGACCCACGTCAGCCACCTGCTGACGAAGCTGGGGGCCAGGGACCGGGCCCAACTCGTCATCGCCGCCTACGAAAGCGGACTGGCAGGGCCAGCACGTCGTTGAAGCAGGACGAGCAGGACCCAGTTGTTAGGCGGGAGGTTCACGCCTCGGCCGGAGTCGCGCACCGCGAGCAGTTCGACCGCTGCCCCAGACGCCTCAAGCAGTGGGTGCTGCGGCAGAACGCCGGGGGTCCGCCCGGTAGTCAGCGAGATCCTCACTGTTGGGGAAGGTCATGAGGTGGGCCTCGACCTGATCGTCCAGAGTGCGCAGTCGGCGCTCAAGACGCCCTCCATACTCGGCAAGGAGAGGCAGGACAGCCCCTTCATAAGCGTCGAAGGCGCCCAAGCCCCCTTCAGGTAGCCGCGCGAGCATCAAGCAGGTGACGGCCATGGCTCCCTCATAGCGGTCTGTAACCGTGTGATCTTCTGAGCCTGGCTGGAGTACACACCCTCAACGCCCCCAGCGGCCGCCTATCCGCGCGACCTCTGAGCAGGTTTGGCCACGCTCCCGATCAAGGGTGGCCGTCTCCAAGGCTATGTCCACAGTTCCGTGAAACGGCCAGGTGCCGGCAGGGTGGCCAGGATCGATTGTCATAGGGTCGTGGCAGAGTGTGCGGCCATGGAGATCGACACGTTCTGGCACGTCATCGAAGCCGCGCAAGCCGAGGCTGCCGCGACGGGCGAGCCATTTGACGAGGTTCTCGTCAAGCAGCTCGCGGATAGACCGCGGCAGGAGATCCTGGAGTATGCGGAACGCTTCGATGAGCTGCACGACGCCCTGTATCGCTGGGATGTGTGGGCGGCTGCTTACCTCATCGGAGGCGGGTGCTCCGACGACAGTTTCATGGACTTCCGCGCTGGTGTGATCGCCTTGGGCTGTCAGTGGTACCAGCGCGTAGCCACTGACCCCGACAGCCTCGCTGCGCATCCTGATGTGGTTCAGGCGGCGAACGTCCGGGACCGTTCCGAGGTGCTGTTCTACGAGGACGTGAACTATGCAGCCAGCGGGGCATTCGAGCGGATCACGGGTGATGCGGATGCCTTCTACGAAGCCTGGCACGGTTTCCGCGGGGCTGATGCAGAGAGCGACAACGCGGTTGATATGGGCGAGGATTTCGACTTCGACGACGACAGGGAGATGAGCCGTCGGCTTCCCCGTCTGGCCGCCCTATTCATTGGCACAAGCCCCTGAAAAGGGGCTCCCGCAGTTCCGTGATGCTCATGGCTGGGTGAGGATACGGGCTCGGAGGAGTTCGAAGGAGGCCCTGCCGCACATGGCCCGTTTGAGCGTTTTCACCCGGTTCACATGTCCTTCGACCACCCCGGAACTCCACGGAAAGGTGAGTCCGGCGGTGACGGCGTCGAGGTCCTGGCGGAGGAAGCCGGCGAAGCCCTTCATAGGATTCGGCGCGTCCTGCTCGGCCTGCCGAATCCACTCCCAGTTTCCCCACGCGTCGCTGCGGCCGCCCGTGAGCAGATGACTTACCGGGACATTCTCGCCGAGCTGCTGATAGCCGAGTGCGACGACCGGGCCCGCCGACGTTCCGAGTGTCGGATCAAAGCGGCTGGCTTTCCCCGCCAGAAGTCCCTCCAGTTGTCTGGGGTAACGGTGAAGACATCTTGCAAGAGTCGCAGTTCACCACACTGCGGACGCGTCGGGAAGGCGGCTGAGGTTCATCCTCTGCCCAGGGCGCCTGTCCTTGGAGGTAAGCCGCTGTCCTGTTGGAGTGGCGCTTCAGTAGGATCACGTCATGACTGCCGATGCCCCGCTCACCCGAGAGTCGTTCCGGCGCCTCCATCCGATGAACACCCCCCGGCCGGTGTCTCAGTTGCCGGATCGAGTCTGGACAGACGAGGACTGGGACCGGATCCGGCGCGGATATCGAGCCCGGGACATGGATGAGAAGTGGAACGTCTTCGTTGAAGGCGATGTCCTTTTCATGCACCGGAGTTGGACCGGACACGGCGTCTATGAGGCGACCTTCGCCCCTGCGCCTGGTGGTGGGAGGAGGATCGCCTCTGCTGTTGCGGAGGCCGATCGCGAGCGCTATCGGAGCAGGGGGGACGAGTACGACTGCCTGATGATGGAGCTGGTTATCAGTGCGATCGTCCTTGGTGAGCCCGCCGCCGAACTCCGTGCCGATCTCGTGGAGTTGACTGCTCGGTCCTCGGGAAAGAGCGGTCTTCCCTCCGGTGTGGTGGAGCACAGTGCTCTGGGATTGCGCTCTGGATCGTAACCCCTGAGGCCCATCGAGTGCTGTCATGATGTCGGGCCATGTGAAGGGATCACCGTTACAAGCGCAGGATCTCGCCGTGTGCGGCGGCCAGTCGTTGTTCGAGAGCGTGGCCGCCTCCGCGCGGTAGTGCCCAGGGTAACGAGTCCGCGAGCCTCGCCGACTGCCAGTGCCTCATTGGCGAGCCAGGCTAGCGCGTCCGGGGGCAAGGCGCAGGTCGTCGGTGAACGGTCACCAAGGGGACAAACAGGCCGGTGAGGTTCACTTCGGGTCTCATGCGCCCAGCCTGACCAACAAACGTCCGACAGATACCCCTCTCGCTGCACTGCCCTACCACCAACTCGCCTGCGACAGAGGCGCCTTGTCGCAGAACGTCCAGACCACGGGGAGCACGCGCGGCCGCATAGCGCCCCACACGTGCCTCACCCGCCCCGCTCTCTGCTCCCGTGCTCCCTCCCAGACATACCGGCCACGCAGCCGCGACCGCCCACGACGCCCCACCCCCACAGACAGGCCCTGGAGCAGCGCCACCCGACGTCGTTGCCGCCGGCCGAGATCGGACAGATGAACGAGACCGACACCGACACCCCAGGACACCGGCGCATGAAGCGGACTCGACCCAACCGACGCCGCAGCAAAAACAGCTGCCCGCCGCGGACGAACCAGGACCCGTCCGCGGCGGGCAGCTGACGCCCTTCTCCTATGCATTCACCGCTCAGCGGTCAGCCGGAGATCGATCCGCAGGAACGATCGAACGCGAGGCGTGTCACGCGGCTTGGAAATCGCTTCTGACAGGATCAGTTACTGGTACAGGCGCTCCAGGTACCGCGAGCCGTAGTACGCCTCCAGTTCCTCCACGCTTTCCGGACGGCGATCGTGTGCCTTCGCGAGCACCGCGCGGGACGGCGCCGCTTCCGGCCGCCAGGTCTCCGGTTGCCAGGCTCCGCCGCGCAGGAGGGCCCTCGGGCAGTGGTAGAAGACCTGGTCGATCTCGACCAGCAGAGCCAGCTGTGGGCGATTCCCCTTCACCACCATGTCGTCGAAGAAGGGCGCATTGCGCAGGATGCGCGCGCGGCCGTTGATGCGCAGCGTGTCGGGGCGGCCGGGGATCAGGTAGAGCAGCCCCACGTGGGGATTGGCCAGGATGTTGCGGAACCCGTCGGCCCGGCGGTTCCCGGGACGTTCGGGGATCGCGATCGTCGTGTCGTCCAGCACGAGCGTGAACCCGGCCGGGTCACCCTTCGGTGACGCGTCGCAGCTGCCGTCGGCGCCCGAGGTCGCCACCACGCACAGCGGCGACACGGCCAGCCACTTGCGGTCGTGCTCGTGCAGGCTTGGCCGGACCTTGACCAGCGCGCCCGGTGTCGGTTCGCCGAGCAGTTCCCCCAGCTCGTCCGGTGACGTCACCTCGTCCAGGTCTGTGAGCAGCACGGACCTCATCCCCCTCCAAGTGGTACGCGAACAGGTCGAGCGTAGACGACGGCTCGCTACCAGTAGCGGGTGTGAGGCCCCCAGGAATCCGCACGACAGCACCCGTGCGGAGGCCAGGCCTTGACGCCCAGGGGTTCCTCTGAACCGGCTGCGGCACGGCCGCGTGTCACGCGGTTGGGAAATCGCTTCTCGGGCCACACCGGCCCCGGACCGCCTGATGAGGTCGGAGTAGGCCGAACTCCAGTCACTCAGCCCCAGGTCTCGCCGGTGACGAGGTTGGGGCCGAAGTAGCGGGTGGCGATGGACACGAGCGGTGGCAGCGGGCCGTCCTCCGCCCTGTGCTTGAAGGTGTGCACCAGGCATGGGCGCACAGGGTGCATTGGTCCAACCTGCCCTGGAACGCGACCCATTGGAGTCAACCACGACCCGGAACTGTCCGCACTGGCAGCAGCCGGTAACCACCGTCGCGCTGCTGGCGACCCCGGAAGCCGCCCTCCCCTCAGTTCCCACGGTCATCCCCGACATCGTTCCGCTGCGAAGGGTTCCATGACGTCCACCGACCGTCACTGATCATGCAAGAACGGATCTGTGTTGCCGAGGATCTCCAGGTTGACCCGGCGGGACTCGGGGTCCAGCCGCCGGCAGACCCGCTCAACCGCTTCTCCGAGTTGGTCCATGCCGGACAGAAACGACAGCCGCTGGGCCTTGGGCAGGTCAGACAGCCGCTGAACACCCGGCTCGTCCGCGAGGAGAACCGAGTATCCGGGCAGGAACTGAACGTCGCCGATCACCGCGACGCCAGACACAAGTTGCCGCAGCACCCCGCGAGCCAGGCGCCGCCACCGAGGGTGAGTGCGGCACAGGTGACCGCTCCCATGAAGACGATCAGCCGCAGCGTGCCGTCTCCGCTTTTCATTACTTCCTCGCCGATTCGCAACATGCGCGCTTGGGCATTGCGCCCCCCGATTAATTCTCCTGACCCCCGGCAGGCCCGAGCATCCGTGGACGGGAATACAGATCAGCGCTGGATGGGATTCTGGGAACAAGCTCCGGTACGTCACCGTCCAGCCGAACCTCGTGGCCGAGGTACGCGCTGACACAGCGGTAGACCGCGGCCGGCACCGGCACCCAGTGCGCTACCTGTATTCGGAACGACCTCACCACTGGCCACATCGCGGTGGCGGAGTGAGCGATGCGTCGGCGCCTGATGCCGCATGAGACATGAGGAAGTCGGCAGAAGGACGGCTACCGCGCCCAGCCTGCCGAGAGCCCGCGCGGGACAGGCAGTGCCCGTCGCGGCCGGTGGACTCCGCTCGGCTGGGGTGGGTGCTGGGCATCATCGGTGCGCACCGCAGCATCGGGAGCGCGGCATCGGGAGCGCGGCATCGGGTGCGCTCAGTGGCCGGCCTCCCGGCCGCGGTGCGGTCCGGGCTGCTGCGGGCGGTACTCCTGCTGGCCGTCCTCGCGCAGCGGGCGCACTCCGTCGGCGTCGTCCCACTCGGCGTAGTGGTCCGCAAGGGCGCGGGAGTCGTCGGCCGCCTTGGTGGACGCATCCTGGAGGTGTCGCAGACGCTCGGCCGTCAGATCGAGGGCTCCACGTCCGTGCGCGATTCCCGCAAGGCCCGCAGCGCCGTCGGGTCGATCGCCTCCCGGGGTCCGGCTGGTCGCCGTGCTCGAGGTCGGCGGCCGGGAGCGCGAGCAGTTGCTCGGGGATCGCCGCGTGCTGGTGCGCGACGACGTCGTACGCCCGCCCCCGTGCGGCGACGGTGGTGCGCAGCTTCTCGCGGAGCACCGCGACGGCGAGGACGGCCTGCTCGTGCTGCTACGGGACGCGGGGATCTCCTTCTCGCACCTCAGCCATCACGATCGTGCCCTGTTCCTGGTCAGCGCTCGCGAGCTCGCAGGCGGCGCAGCATGCGGGGGTCCTCGAAGCCGACCGCGCGGGCGGCGGCATCGACCGTGGCGCCGTGGCTGATGAGGTGCTCGGCGCGTTCCAGACGGAGGGTCTGCTGATAGCGCAGAGGGGTGAGGCCGCCGGTGGCGCGGGTGAAGAGGCGGGTGAGGGTGCGTTCGCTGACGCCCACGGCCGCGGCCAGGGCGGACAGGGGCAACGGTTGGTCGAAGCGGGCGTCGAGCAGGTCCTGGGCGTGGTGCACGGTGTCGTCGAGGTGGGACCGGTACCGGAGCATGGCGCTGGCCTGCGGTTCATGGCCGTTGCGCCGCGCGTAGACGACCATGTCCCGGGCCACCTGGGCGGCGACGGCGGGGCCGTGCCGGGTGGCGACCAGGTGCAGGGCCAGGTCGATGCCGCTGGCGATGCCGGCCGAGGTGACCACCCGGTCGTCGGCGGTATACAGGACATCGCGAACGACCGTCGCCCCGGGGTAGCGGCGTGCAAGCTCGTCCTGCACATCGTGGTGGGTCGTGCAGTGGCGGCCGTCGAGCAGGCCGGCTCGGCCGAGCGCCTCGGCTCCGGCGCAGACGCTGGCAACGGTCCCGCCCCTGGCGTGGTGGTCCCGGAGGGACTGCAGGGAGGCCGCGCCGATGGCAGGACCGCCAGCCAGGGTGAGCGCCCGCCAGCCGGGCACCACGATCAGGTCCTCGGGGCCGAGCTCGGGCCAGTCGAGCCGGGCCAGCAGGGGCAGGCCCTGAGCGGTGGGGACCAGTGGCTGCTCGGCGACGTAGCTGAGGGTGTAGGGGTGCCCGAAGTCGGCGGCCGTGGAAAAGACCTGCGCGGGGCCTGCCAGGTCCAGTAGATGGAGTCCGGGCACCAGGAGGAAGACGATGTGGCTCACTGTCCGGTCATCATGCCCGAGGTCGGGCCGAGGCCTCCAGCTGCCCGACAGTGGTGATGGTGGCGAAGCGTCCGGCAAGGGCGTACTCGGTGCGCCTGATGATGTCTTCGGCGCTCAGGGTGCGGGGGTCCGCAAGCAGTTCGGCGACGCTCTGGTCGGCGGGAGCGTCACGGTGCGGGATGGGATTGGTTGCGGTCGCGTCGATGACGAAGGTGACCCGGTAGCCGAGGTCGCTCGCGACGCGGGTGGTGGTCTCCACACACTGCTCGGTTCGGATGCCACAGACAGTGAGCTCGCGGATGCCGCGCTCTGTGAGGAGCTGCTGCAGGTTGGTGGTGGTGAAGGCGTTGTGCGAGGTCTTGTGGATCAGTGGTTCCGTGTCCCGACGCTGCAACTCCTCCATCAGCCGGACATGGCCGAGGGCAGGGTCGAAGACATCGCTGCTGCCGGGCTCGGCATGCAGCACCCACACCACCAGGTCCCCGGCTTGGCGGGCCAGCCGGACAAGGCGGTCCACCTGGTCGGCGATCTTCGGGTTGGAGATGGTCTCCCAGAGCCGGCGGGCGCGAAAGGATTCCTGGACATCGATGACGATCAGTGCTCGGGTCATGCTCCCCAGCCTGACCGGCGGCGACGGAGTGGCGACAGGCCTCATCGGGTCCGGGTACGGACCGATCCGGTCACAGCTGGGGGCATGACCACTCGCTGCGTGCGCGCCACCACACCCCCTTTGTCATCACTGTCAGCGGCACCCTCGCGCCGCTTCCGCCAGCGAGCCGACGGCGCCGGACCCGACGTAGGGGCCCGCCCAAGTGGCGGGAGCGCCGTCCACTGACCCGGCCGGATGACTTTTCGACAGTTCCACGGCCGAGTAATGCACGTCAGCGCCTTGGATGTGGAGCCTGTTCCCACCACCACGGCGTCCGCTACTGGTTCAATTAGCCCTGCACCCCACACCATCGGTCGCCTGCTCCGCACGCAGAAAAGGCGACCTGCGCGCTGTCGCCCGGCTCAACGAGCCGACGCGGAAGCTGCCGTCGGGTCAGTGACTGCCGCCACCGCGGTCAACGCGTTGGCCACACCGCCTACCGGCCGCCCCGCCGGGGAATCCACGGGGGCTCAGATGGCCGAGCCGATCATTCGTTCCCCGCCTCCGCTCCGTCCTACCCACGGTGAGTCTCTTCGGTCGGTTCCGTGGCAAGGCCGATCGAAGAGAACCCCGCCTGTGCCAGCCGTGGGTCAGCAGGCGTCGGCGAGTTCTTCGATCTGGTCGGCCAGACGCTGGTCGGGTGGTGGAACTCGCAGCATGCTTCCTCGACTTTGAGGCGTTTCACGACTCTGCTGCTTAATTCAGGGTTGGGTGTGGCTCTCTCCTCGCGGGTCGCATTGAGCTGCTCGTTGGGTGACAAGGGCCTGCCCGACTCTCTGCTGCGCTCCTCGCAGCAGCAACCGCCTGCCGCGGCTCCCGCTTCACCGGCGCGTGAGCACGCGGAACTCGTTGCCGTCGGGGTCGGCCAGCAGCACTGCGCCGTCCCCGCAGTGGGCGGAGTCGAGACGCTTCGCCCCGAGGGAGAGCAGGCGCTCGACCTCCGCTTGCTGATCGGCGTCCGGTGCGAGGTCGAAGTGCAGGTCCTTGCCGGGGTCCGGCATGAGCGGCGGACCACCCCACGTGATCTTCGTACCGCCGTTCGGTGACTGGATGGCGGTCTCCTCGTCCTGGTCCCAGACCAGCGGCCAGCCCAGCGCCTCGCTCCAGAAGTAGCCCACGGTCTGCGAACCATCGCAGGCGAGCGCTCCGATGAAGCCGCAGCCGGCGAGGAAATTGTTGCCCGGCTCGATGACACAGAACTCGTTGCCCTCGGGGTCGGCGAGTACCACATGGGACGCGTCCGGTCCCTGGCCGACGTCAGCGTGCTGCGCACCGAAGTCGAGCGCCCTGGCCACGGTGTCCTGCTGGTCCTCCAGGGAGGAGCTGGTCAGGTCGAAGTGCAGCCGGTTCTGGGCGGCCTTCTGCTTTTGGGAGGGACGGAAGCCGAGGCGGTAGCCGGTGTCATTCCCGTACAGCAGGGCGACGCCATCGTAAGGATCGTCGGCTCTCTCCAAGCCCAGGACGCCGGACCAGAAATACGCTAGGCGCTCGGGCTGGTGCGCGTCGAAGGAGATTGCGAAGAGTCGGCTGCTCATTGCGCCACGCATCCTTGGTCCGTTGAGTGCCAACGGTCGGCAGGGCGCCATGTCAGCGCCTCGAACGAGGATCCTATGAGCGGGCCGGCCGGCCTCAGTTGCAGCCGAGTATTCCGCGGCCCCGGAGCCGGAGCTGCACCCTTCGGGGTTCGGCCTGCGAGCTGGCGGCTGAGGCGGGTGAGTGGTCCGGGGCGTGAAGGAGGGTTGGCCGGGGTTCCAGTGGGCGCGTCGAGGCGGATGACGCTGACGACGGTGGCGGAGAAGGCGTGTTGGAGACGGACCTCAGGCAGACCGCAGTAGCGGGCCCTGCGCAGGCCAGTGACGTCGACGGCCTGGTTGATGGTGCCCTCGATACCGGCGCGAAGTGCGTACTTGGTCTTCCAGGTCTTGGTGGTCTGCTCGGCCCGGGCACTGGCCAGGGTCTCGTGGAGTTCCGGAGGGCGGAGGCTGAGGATGCGAACGCCTCGATGAACGGCTCATCCGCAAGCACTTCGCCCAGCCGGTCCCGCACCCGCATCCCCAACGTCCCATGAGGGAACGCCGCCCGCGCGACCACCACGGTCTGTGCCGGGATCTCTGGCAGCTCCTTCGGCTGTAACGACATGGAGTCCACTCCCCGGGGCCCAGGACGCGACCAGGGCCACAGAGGCGATCATGCCGCACACGCGACGCTCACTCAGCCAAATTGCGCAGCAGAGTCAGGGCCTGTCTCAAATTCCGGCTCATTTGATCTTGTGGCAAGATCGCAGGATGCTACGACTAACCGACTTCATCATCGATTGCCCGGACACAATGAAGCTGGCAGCCTTCTACTCTGAGGTGATGGGGCTCCCGGTCAAGGAGGGCAGTAACGAGAACTGGGCCGGTATCCAGCTCGGCGAGATCGAACTGGCCTTCATCCAGGTGGAGGACTACCGCGCCCCGCAGTGGCCCGACAGCGAGCACCCCAAGCAGTTCCACCTCGACTTCGAAGTCGACGACATCGAGGCCGAACAGCGCCGCGTCCTGGCCCTCGGCGCGACCCTGCAGCGGGACTGCATCGGCCTCGATGGCTACGGCTTCCGCGTCTACGCCGACCCTATCGGTCACCCCTTCTGCCTCTGCCGCAACAAGGGTGTCATCTGGACCGATCAGGGCCTCATCTGGCCCAAGCGCGATTAGTACTCCAGCCGTAGATCGTGATTTGGGTGGTGAGGGGCGCCGAGGCAGCAGGTGGCCAGCGTCGATCATCTCGCCCGAGATCGCTCACGCCGTCGCGGGCGTCGGCTCCTTCTCCGTCTACCCGAGTTCACCGAGACGGAGGGCATCTCTCATCTCGCTGAGCTTCGCGGTCGTGGCCGGGGTCCGCTCCTGCGCTTGTTCAGCGAGTCGGAGGGCGTCGTCAATCTCGCTGAGCTTCACGGAGGACAGGACGGCCGCCCGCTCGATCAGGTCGTCCCGGGACACAGTGGTCAGCCACGTGCACGGGGTGAAGCCTGGACGCGGGAACGCGAGCCGCAGCACGCCTTCGAACGGCAGTCCTTCACCGGCGCCGACCGTCACTTCGATGCCCAGACCGCTGATGTCGACGCCCGCCGGAGCGACGACCTGCATCACCCGGATCCCGGACGTGTCGTCTCCCGACAACAGTACGACCAACCTCCGCTCGTCGAACTGGACCCACCAGACTTCGCCACGTTGCACAAGTCCTCCAGACACATGACGGCAGACAGACGCTGCGCGACCCTGACGCGCTGTGGAGACGGTGATGGCGATATTTGAAAATCCCCACCCCGTGCTCACGGGTTGGACGAACCTGCTGAGTTGATCTCCCCACCCGCCAGGGCGGGGTAGCAGCCGTTCAACGGGCTTCTGGCCGTGAACGCGGGCGCTGCGTCTGACGGCGGTCGGCGAGGGGCTCACCACTGGGTGATGAGCGGCGTGTCCGGTTCGTGCTGCCTCCAGTCTTCGGTGAGGCGGACGAGGCGGGCGGGGGCGGCGATGCCGCGCACCGTTGCGATCTTACCTCCTGTGATGTCGAACGTCACGGCACCGATGACCTGGTCGCCGATCACGAAAAGGATGGCGGGGGCGCCGTTGACGAGCGCGTAGTGGACGGCGGGCGTGCCGCCGGCGAGTCGCCGTTTCGCGGGTGTGGGTTTGAAGCCGGCTCGTGCGACGGCGGCGATGCGCTGCGCAGTGTCGAACTGCAGCAGCTTCTCGGTCAGGCCGGCGCCGTCGGAGATCGCGGTGGCGTCGTCGGTGAGCAGCGCGACCAGCCGTTCGGTGCGGCCCGAGGAGGCGGCGGCGAGGAATTCCTCGACGATCCTGCGGGCGGATGCCGGATCGACTTCGTCTTCGCCGCCGCGGCGCGCACTGGTGATGCGGCGTCGGGCCCGGTGGAGGTGCTGCTGGCCTGCGGACTCGGTGAGGTCGAGGATCTCGGCGATCTCGGCGTGACTGTGGGAGAACGCTTCACGCAGGACGTAGACGGCCCGCTCTACGGGTGAGAGGCGTTCCATGAGCGTCAGCACGGCGAGGGAGACCGATTCGCGCTGCTCGAAGGTGTCGGCCGGGCCGAGCATCGGATCGCCGTCGAGGAGCGGTTCGGGCAGCCAGGCACCCGCGGTGCGTTCGCGGCGGGCCTGCGCCGAGCGGAGCCGGTCCAGGCAGAGGTTGGTGACGACCTTGGTCAGCCATGCTTCCGGCACCTTGATCCGCTGCCGGTCGGCGGCTTGCCAGTGCAGGAACGCGTCCTGCACTGCGTCCTCGGCATCGACGGCGGAGCCCAGCAGCCGGTATGCCAGCGAGGCTAGCCGGTTCCGGCTGGCCTCGAACCGGCTGGTGTCGAAGTGATCGGTCGCGGTGTTGTCCACGCGGATCACCCTAAGCGGCTACGCGAAGCGCCTTGTCGGCGGACGCGTCCGACGCGGCGGCCAGGCGGTGCCTGCGCTTGGGCAGGCCGAAGGTCGGGTGAGAGGTGGTCCACAGCGACATCTTGAGGATGGCCGCCTTGATCCGCGCGGCCTTCCGGCCGCCCACGTACTTCGGCTTTGCGCGCCCTTCGTCGTCGACCATCTGCAGGATCCCGTCTCGCCGCCCGAGGCTGATGTGGTTGCCCAGGTACTCCAGCTTGGTGTTCGGGATCTTGCGGCCGGTCAGGCGTCCCACGATCGCGGCCGTGGCCTGCATGCCGGTGTAGCCGGCCGAAGCGCAGGACATCGGCAGCGGTCGGCCGTTGTCGCCTACGGCGTAGGCGCTGTCGCCGGCGGCGTAGACGTTCGGATGCGAGAGGGACCGCATGGTGCGATCGACGATGATCCGACCGTCCTCGGTGACCTCCAGCCCGCTGGTGGCGGCGATGGGGCTGACCGCGAACCCGGCCGTCCACACGGTTGCGTCGGACGCCAGGGCGGTGCCGTCGGCACACAGCACGCGCGCCGCCTCGACGGCTTCGACCTCGGTGTGCTCCAGGACGGTGATGCCCAGCCGGTCGCAAGCCTGGCGCAGGTGGCTGCGGGCTCCGGCGGAGAGTGGGGCGCCCAGCTCTCCGCGGGCAACCAACGCCACCGACAGGCCGGGCCGCGTTTCGGCGATCTCGGTGGCGGTCTCGATGCCGGTCAACCCGTCCCCGACGACCAGCACACGCCCGCCTTCGCCCTGCCTGCCCAGGCTGTCCAGGCGCTCGCGCAGGCGCAACGCCGAGGGCCGGCTGGCGACGTCGAAAGCGTGCTCGGCCGCGCCGGGGACGCCGTGGTCGGCGCCGTGGCTGCCGAGCGCGTAGACAAGCGTGTCGTAGTCGAGTTCACCGCCGCCGCCGTCGGCGTCGGCCACGGCGACGACCTGGCGCTCGGGGTCGACAGCGGTGACGCGGGCCAGGCGCAGCCGGACCCCCGTGCCCACGAAGACGTCGGCGAGGTGGGGAGCCTTGATCTCCCGGCCGGCCGCGAGCTGGTGCAGCCGCAGCCGCTGGACGAAATCCGGCTCGGCGTTGACCACGGTGATCTCGGCGTCCGCTGGGGACAACCGGCGGGCCAGGGTCCCGGCCACGTAGGACCCGGCATAGCCGGCGCCGAGGACGACGATGCGGTGCTTCATGTCTCGCTCCTGTCGGTTCGCTTGCTCCCGGCGACTTGAGCGGGACAGCGCCCCGATTGCTGACAGGAACCGCGTGTGGCATGGGTCACAGGCCGGGGGGCGATGCTCTGCCAGAGTCTCGAAATGTTAGTTCGGAGAACTCGCTGCACCCATGCAGCTGTCCGGCGATGGCGCGTCAGAGAGCGCAACAGTGACGAGTGCGCGAGCAGGTCCCGATCGTGCACCCCTGGGACCGCCCGGCCCGGTCTGGGACCCTCCCCTGGGACGGGCGACTCCGGGACTTCGTTGCCACGTCAACCAAGTGGGGGGATTGATCGTGCCTGGGAAATTTCACGGCTCTGGCCGCAGTTCCGTGAATCCCCAGGTCAGCAGTAGGAACGCGGGATCGTTTCGGCAGCGTACTTCCTGCCGTGGCGAGCAAGGCGGTTGAGGATGTGTTGCTTCCCGGGATCGATGTGCGGGTGGAGGGGATGAGCGACTCCTCCGGCATCCTGATGGTGGAGGCGGTGTCGACGGCCCGTCCAGGCCGGTGCCCGAACTGTCGCAAGCAGGCCCGCCGCGTGCACAGCACTTATCAACGCTCCCTGGATGAGCGGCCGTTGGGCTCACGCCGAGTCATCGTCCGGCTGCGGGTGCGCCGGTACTTCTGCGACCGGAAGAGCTGTTCCCGTACGACGTTCGTCGAGCAGGTGCCGGGTCTGTCCACGCGCTACCGCCGTTCCAGTACCGGGCTTGCGGGCTGGCTGCGGTCGATCGCGATCGAGCTCGGCGGCCGTCCCGCCGCACGGCTGTGTCGCCGACTGCGGCTGACCGCGGGCCGAACCCGGCTGCTCAGGCTGCTGACGGCGCCGACGGTATCGGACTGTGCCCCGCGGGTGCTGGGGGTGGACGAGTTTGCCTTCCGCAAGGGCTGCACCTACGGCACCGTGCTGGTCGACGTCGAGGCCGGCCGGGTCGTGGACGTATTGCCCGACCGCACCTCCGAGACGTTCGCGACCTGGCTCACCGAGCATCCCGGAGCCGAGATCATCTGCCGGGACCGGGCCACTGCCTACATCAAGGCGGTCAAGGAAGCCGCCCCCAACGCCCTCGAAGTCGCGGATCGCTGGCACCTGCTGCAGACCCTGTCCGCCGCGGTGGAGAAGACCTGCCACCAGCACTGCGACTGCCTGCGCATACGTGCCGAGGAGGAGACGGTGACCAAGGTGCCGGAGGCGGCCCCGATGCTGTTACCGCCCGCGGAACTGCCCCGCACCCAGCTCATCGAACGCACCCGCCACCGCTACGAGGACATCCACCGCCTGCTGGAGCAACGCTGGACGTTCAGCGCCATCGCCCGTCGGCTGAACCTCGACCGCAAGACCGTGCGCCGCTTTCGTGACACTGACCTCGACGAGCTGCTGGCCTCCGCCCGCGACCGCCGCCCCAACGGCGTCCTGGAGCCCTTCAAGGCATACCTCAACGCTCGCTTCACCGAGGCGCAAGGCCAGCGGCACGCGGCTGTTCCTGGAGATCCAGGCTCGCGGCTACCGTGGCAGCCGCCAGGTGGTCCGCAAACACCTCGCCGCCCTTCGCGCGGGCACCGCCGAACCGATCCGGGCCGACATCCCGAGCCCTCGCAAGATCACCTCGTGGATCATGCGGCCCCGGGGGACGCTCACCGAAAGCCAGGACGAGCGCCTCCTTCAGGTCCGGCTCGCCTGCCCGGACATCACCCGGGCCTGCGACCTCGCCCGGGCCTTCGCAGATCTGGTGCGTCACCGGCGCGGATTCCTGCTGCTGGAGTGGATCCGCCAGGCCGAACAGGACGCACCGAAGCCGATGCAGGGCTTCGCCGGCCTCCTCCGCCAGGACCTCGACGCCGTCACTGCTGGACTTACGCTGCCGTGGAGTTCCGGTGCTGTCGAAGGGAACGTGAACCGCGTCAAAGCGCTCAAGCCAGCGATGTATGGCCGGGCCTCGTTCAGCCTCCTCCGGACCCGCATCCTGATCCTCCCATGAGATGGTGAGGCCGCACGCAACGGGCGTGCACCCACGGACTCCAGAGGACTCCTGCATGCCTGAGCGTGGTCTCGATTCATCCTGGCTGCATGCGTGGTGTCAACAGGTTTCACAAGGCGTGAGCCAGCTGATGGAAACCTTCGAGAAGACGCACGGCTACCCCGCGGGGGACAACGAGGTGGCGCTGGCCGACGATGAGACGCAGGCCGCGGTCACCCTCCTGACGAACCACCGGTCGGAATGTGTGGCCCTGCTGTCGCTCTTCGCCGTGATCGACAGCGTGTCTCTGCCCGACATCGGCAACGGGTACTTCATCCACCCGCCCGCTACCGTGACTGCGCACCTGGACGAGTACGGCGCGGTCCCCCTCGAGAATGGCGATCATGGACTCGTCTTCGGGAGCGACGGCGGCGGCAATCTCTTCGCTCTCGCGGCCAACGGCACGGTCCACAAGTCCAGGACTGCATCCTGGAACGACGAGTTCTATGCCGTGGCCGCCAGTCTGTGCGACTTCCTTGAGCAACTTCGCGATGTCATTGATCAGTTCGCCGCCACGGGCCACCCCGGGGCTCTCTGAACTTCACGCACTGCCTGTCCACACGCGTCCTTCGTGGGTTCACGGAACTGCGGCCAGAGCCGATTTCACGCATCCGCATCAACGGGTGCGGCCACCGTTGATCATCGGTGTGTGAAGACTGAAGATCATGCGGTGGCCGCAGGTCACAGCGTAGACCCTGCCCGCTGGCAGGAGGCGTTCGAGGGCCTGACGGCCCAGATCGCGGGCCGGTTCGCACGGGTCGAACCCCGACGTCGGGTCGGGCGGTTGGTGCTCGGGCTGCTGTCGGACCTGCCGCGCAAAAACTGCTGGACCATCGCAGAGTGGGCCGGAGAGAGCACCCCGGACGCCATGCAGCACCTGCTCGGGCGGGCCAAGTGGGACGCCGACCAGGTCCGCGACGACGTGCGGGCCTACGTGGTGGAGCATCTGCGGGACGACCAAGCGGTTCTGGTGGTCGACGAGACCGGCGACGTGAAGAAGGGCACCGACACCGTCGGTGTCCAGCGCCAGTACACCGGCACCGCGGCAGGATCGAGAACGCGCAGGTCGCCGTCTATCTCGTCTACGCCGGCCGCCGCGGACACGCCGCGGTAGACCGGGAACTGCACGTTCCGCGTTCCTGGACCTCGGACCCCGACCGCTGCCGGGCCGCCGGACTCGGTGACAAGACAGAATTCGCTACCAAACCGCAGCTTGCCGCCCGCATGGTCACCCGATTCCTGGACGTCGGCCACCGGGCCGCCTGGGTCGCGGGAGGCGAGGTCTACGGCGGCAACCCGACGCTACGCGCCGCGCTGGAAGAACGCGGCACCGGCTACGTCCTCGGGGTGGCCTGCTCGCACGAAGTCACCACAGGCGCCGGGAAGTTCCGCGCGGACACGCTGGCCAGGAAGGTTCCCAAGAGGGCCTGGCAGAAGCTGTCCGCAGGGAGCGGAGCCAAGGGCCACCGCTTCTACGATTGGGCCGTCATCGACCTCACCGACCTCCGGCTCGGGAGCCGGCAGTTGCTGATCCGCCGCAACCGCAGTACCGGCGAACTCCCGTACTACCGCTGCCACTCGCCGGCCGCCGCAGTGCCGCTAACCACCCTGGTGCGCGTCGCTGGATCAAGGTGGCGGGTCGAGGAGTTTTTCCAGTCCGGCAAGGGCCTGGCGGCCTTGGACGAGCACCAGGTCCGCCGCTACCCGTCCTGGTCCCGCTGGGTCACCCTGGCCATGCTCGCGCACGCCTTCCTCGCCGTCGTCCGCGCGAACGAACACGACCGTCGATCCCGCACCAGACGCCCTCATACCGCTCACCTGCAACGAGATCCAACGGCTGTTCATCACGCTCGTCATCCGGCCCGCCTTTGACCCGGTCCACCGGCTCGGCTGGTCCGAAGGGCGACGCCGCCACCAGGCCCGATCCCGGACCAGCCACTACCGGCGGCAAGCCGCTCGAACGTGAAGATCACGATTTACGGCTGGAGTACTAGGCCGTTTCTCTCGGATCATCCTATCGTTGGTCTGATGTGCCGTTGAGTAACGTGCAGTGGGCGCGCATCGAGCCGTTGTTGCCGGACCGGACGCCGAAGCGCGGCGGACGATGGCGCGATCACCGGCAGGTGATTGACGACGCGATCGCTTGGAAGTTCCAGACCGGCTCGCAGTGGGTTCACCTGCCCGCCGAGTACGGCTCCTGGAAAGGCGCCTACACCCGGCTGAGGAACTGGGCGATCGACGGCACCTGGGAGAAGGTCTTCACCGCCCTGCTCGCACAGGCCGACGCGGAAGACGACCTGGACTGGGTCGTCGCAGTGGACTCCACCATCGTGCGTGCCCACCAGAACGCCGCCGGGGCCCGCAAAAGGGGGCCCCGGCCGACGAGCCCGCCCACCATGCCATCGGACGCTCCCGCGGCGGGCTGACCACGACGATCCGCCTCGCCGCGGACGGCCGCTGCCGCCCACTGTGTTTCCACCTCACACCCGGTCAGGCAGGCAATGCGCCAGCGTTCGAGCACGTGATGGCTGCCCTGCGGGTCCCCAGGACGATCGGGCGTCCGCGCACCCGCCCCCTCGTGGTCCTGGCGGACCGGGCCTACTCGTCCCGGGCCATCCGCCAGCACCTGCGCCGTCGCGGGATCCGTGCCGTGATCCCCCAGCCGGCCGACCAGGTCGCCAACCGCCAACGCAAGGCCGCACCGGCGGCCGACCACCGGCCTTCGACCGCAACGCCTACAAACAGCGCAACACGGTCGAACGATGTATCAACCGCCTGAAGAACTGGCGCGGCCTGGCCGCCCGCTACGAGAAGGCCGCCACCGTCTACCAGGCCGGACTCCGCATCGCAGGCATCTTCATCTGGTCCGCCCGCTGATCCGAAAAGAAAACCCTAGTCGTCGGTAGGTTCATCGATCGGCCAGGCGATCTCCAGGCGGTTGTTCGGGTCTTCCGGTGTCCCGGTCCACCGGAGGTAGATCATCCGGACCGGGCCCGCGAAAGCAAAGCCGTGCTCGGTGATCCAGTTGGCGACGGCGTCGTACGCGCCGAGGATGTGCGGGAACACGGCGGCCGCTCCCTCGACCTCCGTGCAGGCGAGGGTGCTCTCGGGCAGCTCGCGCACGGTCATGCCCTCGCGCAGGTCCGTAGGCTGCGCGCCGGCCTCCCAGAACGGCAGGCACGCCTCGACGAGCGTCTCGTTCTCGTCGTCGCACACTCCGTGGAAGCGGACGAAAGCGGGCCCGGTGAAGGTGAGCGGGCCGCGGCCGGCGACCTCGTACATCTCCTGGTATGCGCCGCGGAGGAAGGTGTCAAGCCCGGAGTTGTCCAGGGTCGCCCCGCAGACGAGGATCCGTTCGGCGGGGCCCTGGCGCACGGTGACGCGGTGGGTCATCTCTGCTCCTTCGATCAGTTGGCTCAACAGGCTGTGGACCACGGAACGCTGGACCTCCAGCCGCCGCTCGGCCGCACACAGATGCGCTTGCAGGGCGGCGACCAGCTCCTCCTCGCCGCTGCCGAGCAGCCGACGCACCTCCTCGACCGGAATGTCCAGCTGCCGCAGCGCCCTGATCGACTGCGCCGTACGCACCTGGTCACGCTGGAAGTACCGGTAGCCGCTCACCGGATCGACGAACGTCGGCACCAGCACGCCACTGGCGTCGTAGTGCCGAAGCGCAGTGACCGAGAGGCCACTGGCCTGCGAGAACTGCCCGATCGGCAGCAGGTTTCTCTTGTCCACGGCTCTGACTGTGCCGTCTCGCGTTACCCGAGAGTCAAGCCGGTCCCCGGATGACGGCTTTACCGCCATCGCCAAGGTGCGCCGGGGCATCCCCACACGCCGGAGTTCCGCGACGGTCTGATCCGAAAGACACGACCTCGGCCGTGTTTCGGAAGTGATTCGTGTGCATAGGGTGTCGTCATGTCGCTGAGCCGCATAGCCCTCTTGTCCGGCCGTTCGATCGAGCTCACCGAGCTCCGAATGTCTTCGACCTACGGAGGGATGTTGGAGGGCTACCCGTGCAAGCTCATCAACGACATGAAGGTCAGCGGCCTCCAGCGGCAGGCTGAACGTGCGTTTCCCTCCACGCCGGTCTATCTGATTCCGCCGTCCCGCGAGTACCCGGACCAGACCGTCGGAGCCTTCGGCCCCGTCGAGGTGCTGCCTAGTGTGGCCTGCCTCGGTGCCTTCCGCTCGACAGCGATCGCTTCTGAGCTCGACCCGGTGCTGCACCGTTCCGCGCTCACCGTGGTCTGGTTCCAGGCCGGCTTGGATGTCCCGTCGGGCGAGGACGCCAACCTTGCGCTTCGCAGCATTCGCTGGGAGGAGCTGGCCCAGGACTACGAGCTCTAGCGACGGGTGCCGATCACAGCCACTATTGATGGCCGCGATGAGGACGGTCGCCGCGTGGCCGGACCGCCAGTTTGTCGTAGCGCGTGGCAACCGCGCGATGCCTCTTGAGGCGGTTGATCCCGCACTCGACCGCGTGACGCTCGCGGTAGTCGGCCGAATCGAAGCGTGGCGGTCGGCCGCCGTGGGAGCCGAGCTTCTGGCAGTTCCGTGCCTGGCCGGCCTTGTGGGGGATGGTGCAGCGGATCCCACGGCGGCGCAGGTAGGCGCGGTTCTTGCGGCAGGCGTACGCCTTGTCAGCCCGCACGCGATCGGGGCGGACACGTAGCCGGCCCAGCCCGATGCGGGGCACGCGGACCTTTTTCCAGCACGGTTCGAACTGCGGCGAGTCTCCACGCCGGCCTGCCGTCACCACGATTGACATGGGCTTCTGGTCTTGCTCGACGGCCAGGTGCTGCTTGGTGGTGAACCTTCCGCGTGAACGTCCCAGCCCGTGATCACCAGGCTCGGCGAACACGCCACCCGGCGGTTCTTTCTGCAGATCGCCCCGTGTTCGGGCCCCGGCCGCATGCTGATGGGCACGGCATACCGTGGAGTCGGCGCTCAGGTCCCACGTGATCGCACCCTTCGCGTCGGCCAAGGGCTGCAGGCGGGTGAGGACCCGGTGCCAGGTGCCATCCCGCTGCCACCGGCGGAACAGGTCGTAGATCCTGCCCCACGGCCTGTATTCAACGGGTACGTCTCGCCACGGAACACCGGTCCGGACCCGGAACCGTATGCCGTTGATCAACTGCCGCCGAGACCAGACGGTCGGCCGCCCCGCGAACCGTGATCATTCATCGCTCAAGATCCACTTTCGGTACACGGCCTAGCGCGAGCTACTGCGCGCCCCAGTTCGTCGTGCGCGGCGAGGTTTGGGCCTGCTGGGGGATTGGGTGCGGCTCAGCAGTGCGTCCCCGCGGTCTGCGGAAGATCAGGAATGCCGAGACGTGGTCCTTGTGGTCGTGGCTGAACGAAGCCTGGTCCAGCTGCCGGCCCAGCTCTTCCACGGCCTCGATCTGCTCGGCCACGCCGGACAGCGGGCCCGCGAAGTTGCTCTGCAGCGCGCCTTGATTGACCCGGCATACGAACACGGTGCGGCCTTCGGAGATGGCGCGCCGCGCGTGCTCCTTGATGGCGTTCGCCTCGGCGTCTTTGATCCACCCCATGATGTTCCCCTCCCCTTGGGCAGCCGCTGGTGGGGCGGCTGGCGAGGTGCACGGTAGCGCCGGGTCGGCTGCAGCTGCAGGAGAACGGCCAGGCAGCGGGAGCGGCAAGGTCGGGAGGGCGCGCTTCCTACCGGCTGCGAGGTCGACAGCCAGCTGCCCCTGGTTCCCCCAGTGCGGCGCGCCACTGTCGATGGAGTGGGGCCCGTGTTTGGCAGTCGGTTCCGCGACGACTTCGATAGCAGGAGGGGCCCTCACCCCTTGTCGAGGTGAGGGCCAGCACTCATGAGCGGCGCCAGAGGTCAGCGCTTGAACATGTCCTTGATCTTCTCCTTGGCCTGACGGGCATCGCCCTTGGACTTCTCCGCCTGGCCCTCGGCGACCATCGGGTCATCGACGGCGGCTCGTCCCGTGGCCCTCTTGATTTTTCCCTTGGCCTGCTCGGCCTTGGCCTTGGCCTTTTCGCCAGCCGACATGGCAGACACGCCTCCTGCCGTGGTTAATGTTTTGTCCGCGTTCAACGGCGAGTCCCGTGTGCCCAGCACCGCCCCTCACAAACGGGTGATACGACCATGAAAGGGCGGTAGGCCGCGGTCCGGACGCGCCGAGATCAGGCGCTGTGCGGCCGTCGCCCCGAGGCCTTCTTCGCCGTCGTGTTCTTCGCCGTCGTGTTCTTTGCCGCAGCCTTCTTGGCCGGCTGCTTCCTCGCGGAGGTCTTCCTCGGCTTCGGCATCTCGTGCACGTCGGCCTGGCCGGCGCCCCCGCCACGGGAAGCCTGGACCTTCTCCACCGACTCGTTCAGCGCGGCCATGAGGACGAGCACCTGGGTCGGCTGCTCCGACACCGGGGTCTCGGGGAGCGGCTTTTCCTCGCGCTTGGCCTCGATGATGTTGGCCATGGCGTCCGTGGAGCGGTCTTGGAACTCGGGGCCCACCAGGTCCGTCCACGGTCATGTTGTCCATGAGGGCGAGGGCGCCCTCGATCTCCTCCTCGGACACTTCGGCTGGCTCCGGAAGCAGCTCGGTGGGGTCGCGGATCTCGTCCGGCCAGTGCATGGCGTGAAGCACGAGGACGTCGTCGCGGACGCGGAGCAGCCCATGTCTCTCCCTGCCGGACCAGGCGTACTTTGCGACGGCCACCTTGGCCGAGCGCCCGAGGGCTCGGACGAGGAGTGTGTACGGCTTGGCTGCGACCGGGCTGGATGGCTGGAGGTAGTAGCCTTCGGCGATCTTCAGGGGGTCGATGGACTCCAGGGGCACGAAAGCGTCGATCTCGATGGCCTTCGCTGTGGGGAGCGGGAGGTCACTCAGTTCCTCGTCCGTGATCGGGATGACCTGCGTCTTCGACAGCTCGTAACCCTTGCCGATCTCGTACTGGTCGACCTCGCGGTCCTCCAGCTCGCAGATCTTGCGGTAGCGGACCCGGCCCTGGTCCTCGAGGTGGTACTGGTGGAATCGGATGCTGTGGTCCTCGGTCGCGCCGACCACATTGATCGGCACGCTGACCAGGCCGAAGCTGACAGCGCCTGACCATATGGTGCGGGGTATCGGTAGACCTCCGTGATTGCCCCGAGCATCATCAGCCTACGAACCACTCCGGCGTCCCGCATGCGCGCTCCCGGCCCGCGCCGCACCCTGAAAAGGTGACCGAGACACCGCAGGTCGTCGTCCACCCGCAGGCCGAGGACGAAAGCCAGCCGTGCGAGAGCGTGCCGCGCTTACTGGTGTCTCGCGCAAGGCTGCGGTCAGGTGAATGCGGACGTTGTCCCAGATCAGCACGATCGGACCACCCAGTTGGATTCTGCGCGGACCAGCAGGGCACGAAAGTCCCGCGAGCCGAAACCCTTCGGTTGGTCCTTGCGCCCGCGGTATTCGCGGACTGCGTAGATCGACCGCGATCGTTCGCCGGTTAGCAGGTCTTGCCCACCATGGACACCCGGCCCGAGCCCCGGCCTCTGCCCCGTACCATCGGCGTCCGGCCGATCCGGCCTCAAGTCCTGGCACGTGGCAGCGACTGGCCGGCCTCGTCTTCGAAGACTGTTCAGCCATCGCAAGCCGCCGCGGTGCCGCGCGGCCAGACCTCAACTCTCGCTCCAGCCTGGCGACCTGGGCATCGCTAAGCCTCGGACGGCCGGGCGACCCCTTCGAGGTGACACGAGCCGCCCTACCCTCACGCCACTGCTGCCGCCACCGCTCCACCATCATTCAGACGCCCGAAGAGTGCATGCGATGACCTTGTTCCTGTCCCCTGGCTTCGAACCGAGCCACCGCATCCAGCCGTACCCGCTCATGGGCTGCCCTCTCGGCGTCGGTCAATCCGCCGCCCTGCGCGTACCTCTCGGTGTCAGCAGTACAGCGCATCGAACTCCACGCTGAGGCTGAACGATCCGACATCACCCAATCAAGTTCCTCGAAGCAATCCGCGCCCTCAAGCGCCGGCTCTCCGATGTCGTCTACCGGGCCTTACGCCGCGACGCTCACCTCGCCGCTGAGCGCTACTGATCACGCAAGCGCCACTGGCAAGCCAGAGGGACGGGAACACAACGGGGTCTGCCGCACGATCGGGTGACATCTGAACTGGCTTGCCCTATGGGGCTGGTGGGAAGGATGTCGCTGTGCCCAAGCCTTATCCCGAAGAGTT
>NZ_JBSFJZ010000036.1:0-110045 GCF_053598315.1 Streptomyces sp. NPDC001153
AGCTACCTCGCCGGCCTCCACCTCCGTGCCTCGATGATCTGGATCAACGACCTCCTGAAGGCAACTACCTGATCACAACATCACACAGGCCCTAGGGCGGTTGAGGAGTCCGTGCCGGTCCGCGAGGGCCTCGATGATGCGCTGACAGTGCGATCCAGTGCCATCGGACTGTCACATACTGCCTTGAACTGCCGCGACGTCCGTATCCCTGCCAGACAGCCTCTGGCAGAGCGAGGGGGCGACACACCTGCCCTACGCCCTGCCTGCCCGGCCAGGACTTCGAGGCCGTTGCCGCCGCGGGCGGACACGTGGCGAGCACGATGCAGAGGGGCGGCGACAAAGGCCGATCAGCACCCCATCACGTGCTCTTGGATGGCGTGGGTTTGCGTACCGGTCTCGGACGCGCTCGAATGACGGAAGAGCGGAGCCGTCTGCCCGCATCGGTTGGTCGGATGAAGCGGCGGTGCCCGCCAGAGCCCGCCTCGGGCCCTCGGCCCGCCGACGAGGAGCCGACATGGCCAAGGCCGGATCCGCCTGGGCGGTCGGCTGTGAATGAACGCCCTGGCATCCTCCCACTCTCCGTTGCTGCCGGAGATGCTCAGACCGCGGCGACGCCGGTGATCGACGCCCCGCCGTCGCGCCACGTGCGCCGGGCGGCCGATCTGTCGCGGCTGCTCGTCTCCGGCGCCGTGCTGGTGGTGACGGTGCTGCCGGCCGTCGCGGCGCACGTATCCACCCGCAGGATGCAGCAGGGGCTGCTCGACGCGACGACCGCCCTACCGCTGGGACTACGCGATGGTGTCCTCGGGGCGGTGCAGGTGGTTGCTGTCGTCGCGCCGGTGGTGGCCGTCGGCGTACTGGTCGTCCGGCGGCGGGACGACGCGATCTTGCGGGTCGTGCCGGCGGCGGCGCTGGGCGGGCTGCTTTCGTGGTCTCTCGCCTACCTGGCCATGACTCGCAGCAGACCGGGTGTATGGCCACAGGTGCTGGTGGGGCGGGGCGCGCTGGTGGCTGCCGGCTGGCCGCCGGCATCGTATCTGGCCGCCTGCGCTGCGGCGGTCGTGGCGGCAGGCCCGTGGCTGGACACGCGTCTGCGGCGGACATGGTGGACGCTGATCGTCGTATGCGCCGGGCTGAGCGTCGCGGCCGCCGCCATCTTGCCGCTGGAGACAATCGCCGCGCTCGCCATAGGAGGTGTGGCCGGATCTGCCGTGCTGCTGCTGGCCGGAGCCCCGGCGGACCGGCCGGCCCCGCAGGCGGTCGCCGACGCGCTCGTCGCGTGCGGGATCCCGCTCGCCGCGCTGCGGGAGACGCCGTCACCCGATCAGCGCCCCGAGGAGGGGGTCGACTACGGCGCCGAGACCACCACCGGTGCGCGGCTCACGGTACAGGTGCTCGGCCCCGAGGACCGCAACCGCGATCTCTTTCACCGGCTGGCCCGGCTCGCGCTGCTGCGCCACCCCGCCGACACGGACGCGCATACCCCACTCGCCGCGGTCGAGCACGAACTCCTCATGCTCGTGTTCGCAGGCCGTACCGGCGCCCGGGCGGCCGAGCCGGTGATCGCGTACCCGGTGGCCAGGGGCGGCGCACTCCTGGTGACGGTCGAGCACGCCGCCCGTCCGCTGTCCGCATTCCCGGGCGAGGAGATCACCGACCAGATACTCACCGGCGTATGGACGTCCGTGGCCCGCCTCCAAAAGCACCGACTGGCGCACCGGGCGCTCCGCCCGGAACACATCCTCGTCGAGCCGGACGGTGCGTCCCGGCTCATCGCGTTCGCACGCGCCCGGCTGGGCGCCACGCCCGACGCGCTCGGCAGCGACATTGCCGAACTGCTGGCCACCACCGCGACACGCATGGGGGTGCCGCGCGCCACCCAGTGTGCGTTGACCGGCCTCGGCCCGCGGCTGCTGGCGACAGCCCTGCCCTACCTGCAGCCGCTCGCGCTGCTCGGCCCCGCACGACGCGAGGTCGCCCAGTACGACCGGGCCCGCGCTCGTGCGGCGGGAGCGGGTACCAAGCGGCGCGCGGTGCGCCCCGGCGGCCGCCCGAGCCTGCTGCGTGACCTCTCTGCCGCGGTCGTGGAGGCGACCGGTGCCGAGCCCGCTCCCCTCGCGCCCCTCGCACGCTTCACCTGGAAGACCATCTTCGGCCTGGTCGGTGCATTCCTTGTCCTGCACTTGGTGCTGCCGCAGTTCGCCAGTGCCCCGGCGGTGGTGGCCGCGTTGCGAAAGGCCGACTGGTGGTGGGTGCTCGCGGCACTGCCCGTCACCTTCATCTCCCAGGTGTTCTCCACCTGCCTTCAAATGGGCACCATTCCGGCCAGGTTGCCGTTCGGCCCCACGTACGAGGTGCAGTTCGCCAGTTCGTTCCTGAACCGGATCACTCCGAACAACGTCGGCGGCATGGCGCTCAACCTGCGCTACCTGCAGAAGACGGGGATCGAGACCGGGGCTGCCACGGCCTCCGTCGGCCTGCAGAGTCTCCTCAGCGCCGTCTCCAACGCCGTGCTCGCCGCCTGGTTTTTCGCCTGGGCCGGACGACACCACACCGGAGTGCACCTGCACGTGCCGGCGGGCCGGTATGTGCTGCCGGCCATCGCCCTGGCCCTCGCGGCAGGGGGTCTGCTCGGTGTCACCCCGGCCGGACGGCGCTTCCTCCGCGAGAAGGTTTGGCCGTTCCTGCGGGCGGCGGCGTCGACTGTGACGGGGGTCGCCTCCGATCCCGCCAAGCTGGCTCTCCTCGTCACGGGCGCGCTGGGCCTGCCCCTCATCCAGGTCGTCGGACTCGCGTTGAGCGTGCGCGCGTTCGGCGGTGATCTTCCCTTCGTCCAGGCCGGCGCCGTCTACATGGCGGCACGCCTCGTCGCCAACGCGGCTCCTGTACCTGGCGGACTGGGTGCCCTCGAAGCCGGCCTCATCGCCGGTCTCACCGTGCTCGGCGTCACGGCCGGCGCAGCCACCTCGGCCGTGCTCGTCTACCGGCTGCTCACCTTCTGGCTGAACGTCCCACTGGGCGCCCTGGCCCTGCGCGCCGTACAGCGCAAGGGCTACGCCTGACGCTGCCGCCATCGCCGGCCTCGGGCCCCAGTCGGGCGGGTATCCGGTGGATCGCCGTCTGCGCAGATATCGAGTTGCGAGGCCTTCATGGAGCTGGACTGCAGGGGTACTGAGCTGCTGTTCAGGTGCTGACCGAACGAGGGGAGAAGAACAGCGTCGTCATCGGCTCCAACGAATCGTTCGGCTGGACCAGGACATTCACCGATCCGCGGCTCTGCGCGGCCATCGTGGACCACCTCACCTTCGGCGGGAACATCATCGAGACCGGCACCGAGTCCTACCGGCTCGCCAGCACCAGGGCAGCCCGAGAGCAGGACACCACCGCCAGCTACTCGAGCAGCGCGTCGACGTCCGCGGCCGTGGGGTCGCTCCACTCACCGGGGAGCCGTACGCGGATACCCAAGCCGCTCTCATGCCGTCGAGCCACGGCGAGAGCGAGGGACTGCTGTCCGCCGGGCGTCCGGGGCCGGTGACGGGGCGCAGGTTGCGTGATCCCGCCACCCAGAGGACGTTCTGAGCCGCTTTGCCCGATTCGGCTATTGGCCCGGGTCAGGAGGACTGGTGGGCTGGGGAGTCCGGGTGGGGCCGCATCAGTAACAGGTCCTCGCCCCAGGCGACGAACGCCGCGAAATCCAGCGTCACGCCAGGTCCTTGCGCATCAGCGTGCACATCGTCTCGTACCGCTGGAGCGAGCCGTCCTCGGCCTCCACGTCCCAGGAGTCGAGCTCGCGGCCGAAGGCCTGGTAGCCCAGGCGTTCGTAGAGGGCGCGGGCGCGCGGGTTGCTCTCCTCGACGCCGAGTTCGGCGCGGGTCAGGCCCCGGGCGCCGATCCGCTGCTCGGCGGAGCGGATCAGCAGCGTGCCGATCCCGCAGGACTGCAGGGCCGGGTGGACACCGAGTTGCCAGAGCGTGCCGGCGCCGGGCTCGACCGTGTAGTCGATGCCGCCAACCGCCACCGGGAGCCGCACGGGCGTGCACACCTGCTCGGCGCGGCGGAGGGAACGACCCTGCTGATCGACGGAGCGGCAGGCGGCGTCGGGAGCATCGCCGTACAACTGGCGGTGGCGCGCGGGGCCCGCGTCATCGGAACGGCTCGCCCCGAGAGCCACGCGTTCGTCTCCGGTCTCGGCGCGACACCTGTCAGCTACGGTCCGGGCCTGGTCGCGCGGCTGCGTGCGCTCGGCGTCGCGCGGGTAGACCTGGCACTCGACGTCGCCGGAGCGGGCTCGCTGGATGAACTCGTCACCATCACCGGCGAGGCGGCGACGGTGGTCACCCTTGCGGACTTCACCGGACCGGGTCGCGGGGTGCGGCTCTCCCGCGGCCAGTACGCCGGCGAGGCGGACGGACGCCACGGACTCGCCCTTGCCGCCGCGCTCTCCCGCCAAGGACGCTTCCGCGTTCCCGTGCAGGAGACCGTCCCCGCCGCACGGGCCGCCGCGGCTCACGCAGCCGCCGCTCGGAGGCCTCGGCAGGGCAAGATCGTCCTCGACCTCGCCGGGCTTCCCGGTGCAGGCTGACGGCGGCGCGCGGTGGCGCCCTCGTTCCCGTCCTGGTGTTCAACGGAAACGCCCTGCGCCTCGTTACCGGTTCAGGATCCGGGCGGAGAGCAGGTTCGGATCGGTGGCGGTGAAGTAGGCGGCGTTCGCGATGTACACCGTGTCGCCGCGGCGGGCAAGGGAGGTGGGGTTCTGCAGTCCGTCGTCGGCGGTGAGGACCACGGTGTGCGAGCCGTCGGTGCGGACGAGTTCGACCTCGTTGCCCTGGTTGTTGGTGACCAGCACGTCATCGTCGTCGCCGGTGAAGGCGAAGTCGTCCACCGTGCCCAGACCGGTGGCGACGGTGCGGACCGCGCCGGGCCCGCCGTGGCAGCCGATCGGGATGCGCAGCAGTGTTCCCCGGTCCATGTTGGTGACCCAGACCGCGTCGTCGCGGATCTTCAGCCCGTTGGCACCGAAGTTGCCGGGGCCGGCCGCAAGATCAGGGGATTCCTGCCAGACGGTCGCTGCTCCGCCGGTGAGCGGGATGCGCCAGACGGCGCCGAGGGCGGAGTCGCTCGCGTAGAGGAATCCGTGGTGCAGGGCCAGGCCGTTGGGGACACTTGTGCCGGGCATGGCGGCCACCCGGCTCGGGCTGCCGCCAGGCGGGATCCGCCACAGCCCGGTGAGGTCGTCGGTGCCCGCCGAGTACAGGACGTACAGGGTGCCGTCCGGGAGACGGACGATGCCGCCGACGAAGGCGCGGCCAGTGAGCGGCGCACTGGTCCCGTCCGGCGGGGCGGGGAGAGTGGCCAGGACGTCCAGGCCGCCGTCCCGGGTGAGCCGGTCGATCTGGTGGGAGAAGGACATGGTCAGGTCGATGGAGCCGTCCGGCTCGATCGTCAGGTTCTCCGGCTGCCGGCCGGCCGCCAGGTCGAGGTGCCTGACCACCCGGACGTCGTCGAGCGGTGGAGTGGCCGCGGACGCCGGTACGGCGAGGCCCGCGACGGCGGCGGTCAGTGCCGCAGCGAGGATCGAAGTCCTGCCGATGTTGTGCACGGGGTCGTCTCCTTGGTCGTCCCGCGCCCAGGGCGATGCGGGAAGTAATGAGGTGAGGTGGTCGGCGGGTGTCGGCACGGCAGTACCGACACCCGCCGGGCCCTGGTTCGGACGGCATCCCACCCAGTGGGGCCGGTGAGTTCTCAGCGCTTGCCGTGGGCTTCGACCGAGAGCGGCTCCCAGCTGCGCCAGGTCTCCAGCCGCGTCCGGTACTCGGCGGTCGCGGTGGCGAGTGGTCCGTCACCGAGGAAGACCCGCAGCGGCGGCTCGGCCTCGTCGACGAGCCGGAGCACGGCGGCCCGGGTGGCGGCCGGGTCGCCGAGCGTCCCGTGGCGCCGCCGCCTGACCTGCTGAACGTGCGTCAGGAGCTCGGTGTACGCCGGGTGGGGAGTCGCGGTGCGCACGGACGGGCCGCCGAAGTCGGTGGCGTACGCGGCGGGTTCGATCAGCGTGACCTTGATGCCGAACAGTGCGACTTCCTGAGCCAGCGACTGGCTGAGGCCTTCCAGGGCCCATTTCGAGGCGGCGTACATGCCGGTGTTGGGGAAGGCGCAGACGCCGCTGATCGAGCTGACCTGCAGGATGTGTCCCGAGCCCTGCGCGCGCAGGAGGGGCAGCGCGGCCTGCGTGACCCAGAGGGCGCCGAACAGGTTGGTGTCCAGCTGGTCGCGGGCTTCGGACTCGCTGATTTCCTCGATCATGCCGAACTGCCCGTAGCCGGCGTTGTTGACGACGACGTCGAGCCGGCCGAAGTGCTCGTGCGCCGCCCGCACGGCCGCGAAAGCGGCGGCGCGGTCGATGACGTCGAGCCGCTGCGGGAGGACGAGGTCGCCGTACGCCGTGGCGAGGTCGGCGAGTGCGGTGGTGTCCCGGGCCGTCGCGGCCACCCGGTCGCCGCGTTCGAGGGCGGCGGTCGCCCACTCGCGCCCGAAGCCCCTTGCGGCGCCGGTGATGAACCAGATCTTGCTCATGTGTGCTCCAGTTACAGGTGGTGTGCTGGCTCGGGCAGGCCTGCGCCTGTGTCTGGCGGCGCGGATGAATGGCGGCGGTGGGCGGGGCCGGCCGGCCTCGGCGTGTCAGGCGACATCCGCCATGTGCGCGGCCTCGGCCGCCCGTACGGCGTCCGCCGACGCCTGGGTGCGCGCCGTCCACTGGCCGTGGGCCCACATCAGCAGGCCGGCCAGCGGCAGCACCGTCCCGAAGGTACAGACGCCGGACCATCCGTAGGCGGTGTGCAGTGCGCCGGCGACGGCGGAGGAGGTCGCGCCGCCGACGAAGACGGTAGTCATGAAGACGGTGTTGATCCGGGCTCGGGCATCGGCGCGCAGGGCGTAGATCTCGGCCTGGCTCAGCACCTGGTGGCACTGCACGGCGAAGTCCAGCAGCACCGCGGCAACGGCGAGCAGCGGCACGCTGCCGTGCCCGAGCGCGGCGAGCACGAACGCGCACGAGGCGAGCAGCAGCGCGACGCCGCTGGCGGTTCGGCCGTGCCCACGATCGGCGATCCGCCCGGCGACCGGCGCGGCGGCAGCACCGCCGGCACCGACCAGCGCGAACAGGGCGATCTGGACCTGGCCGAAGTGGTGCTCGTCGATGAGCTCGTAGGCGATGGTCGTCCAGAACGTGGTGAACGCGCCGAACATCGTCGCCTGGCACAGGGCCCGGCGACGCAGCACGGGCTCGCTGCGCACCAGCCCGCCCAGGCTGGCCAACAGCGCGACGTAGCCGGCCGCGTGGTCCGGGGCGCGCTGCGGCAGCAGCCGGCGCAGGACGACGGCGAGGGCGAGCATCACGACCGCGGAGATCACGTAGATCGCACGCCAGCCGAGCAGGTCGGCGACCAGGCTCGACACCGTCCGCGCGAGCAGGATGCCGGTCAGCAGACCGCTCATGACCCGGCCGACGACCTTGCCACGCTGGTCGGCTGGGGCCAGGTGAGCCGCCAACGGCACGAGGACCTGCGCGACCACGGACGTGGTCCCCACCAGCACCGAGACGGCGAGGAACATCCCGAACACCGGGCTCGCTGCGGCGAGCAGCAGCGCGGTCGCCGTCACGAGCAGCGTCCGCGTCGCGAGCCTGCGGTTCTCGACCAGGTCGCCGAGCGGCAGCACGAACAGCAGGCCGAGGGCGTACCCGGTCTGGGTCAGTGTCACCACGGTCGTGGCCGCGCCCTGGCTGACGTCGAAGGAGCGGGCGACGAGGTCGAGCAGCGGCTGCGCGTAGTAGAGGTTGGCGACGGTCAGCCCGCAGGCCACCGCCAGTACCAGGGTCAGCGCGGGATTCATCCGCCGCGGTGCGGCCTTCTCGGGCACACCCACCAACTGACGCATATCTGTTCACCTTCCGGACGTTGTTCCGGAAGCAACGCTAGGAAGGCGGCGGCCGACGAAGAAGGGTGTGTTGCACCCCCTCCCAGCCAGGGTGCGACACACCCAGGCTCTCCCCCTGAAGGCGGCGGTACCGTTGCGGGTATGACGAGGGCGAACGAGCTCGGCAACTTCCTGCGCGCCCGTCGCGACCTGGTCTCGCCGGAGCGGGCGGGCCTGCCGTCGCACACCTCCCGCCGGGTCAAGGGCCTGCGACGGGAGGAGGTCGCGCTGCTCGCCGGGGTCAGCACCGACTACTACACCCGCCTCGAGCAGGGGCGCGAACGGCATCCCTCGGAGCAGGTGCTCGGTGCCGTCGCCCGCGCCCTGCACCTCGACGACGACGCCGCCGCGCACCTGTTCCGGCTGGCCCAGCCCGCGCCGCGAACCGCCGCCGGCCCGGTGACCACCGTCAGCCCCGAGCTGCGGCGGCTGATGGACCACTTCCTGGACCTGCCGGCCTGCATCGTCGGTCCGGCACTGGACATCCTGGCCGCCAACCACTCCGCCGGGCAGCTCTTCAGCGGCTTCGCCCGGATGGACAACCAGCTGCGAATGCTGTTCCTCGACCCGGCCGGCCGCCGGTTCTACCGGGACTGGGACCGCGCCGCCCGCGGCCTGGTCAGCAGCCTACGCGCGCAGGCTGCCCCCTTTCCTGATGACCCGCGCGTCGCCCAGGTCATCGGTGAACTCTCGTTGCGCAGTCCGGCCTTCGCCGACCTGTGGGCCCGGTACGACGTCCGGCCGTGCACCAGCGACGACAAACCGCTGTGGCACCCGCAGGTCGGCGAGATGTACCTGCACTACGAGGCGTTCACCGTCGCCAGCGCCCCCGGCCAGCGACTGCTGGTCTACTCGGCTGAACCCGGCACCCCCAGCGCCGACGCCCTCGTCCTGCTGCGCGCTCTCGCCGACGACCCCCGCCCCGGCCGGCCCGCACGAACGGCAGCCAAGGCACCCACCGCGCGCACAACCTGATGACGGAGGGAAAGCTCCTCGCCTGAACTGCGGCCGGTCGGCCCGGAGCCCCCCGGTCGCCATCGATCACCGGGGCTGACGCCTACAACCGCCTGGAGTCGACCGTGGCGGGGCGGCAGGTCGTGAACGAAGACGTGGTCAACCTCCCCAACTGGCTCTTTCTCCGGTTCCGGGCGCGCCGCACGGACGGGACGTGGAGCCCGTGGTTCTCCCCCGGCACGCACACCCTCCTGGACCACCGGCACACCCTGGATCTGCGCCGAGGCACACTCGCACGGTCCTCCCGCCACCGGAACGACGAACTGGGTGTGCTCAACGTCGAGCAGACCCGCCTGGTGCACATGGAGGACCCGCACCTGGCCGCACTGCGGACGGTATTCACGGCCGAAGACTGGACCGGGCAGATCGAGATCGAAAGCTCTCTCGACGGTGATGTGATCAACGGCAATGTGCACCGCTACCGCGCCCTCGACCGCCACCACCTGAACCACGTGCGAACCGGCGCGCAGGAACCCCACACCATCTGGCTGTGCTGCCGCACCAGCACATCGGACATCACCGTCGCCCTGGCCGCCCGGACGACGGTCCGCGCGGACGAGGCTCCCGTCTCATCAGTGCTCCGGCCCACCCGCCACCGCGCCGTCCACCGTCTGGTCGTCCCGATCTCCCGCGGCAGGCCCGTCACCGTGGACAAGACGGTGGCACTGCACACCTCGCGGGACACAGCGATCAGCGATGCCCTCGGCGAGGCCGTCGAGCGGGTGTCCGTGGCGGCGGACTTTCCGGCCTTGTTCGACTCCCATGTCGCGGCCTGGGAGCGGCTGTGGCGACGCACGGACGTACAGGTGCCCGGAGAGGCCGGCCGCATCCTGCGCTTCCATCTCTTCCACGTCCTGCAGACGCTGTCACCGCACACGGCGGAGCTGGATGTAGGCGTGCCTGCCCGGGGTCTGCACGGCGAGGCGTACCGGGGTCATGTGTTCTGGGACGAGCTCTTCGTCCTCCCCTATCTGAACCTGCACCTTCCGGAGGTGTCCCGGGCGCTGCTGAATTATCGCCACCGACGCCTCCCCCGGGCCTGCGCGGCGGCGAGCGCGGCCGGCAGGGCCGGGGCGATGTATCCGTGGCAGAGCGGCTGCAACGGGCGCGAGGAGTCCCAGGAATGGCATCTCAACCCCGCCTCGGGCCGCTGGCTGTCGGACCACTCGCGCCTCCAGCACCACGTGGGTTCGGCGATCGCCTACAACGTCTGGCAGTACTGCGAGGCCACCGGCGACACGGAGTACCTGCACACCAAAGGCGCGGAAATGCTGCTGCAGATCGCCCGCTTCTGGGCGGACCTGGCGGTCTTCGACCATGAGACGCGCCGCTACCGGATCCGCGGTGTCGTCGGCCCCGACGAGTACCACGACGGCTATCCCGGTGCCGCGAAGCCCGGGCTGGACGACAACGCGTACACCAACGTCATGGCCGCCTGGGTCCTCACCCGCACTCTGGTGCTCGTGCGGCGCCTTCCCGCATGGCGGCGTGAGGAACTGTTCCAGCGGGTCCGGCTGAGCGCCGACGTCCTGCCGGAGTGGGAGGAGGTCTCCAGACGCCTGCGGGTGCCCTTCCACCAAGGCGTCATCAGCCAGTTCGAGGGCTACGACGACCTCGCCGAACTCGACTGGGGCGCCTACCGCGCACGCTACGGCACCATCCGGCGGCTGGACCGCGTGCTCGAGGCCGAGGGCGACACGGTCAACCGCTACAAGGCGTCCAAGCAGGCCGATGTCCTCATGCTCGGCTACCTGTTCTCGCCCACGGAACTGCGTGCTCTGTTCCGGCGTCTCGGATACCACCTGGACGACGAGATCTGGCGCAGCACCGTCGACTACTACCTCCAGCGCACCAGCCACGGCTCGACCCTCAGCGAACTCGTCCACGGCCTGGTCCTCGCCAGAGCCAGACGTGCCGACGCATGGCAGTACGTCCACGAAGCCCTGGAGGCGGACATCGCCGACATCCAGGGCGGCACCACGGGCGAAGGGATCCACCTCGGTGCCATGGCCGGAACCCTCGACCTGATCCAGCGCGGCCTGACGGGACTGGAAACACGCGAGGACGCCCTCTGGCTGGACCCGGTGCCTCTCCCAGCGCTGTCCGAGTACGGATTCCCGCTCCACTATCGCGGTCACTGGGGTGTCGGCGTGCGCCGCCGAAGCGGGCAACTGGAGATCGCCGTACCCGACTCGGAAGAGTCGGCGATCCGCGTGGTGCTGGCCGACCGAGCAGTGACCATCGCCCCGGGGGAGACGTGCACGCTCCTTCTGCCGAACGACTGACGCTGCGGCGGTCGCCGGCTCGGCCACCATTAGGATCTCCACTCGCAGTTCGTTCTCCGGTGGCTACGGGCCGGGGCTGCCGCGTCGTTCCGAGTGGCGTGGCGGGGAGCCCGACGTACCGGTATGGAGGGTGATGGCGAGCCAGCACGCCCAACCGACGGGTTGCAGGGCCCAATAGCTGACGGCGCGGTACAAGAGCGTCGCGGCGATCGCCGGGCCGGGCCGGAGACCGTACAGCACGAGCAGTGCGGACAGGCTCGTCTCCACGATGCCGAGGCTGCCCGGGGTCAGGCGCAGGCTGCCGGGGATCTGGGTGAGGACGTAGGCGAGCAGCAGGCTGTGCCAGGGCACGCCGACGCCGAGCGCCCACAGGCTGGCAGCCAGACAAGCGACGTCGAAGACCCAGTTCAGCAGCGCGAACGCGAACGGTCGAAGCCAGGGCCGCAGGCCGGGTTGCAGACCGCGGGCCTGTGCGACCAGCCGGGCGAGTGCCTCCTGACCTTGCTGGATGCGGCGTGAGCGCGTCCCGGCACTCGTCCAGACTCGTCCCGCCGCATGGCGGAAGCCCGAGAAGCGGGATGCCCCGACGACGGCCAAGGCGATCCCCAGGAGCACCAGCGCACCGGCCACGGGAAGCAGAACGGTGCGCAGCCCCGCCGGTCCCGCCGCGACCACGCCGGCGACGAGCAGGACGGCCAGACCGAGTACCGCCAGCGCACCGGCCACCACCAGCACGGCGGCCGCGAGTACCTGCTCCACGCCCCTGCGGCGCAGTTGCCGGAAGACCCAGGCGGCCGAGAACGCCGCCCCTCCGGGCAAGGCACCCGCCACGGCGTTGGCGGCCACCACGATCGCCGTCGTGCGCCGCAGGCTCCAGCAGGTCCCGCCCGCCCCGAGCAGCCAGCGGTACATGGCGGCGAAACACACGATCGACAGCACCTGGCACACCACGGCGCCCGCCATCGGTAGCGGATGCACTCCCGCGATGAGGTGGTAGGCCTGCGCCAGTTCACGCCGCCGCAGGATTGCGATGAGGACCACGGCCGCCGCGAGGAGAACGGCCACCGACCACCACAGCGGGCCTGGTCGCGCGGGACGTCCCTCCGCCCACCGGGCACCGCCCACCGCTTCGGGCTCCTGCCGCCCGGACATCGGCCATCACTCCCGCCAGGCAGCGTGAGGGTTCGGATGCCGAAGGTACGCGACGACTCGGGCCGGCACAGCGCGCCTCGCCGCGGTCACCCGGCACCGCGGTCCCGGTCCCCCGGGCTCTTCCCTGACGTACCCGATGGATCACAGACGCGTCCTCAACATCGCCACACTGATCACCAGGTGCCGAACACGCCCCACCGCATCCATACGGTGCCGGCGGCCCCAGCGGTCGATCGCGTGGCAGACGGGAGCGCACAGCACTCCGTCGGAGACATCCAGTCCGCTGTCACAGCCATTCCGTGCGCGGTTCGCTGCCCAAGCCGAGAACGACGAAATCCGCGTGGAGCACCCATGGAAGAAGTTGCCGTGCCGGAACCGGCTGATCCACGCACGAAGCTCTCCTGCCGGCTTCCTCGCCGCAGTGGGCCGGCACCGGCTCCCCGGCCCACCGGTGTCTCGAGGTCCGACATTCTGATCTCCAGGTGACCGCCTGGCTCAGGATCTGGACACCATGGCTGCACGGATGAGCCTGGTCGCGCCGCTCTCCGCATCTACTGGGCACGGTCGTGAATCACAATCCGCCACCTGCGCCCGGGACTCCGGCTTCATTCCCGAAGTCACCAGGCCCCGTGGCAGGAGCACGGCGCCCGCCGCGCCGTCAACCAGTGCCCGGCCTGGCCATGCGTCTCCAGCATCGCGTGTGGCTCCTCCCGTGAAGACAACCTGCGCCTACCTGCTGTGCGGGGCAGGCAAGTCCGAACTCGCACTGCTGCTGTGCGTGGTGAAGGAGCGCGGTTCTGCCAATCGCCCGCCTCTGGGTCAATGTGGTCGATATCGTCGACTGATACCGGCCGATACGTCACACTGAGCGGCGGAGGGGGACGGGCGCGGCGGCGGTGCGGCGGCATGCCATTCCGGAGTACGCGCTGCCTTGGGGAAGGCGGTGTCGGGATCAGCAGGGGGACGCGTGACACAGTCGCTGCCGGGACAACGGCCTGCCCACGAGCAGGGGTTCACTGGCCGTGCGGGGCTTCCGGTCGTCGTGGTCGGGGCGGGTCCGTACGGTCTGTCGGTGGCCGCGCATCTTCGGGCGGCCGGGGTACCGGTCCGCATCTTCGGTGAGGTGATGGGCAGTTGGCGGCACGCCATGGCCACGGGCATGTTCTTGAAATCGACTCCGGACGCGACCGACCTCTCCGCACCGGAGCCCGGTGGGCGCCTCGCGGACTTCCGCCGGATGCACGGTGAGCCGGAGCTGACCGAGCTGACGCCGATCCCGTGCGACGTGTTCGTGCGGTACGGGATGTGGTTCCAGAAGCGGTACGTCGGCGAGGTGGACCCGGGCCGGGTCGTGACCGTCGAACGGGCCCCGGCAGGTCGAGGGTTCCTCGTCCGGCTGGATGACGGACAGGAACTTCCGGCCGCCGCCGTCGTGGTGGCGACCGGCCTGAACGGGCTCGCCGAGATCCCCGAGGAACTGCGGGCTCTCGCCCCCGAGGGACCTGGTCCGGCTGCCCTGGTCTCGCACACCAGCCACCACACTGACCTGTCTCCTTATGCCGGTCAGCACGTCGCCGTGGTCGGCGGTGGCCAGTCCGCCCTGGAGAGCGCCGCGTTGCTGCACGAGGCCGGCGCCGAGGTACAGGTGCTGGTGCGGGAACCGCGCGTGCTGTGGGGGACTAAGCCGGATCTGGTCCGGCCCTGGACACAGCGGGTGGCCCGGCCGGCTTCGCCCCTGGGTACGGGATGGGTCCTGGCCGCGGTCTGCGCAGCCCCGGGAGGAGTACGCAGGTTTCCCGCGGCCGCGCGCATGCTGCTCTTCCGCCGCGCGTTGGGACCGTCGGGCGGATGGTGGCTGCGGGACCGGGTCGAGAACATGGTGCCGGTCCGTACGTCCACCCGCGTCATCCGGGCGGAAGCGGAGGGTACCGGAGTACGCCTGGAACTCTCCGGGCAGGGCGGGGCGGAGACGGCGCTCACCGTGGATCACGTTCTCGCGGCCACTGGCTATCGCCTCGACCTGGACGCGGTCCCGTTCCTGGCGCCCGCGGTGCGCGCCACCCTGGCCTGCGTCCGCGGCTCGAAGGCACCCAAGCTGTCCGCATGGCTCGAGTCGTCGGAGCCGGGCCTGTACTTCACCGGTTCGCTCGCCGCCCCGATGTTCGGCCCAATGATGCGGTTCGTGGCAGGGACGGAGTTCGTCGCCAGGCGCATCACCCGGCACGCCTCCCGGCTCTCCGTACCCGGCTGATCGACGGCGCCGAGAGCGAGACACGCCGTACCGTCGGGTCAGCGAAAGGCGGAACCCCTCGCACAACCAGCGTTCGCGAGCCGGGCGTCACGATGCCTGTCGTGCCGTGAGGCGCCGACGTACGCCGTAGGCCGCCGCTCCAAGGGCGAGCACCGCCGCTCCCCACGCCACCGACGTCGCGGGCAGGGTGAAGGCCAGGACCAGGCAGCCGGCCAGCCCGACCGCGGGGATGACGCGCGGCGGCTGGTTCTCCTCCTGGGTCAGGGTCCAGGCGGAGGCGTTCGCCACGGCGTAGTAGGCGAGCACGCCGAACGACGAGAATCCGATCGCGCCGCGCACGTCCGTGGTGGCGGCCAGGACCACCACCACGGCGCCCACCAGCAACTCCGCTCGATAGGGCACCTTGAACCGTGGATGCACGGCGGACAGAGCATGAGGCAGGTGACGGTCCCGGGCCATGGCCAGCGTGGTCCGCGAGACGCCCAGGATCAGCGCGAGCAACGACCCAAGTGCCGCCACCGCCGCCCCTACCCGAACCACCGGGACCAGCCCCGGCACCCCGGCCTGCCGTACTGCCTCGGCCAGCGGCGCGCTCTCCCGTGCCAGCCCGTCCGGGCCGAGGACGGCCAGCACGGACACCGCGACCGCCGCGTACACGATCAGCGTGATCCCCAGGGCCAGGGGAATGGCCCTGGGGATCGTGCGGGCCGGGTGCTTCACCTCTTCGCCCAGGGTCGCGATCCGCGCGTACCCGGCGAAGGCGAAGAACAGAAGCCCAGCCGCCTGCAACGCCCCGGTGACGGAGGCGTCCGATCCGATGTCCAGCCGCCCGGTCTGTGCAGTCCTGGAGGTCAGGCAGGCCACCACCACGGCTGCCAGCACGGTCAGGACCACGGCGACGATCGCCCGCGTCAGCCACGCGGCCTTCTGCACACCCACGTAGTTGACGGCGGTCAGCGCCACCACGGCAGCCACCGCGACGGCGTGCGCCTGGGCCGGCCACACATATGACCCCACGGTGAGTGCCATCGCCGCGCACGAGGCGGTCTTGCCGACCACGAAGCCCCATCCGGCGAGGTAGCCCCAGAACTCGCCCAGCCGCTCACGGCCGTACACGTACGTCCCACCGGACTGCGGGTAACGTGCCGCCAGCCTGGCCGATGACGTGGCGTTGCAGTAGGCCACCACGGCGGCGACGGCCAGCCCCACGAGCAGTCCCGAGCCCGCCGCCCGCGCGGCCGGCGCCAGGGCGGCGAAGACCCCCGCACCGATCATCGAGCCCAGCCCGATGACGACGGCATCGAAAACGCCCAGCCTCCGCTCCAGCACAGCAGTTCCACCGCCCTGCGACGCCTGACTCATTCCACACCACCATCTGCCGACATCCGGGACCGCGAGACGATACCTGTCGGGGATGAACAGCAGGTCGCGCGCGTCGTGCTCCTCGACCTGCGAAGATCCGATCGGAGTTGTCCTCGCTCCCGGAGGCAGTCACGAGCCAGACACGAGTCGGCCGGGCATGGTGCTGCTGACCTGTCTGCTCCTGCTGACGGTGGCAGCGGCCGCATGTGCCTGCCGGCTTTACGCTTCCAGTCTCCGGCCGGTGTTACTGCACTCCACGTGCGCTATCGCCATATGCGACCCGGGTCTGTGACCCCGATGCCTGAGTTGCGGCGTGGATCGGGTCCCGGCAGGCTGTAGCTGGCGATCGACCTTGATGACGTGAGGAGGTGATCGGGTTGCAGGACCATGCGCGCCCGTTCAGCCCTCCGAAACGTTGGTGTGGGTGACGTGTGCCGCCCTAATGGCCGGTGTCCCGGTGGGTCCGGTCGTGATTCTGCAACGACCGGTCAAGCCCGGGTATCAACCGGACGAGACCCGGCTTCGCAATCCCCGTCCCGCTCCGGAGCGGATGCGTGGAGTGCTTCTTTGTGAATGCACTGCGGACTCGCCGTTCGATCCGTGGTGTCCGCTGACCATGTGGTCGGCCGTAACCCAGATGGGTGACGTGTACGGCAACGGTCGCCACACCTACCGCCGGCGACAAGGAGCCGCAGAGCATGGGTGGAGAGCAAAAGACACTCGTCATGCTGGCCGGAGCCGCGCTGGCAGCTGGACTCACCAGCCCCGCTTTCGGGTCCGGCGCCGCTCACTCGCCGTCCCCGGCCACCGCGGCCACGAGGTCAGGGACCTCGGTCGTGGAATGGAACCGCGAGCTCATCACCATCCTGGGCGATCCGAAGGCGCAGCCGGCCACCGTCCAGCCCACGCGCAGCTTCGCGCTCCTTCAGGCTGCCGAGTACGACGCGGTGGTGTCGATCACCCGGTCCGGCCCCGCCTACGTGTTCTCGGTTTCGGCACCGCGAGGCGCTCGTCCCGATGCCGCGGCGGACCAGGCAGCCCACGATGTGCTGGTCGCCCTGTACCCGGCCGAACACGCAGGCGTGGACCAGCGGCTGAGCAGCCAGTTGTCCGCGGTTCCGGACGGCCCGGACAAGCAGGCGGGTATGACGGTGGGAGCCACTGTCGCCCGCCGGCTGATCAGCCTGCGGTCCCACGACGGGTCCTCGGCGAAGCCGCCTCGCTTTCGTCCCGGCGACAAGGCCGGTGACTACCGGCCCACCCCTCCGGACTTCCCAACACCGGTGTTCACCAACTGGGGCTCGGTCAAGCCGTTCGTGCTGACGAGCGGACGCCAGTTCCGCCCGGCACCGCCACCGGCCGTGAGCAGCGCCGAATACGCCACCGCCCTGAACGAGGTCAAGAACCTGGGGAGCAAGTCCAGTAGCACCCGCGCCCCCGATCAGACGGCAGCCGCGAAGTTCTGGGCGGCGGCGCCCGTCTGGAACGTCTGGAATGAGATCGCGCAGAACCTCGTCACTTCCCAGAACGCGAGCCTGGACCGGGCGGTGAAGGTCTTCGCCCGGCTCGACCTCTCCCTCGCCGACACCACGATCGCGCTGTACGACGCCAAGTACGCCTACCGCGTATGGCGGCCCGTCAGCGCCATACGGCTCGGCGGTACGCACTACAACCCGCACATCGTCGGCGATCCCCACTGGACCCCCTTGGTGACGACCGCCCCGGACCCGTCGTATCCCAGCGCCCACGCCGCCCTCAGCCAAGCGGCGGCAACGACGCTCACCAGGCTCTACGGCGCGCGGCATCGTCTCGCGGTGACGTCGAAAGGCACCACCCGAACCTATGCCGGCTTCCAGGACGCGGCCACCGAAGCGTGGCTCAGCCGGATCTGGTCCGGCCAGCACACTTCGATCGACAACCGCGCGGGCCGACAACTCGGCTTCCAGGTGGCCGACTTCGTGGCAGGTCACCTCTGACCGTCCGCACCGGGCGACATCGATGCGCAGCACGGCGGCGGCCGGAGGCCGGCGGCAGCGGGAGCCCCGGCACCGTTGGCAGGGCCACGCTGCACATGGGAACTCCTGTCCGGTCCGAATCAGTCAGGGCGGGACGCGGAGAAGGGAGCGCAGCCGTGGCCATCTCTCGTCGTGACGTCCTCAGGCTGTGTGGCGTGTCCGCGCTGGCCGGAGTCGGTACCGGCGGGGTCGCCGACCGCTACTCGCGGGCAGCGACGAGCGCTGCCGTTCCTCCGGAGAAGGCGGACTACACCCTGCGGATCGCGACCGGTCAAGTCGAGCTCGCGCCGGGCACGATCGTGTCGACCACGACGTACAACGGCCAGTTCCCGGGGCCGCTGCTGCGGTTCACCGAAGGCCGCCCGGTCGTGGTCGACGTGCACAACGACACCGGCACCCCCGAACTGCTGCACTGGCACGGCCAGCGGGTTCCCGCCGACGTCGACGGGGCCGCCGAGGAGGGCACTCCGTACATCCCCGCCCACGGGATGCGGCGCCTGTCGTTCACCCCCGGACCGGCCGGTTTCCGCTTCTACCACACCCATGTGGCAGCGCTCGGTGACCTGACCCGGGGCACGTACTCCGGACAGGCCGGCCCCGTCCACATCGAGCCGAAGGCCGACCCCGGCGCCTACGACCAGGAGGTGTTCCTGACGCTGAAGGAGTTCCAGCCCTCCCTCAGCCACGGCGGGGACATCCCGCAGACCTTCCTGGCCGGTTCCCCGGTGCCCGCGCTGAAACGCAAGGGCGAGCAGGCCATGGCCGACTCCCTGGCCCGGGGCATGCCGCGCGGTTACGAGGTCGGCTACCGCGCCTTCGCCGTCAACGGCCGCAAACTCGGCCACGGCACTCCGGTCAGGGTCAGGACCGGACAGCGCGTGCTGTTCCACGTCCTCAACGCCAGCGCCACCGAGATCCGCAGCCTCGCCCTGCCCGGCCACACCTTCAAGGTCGTCGCGCTCGACGGCAACCCGGTACCCCGCCAGGCCGACGTACCAGTGCTGTGGATCGGCACCGCCGAACGCGTCTCGGCCGTCGTGGAAATGAACCACCCGGGTGTCTGGGTGCTCGGAGACACCTCGGACGACGACCGGAACGCCGGCATGGGCACGGTCGTGGAGTACGCCGGCCGCAGCGGCACTCCGCGGTGGAACGCGCCACCCTCATTCACTTGGGACTACCGCACTTTCGCCGACCCCGGCTCCACGAATCAGCGACCCGACCACACGATCGACCTGCTGGTGGAGAAGCGCAACGCCGCCGAGAGGGGATTCAACATCTGGCCCCTCAACGGCGTCCCCTTCTCACTGGACACCGACAGGCCGGTGCTGGACGTCGAGCGCGGCAAGCGGTACCGGATGCGGCTGCGCAACGCCTCCGACGACATCCACCCCGTCCACCTGCACCGCCACACCTTCGAGGTCACCCACATCGCCGGCACCCCCACCCGCGGCCTGCGCAAGGACGTCGTCATGCTCGGCGGCTACCAGACCGTTGCCCTTGACTTCACCGCCGACCAGCCGGGACTGTCCCTGTTCCACTGCCACCAGCAGCTCCACATGGACTACGGCTTCATGATCCTGCTGCGCTGCTCCTGACCATCCCAGGCCGCTGGCCACCCGCCAGAGAGTCAAGGTGCGCACCGGCACGCCGAGTGCTCCGGCCACCGGATCGAGGACGGCGTGCACGACCGGCATGAACCGTCGGAGCAGGACCACCTTGGCGTACCCGTAACGGTCCAGGAATACTTCCGCTTGGCCCGCCCCCGCTCGAAGGCGGTGGATGCGCACTCCAGGGAGAGCGACGCGGCGGAGCGCACGACGACCCGGCTGGCACCACCAAGGTGTCGCCGGGCAGTAAGAAGCCGCCGCTTTGGCCGCCGTTACCGGCCCGCGTCACCCTGCTGCCGACCGGACCGGGACAGCGGCTTCCCGCTGAATCCGGCGACGATCGGGAACCCTCTACGGCAGACCCCTACCGCTGGTAAGGGCCACTCACTGAGCGACGTCCAGTTCCGTGTACATCCCGGCCGCGTAGTGACCCGGGACATTGCACAGCAACTCATAGCGACCCGGTCGCAGCGTGACCGTGGTCCAGGCAGCCGCACCAGAGGCGATGCCGTCTCCAGCGCCACTGCCACAGGTGCGGGACGCCTCGCCAAGGCTGCCGGCTTCCGATACCCGGCCGTCGGAGCCGATGGCACGTTGTCCTGCGGCCTGCCCCGCCGGCAGCGGCAACACGATCGCCTCGTGCGTGAGGGTCCCCGCATTGATGACGCGCACTGTGACCTTTCCTGCCGGAACGGTCGAGGGGTGGGCTACCAGACGCATCATGCTCATGCCGTACCAACCTGGGTGGCCGTTGTTCGGCGCGGGCCAGTTCGGGCCCCGCATCATGCGTCCCGTGTCCCACACGGTCACGTCGACCGCACTGCCTGTCGCGGCCGGCGCGGCGCATCGCGCGCCCTGCGCTCGCCAGGACGCCGGTCCCGCCCTGTGAAAGGCGCCGGACGCAGCCATCAGACTTGTCGTGGCGACACCCAGCACCAGGGCCGCCGCGGCGATGGCGATCGCCGCCCAGACCTCTCGGCGGCTATGCGGATTCATCGGTGCTCCCGAAGCAGCGCGAGCCGGCGTTTGTAGTCGTCCTCGTCGATCTCCCCGCGCGCAAACCGCTCGGCGAGGAGGCTCTCGGCCCGTCGCTCCTGCCAGTCGCCAGCGCCAGGCGGTGGGGGCGAGCCCGGCTGCTGATGACGGGCACCGGCGAGGTAGCGCACGAGTGCGACGAGGCCAACGATCAGGACGGCCCACCATGGTCACTCCTGCCGGTGGCGGGCCCGGCGGAACCTGTCCAGGCCCTCGGACAGGTCCACGATCGGGTCGGGGTAGTCGAGCGCGGCGCGGTCCGCTCCGGACAGCTTCCACGGCTCGTGCACTGCGGGCGCGTCGATATTCCTCAGTTCGGGCACCCAGCGGTGGACGTAGGTGCCGTCGGGGTCGTACCGCTTGGCCTGGACGACGGGGTTGAGGACCCGGTTGGGCCGGGTGTCGGTCCCGGTACCAGCCACCCACTGCCAGTTGAGCTGGTTGTTGGCGATGTCACCGTCGACCAGCCAGTGCAGGAAGTGGGCGGCGCCGATGCGCCAGTCGACGTAGAGCGTCTTGGTCAGGAAGCTCGCGGTCAGCAGGCGGGCCCGGTTGTGCATCCAGCCCTCGTGGCGCAGTTGCCGCATCGCGGCGTCGATCACCGGGTAGCCGGTACGGCCTTCCCGCCACGCCTCGATGTCGGCCTTCGCCGTGCGCTCGGTGCGCCAACGGTCGCCTTTGGTGCGGTAGTCGGCACGGGCGGCGCCCGGGCGGGCGGCGAGCACCTGACGGTGGAAGTCGCGCCAGGCGAGCTGCCGAACCAGCGCCTCGGCGCCCCGTCCGCCGCGGCGACGGGCCCGGTGCACCAGTTCTACTGGGGAAAGGGTACCGAAATGCAGATGCGCGGAGAGCCGGGAGGTGGCGTCTGCGGCCAGGTCATCCCGGGTGTCGTCGTAGGCGTCCAGGCCGTGCCGCCAGTAGGCGGTCACCCGCTTGCGGCCCTCGGTCTCTCCGCCGGGCTGCAGGGCGGGCGAGACCCCGGTGACCTCGCTGCGGGCGGGCACCGGCTCGCCCTTCACCTGGTCGGGCACGTGCACGTGGCGCGGGGCGGCCACAGCCGTGCGCAGGCGGGCCTGTGCCCACTGCCGGTAGTACGGAGTGAAGACGGCGAAGTGGTCCGACAAGGAGGGGGTCACCTCGCCGGGCGGCACGGCCACGGTGACCGCGTCCTGGACGAACAGGCGGCGGCCGCCGGACTCCAGGGCCCGCCGGAGCCGGTGCTCCCGCCGGGTGGCGAAGGCGCTGTGCGCCGCCGCCATGTACACCTCGTCGGCGTCCGCCTCCCGCACCGTACGGCACACCTCCTCCACTAGGTCGCCGGAGCGCACCACGAGGCGTCCGCCGCGCTCACGCAGGGAGGCGTCCAGGTCGGCCAGGCAGTCGGCCAGGAAGGCGCTGCGGTTCGGCGTGGCGAACCCGGCAGCTTCGACGGCCAGGTCGCGCACGAAGAGCGGGACGACCGCGTCGGCGGACTTCAGCGCCGCGTGCAGCGGCGGGTGGTCGTGCAGGCGCAGGTCGGAGGTGAACAGGACGACCGAGACGCGCATGGGCTTCAATTTCTCTCCACTGTCCTCCGGCGGCGCGGCGCTCCCGGAAGCGGCGCGGCCGGCCGTGAGGGGCTCATCTGTGCGGGGCATGATCGTGCTGGGCACGGGCGGCGGCGCGGACGATGTTACGGGCCATGCCTCCGAAGACGACCGCGTGGAAGGGCGAGACGCTCCACCAGTACAGGTGACCCAGCAGTCCACGGGGGTGGAACAGCGCCCGCTGCCGGTATCGGACAGATCCGCCGCCGTTGCCGTCCACGCGCATCTCCAGCCAGGCCAGACCCGGCAGCCGCATCTCGGCGCGCAGCCGCAGCAGCCGGCCGTACTCGATCTCCTCCACCCGCCAGAAGTCCAGCGAGTCGCCCACCCGCAGCCGCCGGGCGTCCCGTCGGCCCCGGCGCAGGCCGACGCCGCCGACAAGGCGGTCGAGCCAGCCGCGCACGACCCAGGCCAGTGGAAAGGAGTACCAGCCGTTCTCACCGCCGATGCCCTCGATGACCTGCCACAGCGCCTCCGGCGCCACATCCGTCTCGCGTTCGCGGATGTCGGCGTACAGGCTGCCGCCTGCCCAGTCCGGGTCGGTCGGCAGCGGGTCGCTGGGGGTGCCCGGCACGGAAGCCGAGGACCAGCGCGTGGCGACCTGGGCCTCCCGAACGCGCTGCAACGCAAGGGCCACTGCCTGGTCGAACCCGAGCGGATGGCCGGGCGGACTGGGCAGGTACCGGTCGATGTCCCGCTCCCGGCAGACCACTTCGTGGCGCAGGGACTCCGTGAGCGGGCGGGCGATCGAGGCAGGCACCGGGGTCACCAGGCCGACCCACTGACTCGACAGACCAGGTGTCAGCACGGGCACGGGCACGATGAGCCGCCGGGGCAGCCCTGCGACGGCGGCGTACCGCTGGATCATCTCCCGGTAGGTGAGCACCTCCGGGCCGCCAATGTCAAAGGCGCGGCTGACGTCGGCGGGCAGACGGGAGCAGCCCACCAGGACGCGCAGGACGTCCCGCACAGCGATGGGCTGGATACGGGTGTACACCCAGCGCGGGGTGACCATCATCGGCAGCCGCTCGGTGAGATAGCGCAGCATCTCGAAACTGGCCGAGCCGGAACCGATGATGACGGCGGCGCGCAGGACGGCGGTCGGCACACCCGAGTCGAGCAGGATGCGGCCCACCTCGGCGCGGGAACGCAGGTGGGGGGAGAGATGCGACTCGGCGACCCCTTCGGGGGTCAGCCCGCCGAGGTAGACGAGGCGGCGGACGCCGGCCCGGCGGGCCTGCTCGCCGAAGACGCGGGCCGCTTCACGGTCGGTCTGTTCGAAGTCGCGGCCGGTGCCGAGCGCGTGCACCAGGTAGTAGGCCACGTCCACGCCGTCCATCGCCCGTGCCACCGACGCGGCGTCGAGGACGTCGCCCTGGACGACCTCCGCCCGGGCGGCCCACGGATGGTCGCGCAGCTTGCGCGGCGTGCGCGCCAGGCAGCGTACCCGGTACCCGGCGTCCAGCAGCTCAGGCACGAGCCGACCGCCGATATAGCCGCTCGCGCCGGTAACCAGACAGGTCGGCGCCTCGTGAGCCGTCGCCCCGTCCCCGGTCGTCGTCCTGGTCGCCTCGTCCGCCACGGGTACCGTCCCTGTACTCGCTCGTGCGCCGGTGCACCGCATCGCGCTCTCCTGAACTTCTACAGTGCTGGCCGCCCGGCCGGATGCGCCTCGTGCGCACGGTGATCGGGTGACGTCCGCAGCCATCAGCGCCACCGGGGAAAGGACCGCCCTGCACGACCGGACCGGCCCATGCATCACGCCGCACCCGGCCGGCACGCTGATCACATGGCGTCCGACCTCAGTACGCCGCACGCGCGCTGCGCACCCCGCTCACGCCGCAGCCCGCCGCCTGGCGTGGGGCCGGCTCCTCCCACGGCCCGGTCCGGGCACTGCTGGCCGTGCCGACCGGCGCGTCTGCGAGGAGATCGCCGCGCGTCACTGGCCGCGCGCGGAACAGGTGGTGCCCCGGCTGAGGCGCAGCGCCGACCACGGGCTCTGTGGTTCGGTGTCGCGACCGGTATGGCCACGTTCGGCGGGCGGACGCGGTGGCAGGCCGCCGTCCGCGCCGTCGCGTCGCCAGCCGTGGCCTCGGCCACCGTGAACACCCTGGCCAAACGGTCCGCGGGGCGCACCCGCCCGCCGCTGGATGGTGTACCGGCGGTGCGGCACCTCCCCCGCCTGCCGTTCACCACATCGTTTCTGCCCTACTACCAGGACGTGTACGACCACGTCCTCAGGGCCACCGGGTGGACCGAATCCCTGCGGCATGGTCACATCCATCATGGAGACCAACCTGACGGTTCAGGGCAACCGCATGAACCTGATCATGAAGAAGGTGACCAGTTGGGCCTCGATTGTGGCCGTACCCACGGCCGTCACCGGTTTCTACGGCCAGAACGTCCCGTATCCGGGCGTCAACAGCCATGCAGGATTCCTCACTTCCACCGGTGTCATAGTCATCGCGTCCGTGCTGCTCTACTGAGCCTCCTTCAAGCGCAAGGACTGGATCTGAGCTCTTGCCGCAGCGAGGGCCCTGCCCGTTCCGGCGCCTTACCCGCCCCGCCGACTTCCGCCACCCGGCGCACCGATGGCGTGCCCTGCCCGAACCAGGGGCAACCGGATAGCGAAGGGACAGGCCGGACCGGGGGCGGCCCGGCGATGACGGCACCGAGGAGGTCGTGGCGATGCAGTGGTGGGGCTTGATGGTCCTCCTGATCGCGCTGGCGGGTCTGCTCACAGCGGCGACGCTGGCAGTCCAGGCCAAACGCCGCGGGGGAACGGTGATCGCGGTGCGCTCGGCCCGCTATCCCCGCCGGGAGGGACCGCGGTGATCACCCTCATTCTCGCGTCGGAACTGACCAAGCGGGTGGTCGTGACGCTGAGCGGCGACGCCGTCGCCCAAGTCCGGGACACCGTGTTCGACGCGCGGGCGGGCCGGATCAGCGGCTTCACCTTGAGCGGGCGCGGTCTGCTCGCCGGCCCGCTCAAGAAGAGCCTGCCGTTTTCCGGGGTGCACGCCATCGGACCGTCCGCCGTGATGATCCCCAGCGAGGCCGTCGTGGAGGAGTCGGACGTGGTCGTGGGCGCCGGCGAAGCCGACCGCGGCCAGGTCATCGGCGCACCTGTTCTCACGGATCACGGAACCGCGATGGGCACAGTGCTGGACGTCGTGATAGAGACCGGCACGAGCGGACGAGTCATCGGCTTCGAGATGGCCAGCAACGAGAATCCGGACCACCGCAAACGGAAGGCGTTCGTCCCGCGCGGCGAGACACTGGCCGTCTCCGGGCGGGCCCTGGTCGTCCCGGCGCACGCCCGCCGCTTCATCGCCGACGACCTGCCCAGCTTCGGCGCCCAGGTCGAGGCGTTCCGCGCGCACACGGCGCAGCCGTACACCGACCCGACCGTCAGCGCGGAAGGGAGCCGACCATGATGCTCTTCACACAGGCCAAGGGCCTTCCCGTGATCACCGCCGAAGAAGCCGAGTCCCTGGGACGGGTGGAGAGCCTGACCATCGACGTCCGCACCGGGAACATCGCTTGCCTGCGGCTGTCCGGTGCATCCGGACACGCCCGGGTCATCGTCTGGGACGCGGTCGAAGGGATGGGACGGGATGCCGTGATCGTTCGTTCCCGTGCCGCCGCCGACCCGAGTCGGCGCGCGCTCCCCGACCATCAAGAGGCCCTCGGGCACCGCGTCCTGACGGAACACGGCGCCACGCACGGCACGGTCAAGGACATCGCCTTCGACGACACGACCGGAGCCGTACTGACGCTGTACACGGCGCTTGGCGACATCTCCGGAGACCGTCTCATCGGTCTCGGCTCCTACGCCGTGGTGGTGTGTGACGAGCCCGTCCCGCAGGAGTGACCGGGGCCATCGCTGCGCCGGACAATGGCGAGCCCGGCCTGCCGGAAGGCCAAGGCGCTGGCCGAGTAGCCCACCCGGCCACGCCCGGCAGGCCGGGGAAGACGTCGAGGGCCAAGGGTGTGCAAAGCCGTCGATCGCCACTCCTGATCGACGGCTTTGCCTCATCGACGGCTTTGCCAGCAGGCTCTCGGAGATCCGGCGGGAACGAGGTGTCGGTGTGGACCGCCTGTCCGGCCGGTCCCGGCCGTTATTCCGTGCTGAGCATGCCTTCGCGCAGGCGTGCCAGGAGCCGCTTGATCAGACGGGAGACGTGCATCTGGGAGATGCCGAGGCGTTCGCCGATCTGTGCCTGGGTCTGTTCCTCGACGAAGCGCCAGTGGATGATCTTGCGGTCGCGTTCGTCGAGTTCCGCGATCAGCGGTACGAGGGCATGGAAGTCCTCGACCAGTTGCAGGGCCTCGTCCTCGTCGCCGATGAAGTTCGCCAGCGCGGCCTCGCCGTCCTCGCTGCTGTTGATCGCCGCGTCCAAGGAGGCCGACTTGTAGCCGTTGGCGGCCAGTTGAGCCTCGACGACCTCGTCCTCCGGAAGGCTCATCAGCTCAGAGAGCTCTTTGTTCGTCGGCGTCCGCCCCAGTCGGGTGCGCAGCTCCTCGTTGGCCCGAGCCAGTTGGGAGCGGGCTTCCTGGAGCCGTCGCGGCACGTGCACGGCCCAGGAGGTGTCACGGAAGAACCGCTTGATCTCCCCCACGATGTACGGGACGGCGAAGGAGGTGAACTCCACTTCCCGGGACAGCTCGAACCGGTCGATCGCCTTGATCAGCCCGATCATGCCGACCTGGACGATGTCCTCCATCTCCTCCGGCCCCCGGCTGCGGAACCGGCCGGCCGCGTAGCGGACGAGGGACATGTTCATCTCGATCAGCGTGTTGCGCGCGTAGCTGTACTCGGGCGTGCCCTCCTCCAGCACGGCCAACTGACCGAAGAACAGTTTCGACAGCTCCCGCGCGTTCTTCGGCGCGACCTTGGACGGGTCCGCGATCTCCGGAACGTCCACCGTCTGCTCGGCAGTCCGTGTGATCGTCGTCGGCGTCATGCGCCCCTCCCGGTCGTTGGGTCTCGTCCTCGCCGGCACATCGTCCGGCAGCACCCGCCTACCCCAGCCGCCGATCAGCACTCCTCGAACCTCCGTCAGTACGGGCCACGGCAGTTGTCCACGTCAGACGGTGAAACGGTCCGGATCGGCGGCCTTCCAGTCGGTCGCCCACGAAGGTGGTGGTTCGGCGAGCAACTGCCCCGGTTCCAGCCACTCCGACATCTCCTCGTACGAGCGCTCGGTGAAGGGGTCGACGCGTCGACGGAGCATGTGAGGACGCAGGTCCGCGGCCTTGCCGGAGAACTCGGCCGCGTCGAAACCGGCGTCCTGCGTGCATCAGCCGAAGTACCCGGTGCCTATCTCCCACACGAGCTCGCCGCCCGGACGCAGGCGGAACTCCGACAGGCCGCCCTCACCGGTGTCCTGCGCGAAACCCCCTGCCGCCGCACCACCGAATGTCGACGCTGCACCGGACACCCACCGCCCACACGAAGGCGAGCGGGAGCGCCGCGAACCACCAGGAGGGCGAGATCCAACCGCCGCGGCCGAAGCCGACAGAGCGGTCACCAGAGTCAGTACGACGACTCCAACGCGTGTCACACCCGGCGCATTGCCCGGATGGCGGTCGCCATGCGCTCTGAAGTCTGGATCCGCCCCCGGCCCTGAGGGCGCCGCCGCTCCGTCCGTCGCCTACTGTCTCTCTCACCACAGCAGCCGGATGTCCGCGCCAGCCGCTTACGACCGGGGCCCCCGGTTCCGAGGACGTAAAGCCATGGGTCCTACCATGAAGCGACGCCCAGGCGGCCCACTTCGATCGGGGTCGGCCGGGAAACGGCTTGCTGCCCCTGCCGTCGGGTACACAGCGAATTGATGAGGGTGACCTCAGGAGCGTCCGATACCCAGTGAAAGCGATGTGTTCGTGACCCGTCTCGACGGCTCTGGCGATGACCGTGTGGAGGGGCCGGGCGCTGGCCCGGACGCCGTCGCGCTGGAGATCGCGGACGCCGTGGAGAGTCTCACGAACCTGTGGTCGCTGGCCGCTCAGGAAGCGCCCCTGCGCCTGTCCCTGCACCAGCTCCGCGCTCTGCGGACGCTGGAGGCGGCACCTGAGCTGAACCTCACCGCTCTGGCCGAGCGGCTGCACATAGGGCTGCCCACGGCCAGCCGGCTGTGTGACCGGCTGGAAGCGGCGGGAATGCTGGAACGCGCACTGCACCCGCGGAATCGCCGTGAGGTACGGCTGAGCCTCACCGCGCAGGGACGACGGGTGCTGGACGACGTGGCGTCGCGCCGGACCCAGGCACTGACGGCTGCGCTGACGGCCTTGCAACCGGCGGAGCGGTCGGCCCTGCGTCGGGGGCTGAAGGCTTTACTCGCCGCTCAGAGAAAGGTATCGCCCGCTCCGGACGATGCGCCTGGCGAGCGGTGACGGGGCTGGTCCAGGAATTCTGGACCAGCCCTGCCGACGGCCCTGCGGGACCTCCGGTCCGCTGATTCCGTCGCGGTCTCGTGCGGCGGGCTCCGCGGGCCGCGCACAGGACCTGGCGCGGTGGGCGCCCGCCGCCGAGGTCCCCGGTCGCCGAGCGGAGGCCGCGGGCGCCGGCTCCCAGGCGGCCGCCAGGCTTCATGTGAGCAGACCGCTCGTACAGGGTCTCTTCGACCATCGCCAGGAGCGGGGCGGCCCGGAGTCGGGCCCTCCGCGGACGGGAACGGTGCAGGGTCATCCCGGGACCGGCATCGGCCGCATGCCGGTCCGTGTCTCCTGTCAGGGGCTCCGGAGCGGAGCGGTGCGGCACAGAAGGACGCACACGTCGTCGTCGCGCTCCGACTCATGGACAAGGGGTTTGAGGAGGGACTCCGCGCTCGCGTCGAGGTCTTCGAGGTCGGGTTCGTCCAATGCTGCCAGGGTCCGGGCGAGCAACTCGATCCCGGCATCGATGCCTTGGGCACGCCGCTCGACCAGGCCGTCGGTGTAGAGCACCAGCGTGGAGCCCGGTTCGATCTCGGTCGTACGGTCCTCGTACTCGAAGGGGATCGGGACGCCCAGCATGACCCCGGGCCTGTCGTCCAGGACGCGCACGGCGCCGCCGGGAGCACGGACCACGGCCGGCGGGTGGCCGGCGGCGGCCCACGTCACCTGGGGATCGTCCGGTCTGAAGCGCGCGATCGTGGCAGTGGCGTAGAGGTTGGGCTGCTGGTGGCACAGCATGCGGTGCAGCCGTGTGAGGATCCGGGCGGGGCTGGTCTCGTCGATCGCGTACGCCCTCAGGGCCGTGCGCAGCTGGCCCATGATGACGGCGGCGTGCAGTCCGTGCCCGGTCACGTCTCCTATGACGGTCAGCAGGCTGCCGTCGGGCTGGAAGAAGGCGTCGTACCAGTCACCGCCGATGTTGAGGCCGCGGGTGGCGGGCAGGTACCGGGCGGCCAGGTGCAGGCCGTCCGCGGAGGGCAGGTCGGTGAGCTGGGCGCGCTGGAGTTCCTCGGCGGTGTCCCGGTGCTGTTCGTAGCGCAGGGCGTTGTCCAGGGCGATGGCCACACGGCGGGCCAGTTCGCGCAGCATGACGCTGGTGTCGGCGTCGAAGCGGTCGCCGGGTGCCGTGAGCGTCAGGACACCCAGGGATCGCCGCACGGTGAGGGGGATGCACAGCAGAGGCCGGTCCGGCGACAGGGCGGAGGGCGGGCGGTCGTCGATGCCGGGCAGGTCGCCAGGGTGCGGTCCGGCGTGCTGCGGGCGGTCGGTGCGGGCGGCGGCCACCGCGGCGGCGGAGTGGAGGTCGTTTCCGGCTGTCTTCTCGTCTTCGTCGAAGAGCCACACGTCGACCTGGCTCGCGTACTCCGGAACGAGGAGGTCGGGCAGGCGGCGCACGATGTCCCGGTGATCGAGCGACGCGGTGACGACCGCGCTGGCGTTGGCGAGGAAGGTCAGCAGGCGTCGTGCCTTCTCCGCCTCGCCGCGCGCGGCCCGTTCCGCGTCAAGCAGTTCCTGTTGGGTCAGCGCGGCGGCGTCCAGTTCGGCGTGCAGGGCCAGCACGCCCTGGTTGGTCTGGTGCAGTTCCTCACGGTGGAGCTGGAGCAGCTTCTCCGACTCGTCCAGCTTCTGCAGAACCGCCGCGGTCTCCTCGTCCGCTGCCAGCAGGGCTTCGGCGGACGCGGTCGCGGTGGCGTCGGGGTGCGCCGGGCAAGGCGGGTCCTGTGTCAGGGGACCGGGGCAAGAGAGGGCCAGGCGCCACGGCGAGGCCTGTCCCGGGGACGGCGTGGCCGGTTGTACGGCAGCCTGTACGCGTACGGGCTTGTCCGGGGCTGATTGCCGGACGGTGAGGGTGAGTTCGGCGCCGCCTTGGCCGAGAGACTTCCGCAACTGTGCGGTGAGGGCGGTGAGGAAGCGCGCCCGTCCGATATCGGGCGCGCCCAGGGAGGCCGTGAGGTGTGCCGCGAAGCTCCGAGCTCGGGCGGCCTCAGTGGGTGTGGTGATCTTCCGGATGTCAGGCGGGATCATGGCGTCGGTCCACGGGGTCGGAGGCCAGGACGGCCACGCTGGTGTCGTCGCGCACTGGGTTGGCGGCACTGCTGGCATCACGCAGGATGGTCGCCGCGACCACTGCCGGTTCATGGGCGAGGAGACCGGGATCGTTCGGCGGTATCCATCGGCTGGGCAGACCGTCGCTGTGCAGGACGAGCAGGTCACCGGGCCGCCAGGGCCGGCGGCGTACGGGCACGGACGCCGGGAACTGGGCGCCGACGATGCCCGGGTGGGAGACCAGGTGGTCCCATGAGTCGCCGGCGTGCAGGCGGGCTCCGATGTTGCCGACGCCGGCGAAGGCCAGTTCTCCGGTGTCCGTGTCGACTTGTGCCACCGCGACTGCCGCGCCGCGGGTGGCCCGAAGGGCCGGGTGCATGTGGCGCAGGATCTCCTCCGGTGGCAGGTGGGCCGAGCGGTGCAGCTCGTCGGCGGCGGCACTGGACGCGTGCGCCGCGTGCGCGCCGTGGCCGAGGCCGTCGGCGAGGATCAGGGTGAGGCGGCTGCCCGCGCGGGCGCAGCTCCAGGCGTCTCCCGAGTGCTCGGCGTGGCCGAGGGGGACGTTGATCCCTCCCGCTCTCGGGCCCTGCCGGTTCCCTTCCCGACGCGTTGCCGGCTCCTGGTCGAAGCGGGCGACCGCGACGGTGCCACGGGAGGTGCTGTACAGGTCGAAATCGCTGGCTATGCGCATGCACGTACCCAGGCCGGCGCCGAGTGACGCCTCGCTGGTCGAGTACCCGTCGCGCAGGGCCGCGGTGATGTCGGGGATGCCCGGGCCGTAGTCGATGGCTGCCACCTGCACGGCGGGGGCGCGGGTGGCTCCAGGCCGGTCGACGAGGTCGATCAGGACCCGACCGCCGCTGGCGTGCTTGACCAGGTTGGTGGCCAGTTCAGTGGCGACCAGGGCCGCGACCGCGGTGCGGTGCGGGTCGAGACGGGCCTGGGCGCTGGCCGCCTCGACCGCCACCCGGACGTCCCGTACGCGGGTGGAGTCGTGCACCGGAATGTCCCAGACGCGTCCCATCACGCCCCCGGCCGTGCCGCGGGTACGCCTGTGGTCCAGGCGATGACCGTGACAGTCGTGCCCCGGCCCGGCTCGGTGTCGATCTCGAACTCGTCGACGAGGCGCTTGGCACCGCTGAGCCCGAGCCCCAGGCCGCCGCCACTGGTGTACCCGTCGGTCATGGCAAGCCCGACGTCGCGGATGCCCGGACCGCTGTCGGCGAAGGTCAGCCGCAGCCCCCGGCTCACGCCTCGGTTCAGTGGCGTGATCTCCACGTGTCCGCCGCCGCCGTGGACCAGGGTGTTGCGGGCCAGTTCGCTTGCGGCCGTGACCAGCTTCGTCTGCTGCACCAGTCCGAAGCCGAGGTCGGCCGCGCTCTGGCGTACGTGCTGGCGCACCCACGCGAGGTCCGCGTCCGAGCGGATCGGCAGGCTTGTCTCGACGGCGGGGTCGGAAGCCGGCATCACGTCGCCCTCTCGCGTGTGTCCGAGGCGCCCGGCGTGGACGTTCCAGCAAGGATTTCCAGGGCGCGGTCGACGTCGAGCGCGGTGGTCAGTCCGGGCAGGGTGAGGCCCAGCTCGACCAAGGTGATCGCCACGGCCGGCCGCATGCCGGCGACGACCGTGCGGGCCGCCAGCAGACTGGCGCTGACCGCGATCTCGGCGAGGATCCGGCCAAGGAAGGAGTCGACGACCTCCACACCGGAGATGTCGATGATCACGCCAGTCGCCCCGCTGCCGGCGATTCGGTGACTGATGTCCTGCTGGAGTTGCTCGGCCATGCCGTCGTGCAGCTCACCCTGAAGGCTGACCAGCAGGGTGTCCCCCAGCGCCAGGACCGGCACTACGGTCGCGTGGCCCGGGAACGGAGCGGTCACCGCATGCTCGCACGGGGAGAGACCTCGATGCCCAGCCGGCTGAGGGCGTAGGCGAGGGCGTCGGCGAGTGAGGCGCGGGTGAGAACGGAACTGAGATCGATGCCAAGTTGCACGATGGTCTGTGCGATGGCCGGCCGGATGCCGGAGACGATGCACTCGGCGCCCATCAGCCGCGCCGCGGCCACCGTCTTCATCAGGTGCTGCGCGACGAGCGAGTCGACCGTGGGCACACCGGTGATGTCCAGGATGGCGTAGCGGGCCCGCTGGTCCACGATGCCCTCCAGCAGGGACTCCATGACGACCTGACTGCGAGCGCTGTCCAGCGTGCCGATCAGCGGTACGGCGACGACGCCCTCCCACAGGCTGATGACCGGCGTGGCCACTTCGAGCAGCTGCTGCCGCTGCCGTGCGATGAGCTCCTCGCCCGAACTCAGCGCCGTCTGCATCACCACCAGCCGCAGGGTGCCCATCAGGGCCGTCAACGCCAGCAGGCCCTCGGCCGCCTCGGGCGTTGAGGGGTCGGAGTACTCGCCCCGCAGCAACTCGGCCGCCGGGGCCCGCAGGGCGGCCACCTCGTCCGCGATCCGGGCCGGACTCCATCCCGCCCGGGTCTGACTACCGGACATGCGTCCCAACTGGTCGCGCACGCCGTCGAAACCGGACGAGGTGATGTCCTCCAGGCGTCCGGACAAGGCTACGTCGGACAGCGCGTCCACCACTGCCTTGCACGCATCCACCGCTTCTTCGCGCGATACGGTGAACACCGTCCGGAAGAGCGGCGCATCGGCCCAGCGCTGAGCGATCTGCTCTCGGCGGCGCTTCAGGAAAATCCCCAGCCGGCGCGCCGTCGACTCGACCGCCTCCTGCTCCGACACCTTCATCGCCTCCTCCTGTACAGGGCCGTCGATCGACCACGCCTGAGACTGGATTATTGCCTCATGGCAAACGTTAGCGTCGACGGTCTGGTGCGAACAACACGGGATCGGCACACATCAAAGTGCCCGGCCGGCGATCCTGCCCGGGGTCAGGTGCCGTGCCAGTCGAGGCAGACGACGAGCGCGTCGTCGTCGGGCACACAACGACCGCGGTGGCCGGTCAACTCCCGCAGGATGGCGCGCGGGACATCGGCGGCCGGCAGCAGCCGAGTGGCCTGGATCGCCCGCGCAAGGGCGACATCGCCGTACGCCTCACCCTTGGGGTCGGCAACCGCGTACACCCCGTCGCTGACGAACACGAGCCGGTCACCGGGCTGGACTTGGAACTCCTGAGCCACGTAGTCGGTCTCCTCGAACATGCCCAACGGAAGCTGCGCCTCGAAGGTGACGTGTTCCACCGCGCCGCCGCGCAGCCGCAGCATCTGCGGCGAGCCGGCGTCCACCACCTCGGCGCGGCCCGTCGCGAGGTCGAAGTCGAACATCAGCACCGACAGGTAGCCGCGGCCCCGGTAGTGGGCGTACACCGCCTGGTCCGCCAGGGCGGCCTGGTCGTCGATGGCGAGCCCGGCGCGGCGGGCGTTGCGCAGGGCGTTGATGGCCAGGTTCGTCAGCAGGGAGGCTTCTATCCCCTCCCCCATGCCGTTGGTGACGTACAGCATCAGGCGGTCGGCCGTGGCGGACCAGTCGAAGTTGTCACCGAAGATCGCGTACGCCGGCTCCAACTGCCCCGCCAGTTCGTACTCGCGGCGGGAGCAGGAGCGTCCGGGCAGCAGCTGCCACTGCATCTCGGCGGCCAGGGTGAGCCGGTCCTTGCGCCGCGCCTGCACGTAGATGTCGGTGTCCCGCTCCGCGACGAGCAGCTCGTGGCCGACCACCTCAGCGATGTCGGAGAGTTCACCGAGCAGTTCCCGGACCCCGCCCCTGTGCGCGAGAGTCACGGACAGCACTCCCAGCCGGTCCCCGCGCACGCTGACCGGCAGGTGCACCCGCACGCGGCCGCCGGAAGCGGATTCGACGACCGGTTCCTGGGCACCGAAAGCACGGCCCGCCACACTGTTGTGCACGGACACCGGCTCCCCGGTGTGGGGCACCGACACAGGCTGAAGCACCGTCAGCCCGTAGTCGGCCATCAGCAGGTCGACGGACTCCGCGCCGTACTGCTCGACCAGCACGCGACGGACGGCGTCGAGCAACTCGTGGGATGCCGCTGTGCGCAGAGCCCGCTCAGCGGTCACGTATCTGTTCACGGTGGTAAACACACCAATCCTTCGGTGGACACGTACCGGCCTCGCTCGCGAGGAGGCCGCTCGGTAGCCGCGCCACGCCGTTCAAACCATCTGTTGCCGTTGCGGGTGCCTAGTACGCTGGCGACCGTCCCAGTGCCTGCGAGAGTGTGACAGTGACCGCATTCCGTCCCCGCCCGGAACCCGTCGAGGTCGCCCGAGTGACCGCGACGGCCGGAGAGTTGCTGGAAGTCCTGTGGGGCCGGGCCACCACCGCGCCGGCGTCGGCGTCGCAGATGCGGGTGCTGTTGACCCTGGAGCACCAGGACGGTATCAACCTGCGCGCCCTGTGTGACGCGCTCTCCTCCGCGCCCCCCGCGACCAGTCGGCTCTGTGACCGGCTGGTCGCGGCCGGCTTCGTCGAGCGCGTGATCGGCAAGGCCGACCGGCGCGAGGTCCGGCTGCACCTCAGCAAGCGGGGCCGCGCCTTCCTCGACGAACTGCGCACGCGCAGGGAGCAGGAGCTGCAGACGGTGCTGAGGCTCATGCCCGTCGGCAAACGAGCGGCGCTGCTGGAGGGGTTGGAGGCGTTCTGCGACGCGGCGACACTGCAGATGGACGACAAAGACGCGCGGACCGGCGACCGCACGGCCTGAACGCCGGGTCGCGCCACCGGGCCTCCCGACCCTCCTGGGCGTCGATGGGTGGTGCGCGGAGCGGTTGCCGTCCGCCGGAACATTCCACATCCCTCCTCGTGCGGTACGGCACGGCTGGTTGGTCGGTCTTCGGTCATTGTTCCCGCATGGCAACGAACGTCTTGGGGGCTTTCACGGCTTCGGATACCCCGAGACCGCCGTCGATCGACCTGCGGACTCACCTGTAAGTGGAACGCGTCTGATCCCGGCCCTGCCGGGTAAGCGGACAAAAGCACCCATTGAGATCGGAGGTGAGTGATGGTGCCCTCCTTCACGGAGGATGTGCACCGGCCCGCCAGGAGTCCTCGAACAGCCGAGGACGCACGCGGTATCACGCGGATCTTCCTGTCCGTCCTGGAGCCCGACGACTCCGCTCAGGCGGAGGCGATACTCCTCGCGGTGTCGGAACTCGTCACGAACGCCATCCGGCACGCCGGCGGAGTGACCGGCTTCGGACTGCGGGCGGACGAGGAAACCGTGACCGTACGGGTGGCGGACGCCAGCCCCACGCCTCCTCACCGGCGCAACACTCCGCTGTGGGAGCCCGGCGGATTCGGCTGGCCGCTGGTCCTGGAACTGGCGCAAGAGGTACGAGTCAGCACACACAGGTCCGGCAAGACGGTAGAGGCCGTGCTCGCGCTGGCCCACTGAACCCGGCTCTCCACACCGCAGGAGGCCGGTGCCAACTCCGCCGCCCTCCAGATCTGCAGCGCCCTCTCCGACGTCGTGCTGCTCGCCGCGACCGGCGCGGCCTTCGCCTCCCTCGGCGACGGCCGACTCCGGTTCCCAGCCGACAGCCTTCCTTCGCCCCACGGGGCCGCACCCATGAACCCCCCTCCGGCCGGCCTCAGGGCGACCGGATACAGTGCGCGAGACGGGAGCCCGGTCAGGGAGGGGAAGCGTGACCGCCACCGGCAGCGCCAGGCCCGCCGAGGGTGAAGCGCAAGCACCGCAGCAGGGCCGACTGCACCGCCTGATGCGCTACATCCCCATGATCGCCCCCGTCCTGCTGTGGGCCGTGCCCTGCTGGGTGCTCCTGTACACCGGCCAGCACTGGCCGCTGCCCGTCACTATGTTCGGCACCGCCCTGTTCGTCCTCGGCCTGATCGGTATGCCGCTCGCGATGGTGAGCGGCCACGGCCGGCGCCAGCTCGCCTGGGGCTACGCCGAGGCCCGCCGCGTGCCGCGCGTGCGCCGCCACGACGTGCAACTCCCTTGGCTGGGTGCCGGGTTGGCCGGTATCCGCGTCGTTCTCATCGCCGACACCCACTACGGTCCCCTCGATCGTGCTCGCTGGTCGGCGCGGGTGTGCTAGGCGGTGAACGCTCTGGAAGCCGACCTGGTCTGCGACACCGGCGACATCGGGGACGGCACGGCCGAACGCCGCCGCGCCAGGCCGTCCCACGGCCGAGGGCTGGGTCGACCTGATGGACGAGCTGGGCTGGGAGCCGCTGCGCAACCGCCATCTGCTGCTCGAACGCGGAGGCGACACCCTCGTCGTCGCCGGCGTGGACGACGTCACCGCCGAGTCCTCCGGCCTGGCAGGCCACCGCGCCCACCTCGCCGGAGCCCTGGACGGCGCCGACCCCGACCTGCCCGTCCTGCTCCTGGCACACCAGCCCAAGTTCATCGACCGGGCGGCAACCGCCGGCATCGACCTCCAACTCTCCGGCCACACCCACGGCGGCCAGATCTGGCCCTTCCACCACCTCGTCCGCATCGACCAGCCCGCCCTCGCCGGCCTCAGCCACCACGGCACCCGCACCCTCCTCTACACCAGCCGCGGCACCGGCTTCTGGGGCCCACCCTTCCGCGTCTTCGCCCCCAGCGAGACCACCCCCGGTGCCGGTGAGGCAGCCGTCGACGAGGTCAGGGCGAAGCTGGATGTGGCGCAGACCTCGGCGGAGGGTGCGTTCCGAGGTGCTCGTCGTCGGTGAAGGCGGTGTTGGCCAGTGGAACGCGCCGTAACAGCGACGAGACACTCTCGACCGGATTCAAGTCCAGTACGTGTGACGGAAGTTGGCAGCCAGTCGTGTGCGGCAGCGTACCCACGCATCCCGGCAGCCCGGCGCGTGTTGAGAGGGTGGTACGCGAGCTGATGCCCGTTTTGCTATTTCGGTTGGGTGCAGATCCCTTCAGGGAACTGCACCTTTACTGATAACTGGAACATCGCAGGTCGCGCTCCCCCGGCGCTGCGGCCAGGCGTGGCAGGTTACTCCTCGTCGATGGTCTGCAGCTCGACGGGCCGGTCGGCCACGTCCATGGTCTGTGGCGTGGCCAGCAGCTTGTTCAGTCCAAGGGTCAACTGCACGACGAACGTGCTCAGTAGGACGGCCAGGGCTATTCGGACCAGGCTGTAGATGGCGTCGACGTTCGCCGCGGTCTCGTAGTCGCCGGGCGTTCGGAGGTTGGAGTTGGTCACGAATGAGAGGTAGAGCGCGGCGAAAACCGACAGGAGCCACGCGCCGTAGGTCCAGACGACTCCGCGGCCGCCTGGCAGGGCCCTGGTCCATCCCAGCCCGATGTCGGTGCGTGACATGGCGTTCGCGTGGCCAGCGCGCGCCCACCGCTGGTAGGCATACAGAACTGCCATGAAGGCTGCGAAGCGCAACATGTTCGTGGTGTTAATCGTTTGGAGTGCGCTGTGCAAAGCCTGCCGGTCATAGCCGTCGTTAGCGGCGGCCAAGGCCCATTGGTGGGCCCGCGTGCGCTCGGCGGAGAACCGCACGACCTCGCTGACGATGGCCACCGCGGCTGCAGCCAGTACCGTGAGCAGTGGGCCCGTCATCGAAACCCGCCCGGGACTTACCTTGGACTGGATCAGCAACGCCGCCTTGGCGTTGCGCCCCCGACGCTGAGGCGGCTTCGACAAGTCGCTCTCCTGCTGACAGACCGGACACAGTCCTTTGATCCCGTCAAAAGCAACTCCACGCTGCCGACACTTTCGGCACGTCAGTAGCATCCCGCGCCCCCTCCTTGCTTGATCGCGGTTGAATTGAGCGCCGCATCCTATTGGGCCCGCCAGAGAGGCGTCGATACCTCTAACGCAGTGAAGATCGAGAATGGGTGCAGATCCCCTGAGGGGATCTGCACCCATTTCGGTTGGTGCGGGCGGCCTGGCCGTGGGCTCGATGGACGGCTACGGCCGCGGCCGGGTGAACAATCCCTGCTCGGTCTCGATCAGAATCCTGCGCTCGGCCAGCCGCTTGAGCTTCAGGCGGACGTTGTTCACGTGGTTGGGCGCGATCTGCACGTCCATCGCCTCGCACACCGCCCGCGCCCGCAACGGCGAGTCGGCCGCGGTGAACACCGCCATGATCTCCCGGTAGGCCGGATGGTCTGGCAGCTTCGGGGCTTGGACCAGCCAGAGAGTGTTGACAGGTCGTCGTAATCAATTGGAGGCCTCTCGGGACGGCCAGGTGCCACCACCACTCCGGTGACCTCTCGTCGGACCGTCCACTAGTGTCGAAAGCGACGGAGCGGTGCCGCTGAATACGTGACAGCGTTGCAGGTGGTGGAGAACGGATTGGCATCGCGTCCTCGTCGCGCCGAAGACCGGCGCGGGAATCGTCGGCACACGTGACCCCAGGCAGAGGCGGCACACCAACCCACGGGCCCCCTCCGATGTACGTCGTCACCGATCGGCGGGGCGAGTTGACGGCTGACGATACGGTGGTGACGGCGCAAGGGCGGCTCCACCTCTGAGACCGCTGCCGGGCGTACGCCAAGAATCGGCTGCCGAGGCCGCCTCATTTCTCCGGGGCTCCCCGGCGGTGCGTCGTCCATGCCTGCCGGATCAGACTGCGCACGGTGGTGATCGCGTCGGCGAGGTCGAAGAAGGCGTCGACGACGGCGGCGCGGGGCTCGCAGCAGCGGGCGAGCCGGTGGAAGGCATTCTGCCGGGCGTGGGTACGTCAGCCGGCGTCCAGGTGCACGGTGACGTCGCCGGGCAGCGGTCCCAGGTCGTCCAGGCGGTCCAGGGCCTCGCAGCCGGCCGCCCGGCCCCGGAGCCTGGAGGCCCGGGGAGGTGACCGTCGCACGGGATCCTCTGGACTCCTACGGCCAGGGGCTCGGTGCGGGTGGGGGCACCACCGCAGGCCGGTCGTCGCAGGTGATGGTGTTGGGGAGTTCCCACGGCGCGAGCCAGGACCCGTTGCCGCCGCGGTCGGAGACGGAGAACTCCGAACCGGCAGGGGTGAAGTGGAAGGACCCGCAGTTGTTGACGCTGACCGCACCGACGTTGCGGGCCTGCACGTCTTCGAAACTCGCCGACCCCGCGGCGCGGGCGCTCACCACGGACGTGCCCGTACCGTCGACTCTGATGTCCTTGAAGTGCACGTTGGTGATCGAGTACTTGTCCTTGACCGGCCAGTCGGCGACGAACATCACCGCGTTGTAGGTGTTGTCGAGGAAGGAGTCGCCCACCACCTCGACGTCCGCGCTGATGTCTTTCTCCAGGGCGTAGAGCCAGATCGCCCCGAGCCCGATGTTCCAGTTGAGCTCGTAGGTACCGGCACGCACGGTGGTGTTGTCGGTGATCCACAGGTGGCCGGTGAAGGCTTCAGCGCCGAAACGGGAGCCGACCTGGACAGCGCTGCCCTCCCGGACAGGGTCCGCGACGAGGTTGCCGGAGACGGTGTTGTCCGTTCCGCCGTATACCGCGATGCCGTTGGCCAGCACCGGGGTCTGCACGGTGTTGTGGTCGAAGACGTCGCCCGCGTCCTCCGTCTTCTCCGACCACATGGCCAGCCCGTCGTCGCCGGTGTTCCGGATGAAGTTGCCGGAGACAAGGGAGTCGGTCACCCCGGCGTGGAAGTTGATGCCGTCGGCGATCTGGTCCGCGATCTGGTTGCCGGTGATCCGCAGGTTGCTCATGGGCCCGTCGAACCACATGCCCACCTTGGTGTGGTGGATGTAGAGCCCTTCGATGGTCGAGTCGCTCAGTGCTCCGCCGATGCCGTTCACCTGATCGGTGTCGATCCGTTCGCGCACGTCGCCCTCGACGGCGAAGCCCGACAGGTGCACGTGGTGGCTGCCGCCCGCCGAAGCGTCCCTGCCGTAGAAGCCGACGCCGGTGTGAACCGAGCCGTCCGGGGCCGGTGCCGCGAGAGTGACCTGGTGGCCCTTGATGATCGTGTACCAGCTGCCGGCACCCTCGATCGTGATGTCGTCGACGATGATGTGACGGTTGACCTGGTACGTCCCCGGAGGGATGTACACCTTCAGGTGTGCCCGTCCGGCGAAGGCCATGGCCTTGTCGATCGCGTCGGCGGAGTCGCGCCGTCCGCTGGGGTCCGCTCCGAAGGCCAGCACGTTGGCCGCGGACGGGTCCGCCTTCGGTGGAGCGACGAGTTGGGAGTCCATCAGGTCGATCACGGTGGTCGCGGCCTCGCTGCGCTCCGGCACGCGCAGCCGGATGTGTGCACCGGCCGGATAGTTACGGCCGAGCAGCAGCCGCTGCTCGTCGTAGAAGTGGTTCGGCCGGAACGGCTTGGGAATGACCGGGGCCGGGGTGGTGGCGCCTGGGACGCAGCCGCACTCGGTGATCCACCAGTCGGGGTGCAGCAGGTCGGCGGTGGGGTCATTGGTGAACGGATACTGGTTGTACAGCCAGGCGTACTGCGAGGTCAGCGTCATGGTGCTGCGGTGGCGTCCGTTCACGCTGACGTCGAGCGGGGCGGTGATCCCGCCGCCGGTCGGGGCGTCCGGGACGCTGTAGCGCACAGTGATGGCGTTGGCAGCACGCGGCAGCGTGAACTCGACGTACTGGCCAGGCGCGAGACTGACCGCACTGCGGCCTGAAGCCTCGGCGGCGAGCGTGTACGCGGTGCGACCCGGCCCGATGACGGTGCCGTCGGTCGGGGCGTGCTCCGCCTCCTGCTCCAGGAAGCCGAGGTCGGCTCCGCGACCGGCGACCAGGGTGGGGTCGAGCCCGGCGCGGGTCACCGGCGTGGCCTGGGTCTCCCCGGCGGCACCAGCCGGTGCCGCCGCGACAACGCCGGCCGGTACGGCGGTGAGGCCTACCGTCGCTGTCACGACCGCCAGGGCTGCGGCGGCTCTTCGCCGCGCGCCGGTACGTCTGCTTGTGCGGTTCACTGCGCCTCGATTCTGTGGTGGAGGGCGATGGGCCCTCGCGCGAGGTGTGGGGAGGGGCGGGCCGCGCCGCTCCCCCCAGGGGCGGCGCGGCCCTGTGTGCGATCAGGGGATGCGTCTGGCTCAGGGCAGGCGCAGCCAGACCGCGGTATCGGTGGGCAGTTGCCCGTCCCTCAGCGGTGCACTGCTCAGCAGGACCTGCCGGTGCGGTGGCAGCGGTGCCGGCTCCGAGCCCAGGTTGACGACGCAGCCGAAGCCGGGGTCGCGGGTGAAGGAGAGGACCTGGGGGCCGCTGGGAAGCCAGGTCATCTGCCCGTCGCCGAGGGCGGTCTCGCTCCGGCGCAGGCGCAGCGCCGTGCGGTACAGGCTCAGCATGCTGTCCCGGTCCGCCACCTGCTGCTCCGCCGTCATCGCCGACCAGTGCCGAGGCTGGGGCAGCCAGGGCCGAGTGCCCTCGGGGCCGAAGCCGAACGGCGGGGCGTCGCCGCTCCACGGCAGCGGCACGCGGCAGCCGTCCCGGCCGGGGTCGGCTCCCCCGGTGCGGTGGAACATCGGGTCCTCGATGACCGAGTGCGGCAGGTCCTCGACCTCGGGCAGGCCGAGCTCCTCGCCCTGGTAGAGGTAGACGGAGCCGGGCAGGGCCAGGCTCAGCAGCGCTGCCGCCCGGGCGCGCCGCGTGCCCAGTGCGAGGTCGGTGGGAGTGCCGTGGGCCTTGGCCGCGAAGTCGAAGCCGGTGTCGGCACGGCCGTAGCGGGTGACGGTCCGGGTCACGTCGTGGTTGGCCAGCACCCAGGTGGCGGGCGCGCCGACGGGCGTGTGTACGGCCAGTGTGGTCGCGATCGCCTCGCGCAGCCGCGCGGCGTCCCAAGGGCAGGTGAGAAAGCCGAAGTTGAAGGCGGTGTGGAGTTCGTCCGGGCGCAGGTAGCGGGCGAAGCGCTCGGGGTCGGGCAGCCAGACCTCGCCGATCAGGGCGCGCGGCGGGGTGTAGGACTCGGCGACCTTGCGCCAGTCCCGGTACACGTCGTGGATCTCGTCGCGGTCCAGGTAGGGATGTGGGTCCGCACCGTCCACCAGGTCGGGAAGCGCCGGGTCCTTGATGACCTCGGCAGCGGAGTCGATGCGGACCCCGGCCGCGCCCCGGTCGAACCAGAAGCGCAGCACCTCCTCGTGCTCCCGGCGCACCTCGGGGTGCTGCCAGTTCAGGTCGGGCTGGGCGGAGGCGAAGCGGTGCAGGTACCACTGGCCGTCCGGGACGCGGGTCCAGGCGCTGCCACCGAACTGCGACATCCAGTTGTTGGGAGGAAGTTCGCCCCGCTCGCCTCGGCCCTCACGGAACCAGAACCGATCGCGCTCCGGCGAGCCGGGGCCTGCGGCGAGCGCCTCCTGGAACCAGCGGTGCCGGTCGGAAACGTGGTTGGGGACGATGTCGACGATGGTGCGGATACCCGACGCGAGTGCCTCGGAGATCAGCTTCTCGGCCTCTCCCAGGCTGCCGAAGGCCGGATGGATGGCCCGGTAGTCGGCCACGTCGTAGCCGCCGTCGGCCATCGGTGAGGCGTACCAAGGGGTGAACCAGAGTGCGTCGACACCGAGTTCGGCGAGATACGGCAGCCGGGACCGGACGCCCGCCAGGTCGCCCACCCCGTCGCCGTCCGTGTCGGCGAAGCTGCGCACGTAGATCTGGTAGATCGCGGCGCCACGCCACCACTCGTGGGGTTGGTGCACGGTAGAAGTCTCCTCGGGAGATGGTGTCAGCCCTTGAGGCTGCCGGCGGTGAGCCCGGACATGATGTTGCGTTGGAAGATCAGGAAGAAGACCACCGTCGGCACGGCGGAGATGGCCGAGGCGGCGATCAGCACGTTCTCCGGCACGCCCAGGGAGAGGGAGTAGATACCGGCGTTGAGTGTCTGCCTGGTCGGGTCGGGCTCGGCCAGCAGCGGCCAGAGGAAGTCCTTCCACACGTTGACCAGGGCGAAGATGGACACCACGCCGATGATCGGCCGGGACATGGGCAGCACGATGGAGAGGAGCGTGCGCAGCGGTCCGGCGCCGTCGATGGCGGCGGAATCGAGGAGTTCCTGGGGCACGGAGTCGAAGAAGCGCTTCAGCAGGTAGATGTTGAAGGCGTTGGCCACCGACGGGAGCCAGATCGCCCAGGGGGAGTTGAGCAGGTTCTGGTGGATCAGCGGCAGGTCCAGCACGGTCAGGTACTGCGGGACGACCAGCACCATGGCTGGGATCATGAGGGTGGCCAGCATCAGGCCGAGGATCGCGTTGCCCAGCGCCGGCCGTAGTTTGGACAGCGAGTAGGCCGCGGCGACGTCCAGGACGAGCTGGAAGGCGAGTGCCCCGAAGGCGTACCAGAGCGTGTTGAGCAGCAGGTGGGCGATGCTGAGGCGAGTCCACGCGTCGCTGTAGTTGGAGGCCTCGATGTGGTGCGGGTAGAAGGTGGGCGGGGTCTGGATGGACTCGGTGGTGCCCTTGAGCCCGCCCGTCACCAGCAGGTAGAGGGGGCCGAGGAAGGCCAGCGTGAAGGCGGCGACGACCAGGATCAGCGTCGCGCGGTAGAGCGTGCGGTTCAGCTGGGCCGGATTGACCAGGGTGCGGGTGTCGCTCATGACTCCAGCCTCCGGTTGAGTCGCACGTAGATCACCGAGAACCCGGCGAGCACCAGCAGCAGGAGCAGCCCGAGGGCGCAGGCGGCGCCGTAGTTGGAGAAGTTGAAGGCGTACTGGTAGATCAGGTAGACGACGGTGGTGGTCGAACCCTCCACCCCTTGGCCGCCGTTGGTGAGGATGAAGGGCTCGACGAAGACCTGCATGGTGGCGACGATCTGAAGCATCAGCATCAGCGAGAGAACGAGCCGGGTCTGTGGGATCGTCACGTGCCAGACGCGCCGCAGCAGTCCGGCTCCGTCCAGTTCGGCGGCCTCGTAGAGCTCACCGGGTATGTTCTGCAGCGCCGCCAGGTAGATCAGCGTGGCGCTGCCCATGTTCATCCAGGTGGAGGCGATGACGACGGCGAGCATCGCCATGTCCGGGGACTGCAGCCAGCCGGAGGTGGGCAGGTGCAGCAGCTGCAGTGACCGGTTGATCGGCCCGTACTCGGGGTTGTACAGGTACTTGAACAGCAGCAGTGAGGACACCGGCGGAAGCATCACCGGCAGGTACACCAGGATTCTCAGGTAGCCGCGCGCGTGCCGCAGTTCGTTCATCACCACGGCCGTGACGAACGGCAGCGCGAAGCCGAACAGCAGGGCCAGGCCGGTGAATTCGGCGGTGTTCCGCCAGGCCGGCCAGAAGCTGGGGTCGTGCACGATCTGGTCGAGGTTGTGCAGGCCGACCCAGGTGGTCCTGCCCGCCTTCGCCTTCTGGAAGCTCATGATCACTTCGCGGACCATGGGATACCACTGGAAGCAGGCGAAGCAGAGCACCGCGCCGATCAGGAAGCCGTGTGCGGTGAGGTTGCGCTGTACGGATCTGCGCAGTGCCCCGGCCCGGTCGGCCGCTTTGGCGGGCGGCGCGTCGGTTCCGGAGGATGCGGTCGCGACCGCCATCGTCGATCTCCTTGAGAGGCTGCCCGTCCCGGGGCCTGGCGGCCCTTGCGACTACTGGGCGTTGGCGAGGACCTGGTTGACCTGCTGCTCAGCGGTGTCCAGCAACTTCTGCAGGTCGGCATGGGGGTTCGTCAGCGTGGACGCCATTGCCGTGTCGAGGATCTTGTAGATGGCCTGGGCGTTGCCGGGCTCGGTGACGCCGGGGACGTTGGCCTTCACGAAGGGCTCGAAGGCCTGTACCGACATGGTGGCGTTGGCGGCCTTGAGCTGGGCGTCCTTGGTGGCGGTGGCACCCTGGAACAGCTGCGGCTGGGGCAGGCCGACCGCCTGGCCGGAGGACTTGGAGCGGGGGTAGTTGTACTGCTGGCCCTGGCCCTCCGTCAGCCAGAGGTAGCTGAGCAGCTGGATCCCGGCCTTGATCTGCTCGGGGGTGTCCTTGACGTTGAACATGTAGTCGTCGCCGCCGGTGAGGGTGCCGACGCCGGGTGCGCTCTGGCCGGGGACCGGGCCCATGCCGAAGTCCTCGTAGTGGGCGCCGAGGCTCTGCACCATGTAGGTGATGTCGTCAGGGGCGGCGATGTACATCCCCAACTTGCCCGCGGCCATCTGCTTCTGGAGGTCGCCCCACTTGTAGAGCTGGGTGCTGCCCATGACGTTGTCGTCGAAGCGAAGCTTGTGCAGGTTCTGAAGCACGGCCAGGCCCTGTGGGTTGTTGAAGGCCGCCTTGGTGCCGTCGTCGCTCACCATCCGGCCGCCCTGGGCGTAGATCTCGGCGGTGAAGTGCCAGCCGCCGTTGTTTCCCGCGCTGTAGTCGCCGTAGCCCGCGATGCCCTTGCCCAGGGCGGCGATCTTCTTGGCGTCGGCCTCGACCTCGGCCCAGGTCTGCGGCGGTTGGTCGGGGTTCAGCCCGGCCTTCTGGAAGAGCTTCCGGTTGATGATCACGCCCATGGTGTAGTTGGTGCGCGGAATGCCGTAGATCTTCCCGCCGGACTTCTGGGTGTCCCACACCGAGGACATGATGTCGTCCTTGACCGGCAGGTTCTCGGAGGTGACGTACTTCGTGATGTCGGCCGCCTGGCCGGCGTCCAGGACCTGCTGCTTGTCCGTGAAGTAGGTGTAGAAGACGTTGGGCTCGGTGCCGCCCTTGAGCGCGGCCGTGAACAGTTCAGGGGTCTCGCACGGGAACGTGTCGATGCTCTTCACCGTGATGTTCGGGTGCAGCTTCTCGAAGGCCGCGATGTCGTCGGCCCACTGCTTGCGCTGCGTCGGGCGGCTTTTCGGCGGGGCGCAGTCGATGGAGATCGTGACCTTGCCGTTGGTCGGCTTGGCACCGCCGTCGGAGGAACTGGAACAGGCGGCAGCGGTCAGGGTGAGAGCGCCGGCGATCAGCAGCGCTGCGGATCTGCGCATGGGTGGAAGACCCCTTCATGGGCGGAGTGCGTGGGGATGTGGCGTGCCTCACTTAAGCACCGACCCCGTCGGCGCCGCAATATCTCGACGGTACTTTGCAAGAAGCCAACGCGAAACCGTGATGGGGCTCGCCACAAACACCGCAAGGGCCGCACCTCGTGGGGTACGGCCCTTGCCGGCGCTGCGAGTTGGCGCTCAGTCAGCGGCTGGGCTCTCTCGCGCCAGACCGGTGGATCCGCGCACCACGAGCTCCGGCTCGAAGAGCAGCTCGTCGTGGGTGACCTTGGCGCCGGCCAGCTCTCCCACGAGCAGCTCCACGGCGGCGCGGCCCATCGCCTCGATGGGCTGGCGGATGGTGGTCAGCGGCGGATCGGTGCAGGTCATGAAGGAGGAATCGTCGTAGCCGATGATCGACACGTCCCGGGGCACATCGAGCCGGCGCCTGCGGGCAGCGCGCACCGTCCCCAGGGCCAGCGGGTCCGAGGCGCAGATGATGCCAGTGACACCGCGCTGCAGCAGGCGCGCGGCCGCGGCCTGCCCGCCCTCCAGGGAGAACAACGCGTGTGCGACGTCCGCCTCCTCGAGCTCCAGCCCGGCCCCCTCCAGTACTGTGCGAGCCGCCGCCAGCTTGCGTCGCGACGGCATGTGATCGGGCGGGCCGAGCACCAGGCCGATCCGCCGGTGGCCCAGCGACAGCAAGTGCCCGGCGCCCTGTTCCACCGCGACCGCGTCGTCGCAACTGACCTGTGGGAAGTCCAGGTCGGGTATGGCGGCGTTCATGAGCACCGTCGGCAGACCGCGGCGGGACAGCCGCTCGTAGTGCTCGTGCGGGGACTCGGCCTGGGCGTACAGGCCACCGAAGAAGATCACGCCCGAGACCTGCTGCTGGAGCAGCAGTTCCACATAGTCGGCTTCGGAGACGCCGCCCGCCGTCTGCGTGCACAGCACCGGGGTGAAGCCCTGCTGCGCCAGGGCACTGCTGACCACCTCGGCGAAGGCGGGGAAGATGGGGTTCTGCAGCTCTGGCAGGACCAGCCCGACCAGCCTCGAGCGCTCGCCCCGCAGCTGGGTCGGGCGCTCGTAGCCGAGCACGTCCAGGGCGGTCAGCACGGCCTCGCGGGTCTGCTCGGAGACACCGGGCTTGCCGTTGAGTACCCGGCTGACCGTCGCCTCGCTGACCCCGACTTTCCTGGCCACCTCGGCAAGTCGTCGTGTCATGGCTCAAGCCTAGGGCATGATCCGCAATCCACTTACGGCCTGGCGTAAAAATTCGTCAGTCTTTGCAGCAAGAACATCGGGACAGCCAAGGCGAGAAAGCTCCACCCGGGGACGATCCGACGCCAGGGGCGGACGCGCCCTCCCCAGGTGGGTAAGGCTTCTCCGTACGCCGACGCGACCACGATGCTGGAGATCGACAACTTGCAAGAAAAAGTAAGCTTGAAACAAACTCTGGTCGGAATATTGCTCGTCTCTGCCCGAGCCAATACGGTGCTGCACGCGCCGCCGCCTGTGCTCGGATCCTCCCGCTCCACCTGTTCGCACCTGCTCCACCTTGCCCGGCCACGAAGGGCCGGCGAAGCGCTGCGTCGTGCCCAAGGGCACCTGACCTCGGGCACCCCACCCGACGGCGGCACGCCTCACGACGGCTTCGGCCCCAAGGAGCAACCCTTGTTCCAGTCCCTACGCACACTCAGACGCGCGGTCGCCCTGGGCGGCACCGGCGCACTGCTGGTCGCAACGAGCGTCCTCCTGGCGGCGCCCCCGGCATGGGCCGCCGCCACCGGCGGCAGCGGTGCCGCCCTGCCCTATGTTGAGGTCCAGGCGGAGAACGCCGCCACCAACGGCAGCGTCATCGGTCCCAGCTACACGCAGGGCCAGCTGGCCGACGAAGCCTCCTACCGCAAGGCCGTGACGCTGCAGGGGGCGGGCAAGTACGTCACCTTCACCACGCCGGTGGCCACGAACTCGATCAACTTCCGGTACAGCATCCCGGACAGCTCGAACGGGTCGGTCTACAACGCGCCGCTGTCCCTGTACGTCAATGGCACCAAGCAGAGCAACTTCACCCTGACCAACGCATACAGCTGGTTCTACGGCAGCTACCCCTTCACCAACAGCCCGGGCAGCAACCCGCACCACTTCTTCGACGAGGCCCATCGCCTCTTCACGCAGACCTATCCGGCCGGGACCACCTTCACGCTGCAGGTGGACCCCGAGGACACCGCAACGTCCTACACCATCGACTTCGCCGACTTCGAGCAGGTCGGTGCCCCGCTGACGCAGCCGGCCGGCTCGGTGTCGGTGACCAGCAAGGGCGCGGACGCGACCGGAGTCAACGACTCGACCAGCGCCTTCAACTCGGCGATCAGCGCCGCGGGCGCCGGTGGCACCGTGTGGATGCCGCCCGGCACGTACAAGATCCCGGGCCACATCGCGGTGAACAACGTGACGATCACGGGCGCCGGCATGTGGTACTCGACGGTCACCGGGTCGGCGCCGGGCTTCTACGGCAACTCCGCGCCGTCGCCGAGCACCGGCGTGCACCTGGAGAACTTCGCGATCTCCGGTGACGTCCAGGACCGCAACGACGGCGCGCAGGTGAACGGCATCGGCGGCGCGATGAGCAACTCCACCGTGTCCAGCGTGTGGATCGAGCACGAGAAGGTCGGCGCCTGGATGGACGGGCCGATGGACGGCCTGACCTTCAGCGGCATGCGGATCCGCGACACCACCGCCGATGGCATCAACTTCCACGGCGGCGTGACCAACTCCAAGGTCACGGGGAGCGACATCCGCAACACGGGCGACGACGGCATCGCGACCTGGGCGGACGCCGGCATCGGCGCGGACGCCAACGACACCATCTCCGACAACACGGTGCAGCTGCAGATGCTCGCCAACGGCATCGCGATCTACGGCGGGCACGACAACACCGTGAGCGGCAACCTGGTGCAGGACACCGGCATCACTCAGGGTGGCGGCATCCACGTCGGGCAGCGCTTCAGCTCCACCCCGGTCGGCACCACGACCATCTCCGACAACACGCTGATCCGCAATGGAAGCCTCGACCCCAACTGGCAGTTCGGGGTCGGCTCTCTGTGGTTCGACGGCAGTCAGGGGGCCATCAACGGCCCGGTCAACGTGACCAACGCGCTGATCCAGCAGAGCCCCTATGAGGGGATCCAGTGGGTCGAGGGCACCGTCAGCGGTGTCCACCTCAACAACGTGACCATCGCCGGGACCGGCACCTTCGCCCTTCAGGAGCAGACCGGCGGCTCGGCGAGCTTCACCAACGTCACCGCGACCGGCGTCAACGGGCCCGCACCCGTCTACAGCTGCGAGGGTGGCAACTTCACGGTGACCGACGGCGGCGGCAACTCGGGCATCGGCGGCACCGCGTACTGCGGCGGGTGGCCCACCCCGGTCTACCCGCCCTATCCGGCCAGCACGGTCACCGCCTCCCCGAGCGCCCTGAGCTTCGGCTCGCAGGCCGGCGGTACGACCAGCGCGGCGCAGACCGTGACGGTCTCCAACCCGACCGGTTCGTCCGCCTCCGTCTCCTCCATCTCCACCAGCGGCGACTTCGCCCAGACCAACACCTGCGGCAGCTCCATCCCGGCGAACGGCTCGTGCACCGTCAGCGTCACCTTCACGCCGACGGCGACCGGCAACCGCACCGGAACGCTGACCGTCAACGCGGGCGGCACCACCAACACCGTCAGCCTCTCCGGCACCGGCACCGCCGCCGGACCCGCGCTGAACGCCAGTCCGACGAGCCTGTCGTTCTCCGACACGGTCGTCGGCTCCACCGCCTCGGCGAAGACGGTGACAGTGACCAACACCGGCACCACCACGGCGACCGTATCCAGCGTCTCGGCGACGGGCGACTTCAGCCAGACCAACAACTGCTCCACCATCGCCGTCGGTGCGTCCTGCACGGTGAGCGTCGCCTTCAAGCCCACCTCCCCCGGATCCCGCACCGGCACCCTCACCGTGTCCAGCAACGCGAACAACAACCCGCTCACAGTGGCCCTCTCCGGCAGCGGCATCGACAGCAGCACCAACGTGGCGGCCGGCCGGCGTCGGCGAGTTCGAGCAACAGCCCGTACGTCGCCTCGAACCTCACCGACTCCGACCCGTCCAGCTACTGGGAGGGCACCAACGGCTCGTTCCCGCAGTGGGCCCAGGTCGACCTCGGCCAGAGCTACAGCATCGGCAAGGTCGTCCTCAAGCTGCCGCCGTCGACGGCATGGGGCGCCCGCACGCAGACCCTGTCACTGCTGGGTTCCACGGACGGCTCCACGTTCTCGACCATCGTGGGATCGGCCGGATACACCTTCGATCCCAACACCAACACCAACACGGTGACCGTCACCTTCAACGCCACCACGGCGCGCTACGTGCGGGCGAACATCACCGCGAACACCGGTTGGAACGCGGCCCAGTTGTCGGACTTCGAGGTGTTCACCAGCGGCAACGGCTCCGGCACCGTCAGCACCGATCTCGCGGCCGGCAAGGCCACCAGCGAGTCCAGCCACACCCAGACGTACGCGTCGTCCAACGTGACGGACGGCAACCAGTCCACCTACTGGGAGAGCGCCAACAACGCCTTCCCGCAGTGGGTGCAGGTGGACCTCGGCTCCCAGCAGAGCGCGTCCCGCGTCGTCCTCCAGCTGCCCGCCGGCTGGGGCGCCCGCGACCAGACGCTGTCCCTGCTGGGCAGCACCGACGGCACCACCTTCTCCACCGTCAAGGCGTCGGCCACCTACACCTTCGACCCCGCCACCAGCAACACGGTCACCATCACTTTCCCCGCGAGCACCCAGCGGTACTTCCGGGTGAACATCACGGCGAACACCGGTTGGCCGGCGGGACAGATCTCGGAGTTCCAGGTCTGGAACAATTGAACTGACCCGAACCCAAGGTGCCGCCGAGCCCCGTGTGCTCGGCGGCACCGTCATGCCGTCAGTTTCGGCAGGCACAGACACCAGCAGGGACGTACCGGTGAGGTGCCGGCCGATTCAGGAGCTCCAGACCTGGAACTCCGAGAGCTGCCCGGCCGGCCACCCCGAGTTCCCCGTGGTGTTCACCCGGAAGTAGCGCTGGGCGGTGGTGGGGAAGGTAATGGTGACGGTGTTGTTGCCGGACGGGTCGAAGGTATAGCTCGCCGACGCCTTGACCGTGGTGAAGGTGGCGTCGTCAGTGCTCCCGAGCAGGGACAGCGTCTGGGTACGGGCACCCCAGCCGGCGGGCAGCTGGAGGACCACGCGGGACGCGCTCTGGGCGGAGCCGAGGTCCACCTGCACCCACTGCGGGAAGGCGTTGTTGGCGCTCTCCCAGTAGGTGCTCTGGTTGCCGTCGGTGACGTTCGACGACGCGTACGTCTGGGTGTGGCTGGACTCGCTGGTGGCCTTGCCGGCGGCCAGGTCGGTGCTGGTGGTGACGCCCGTGCCGGACAGCACCACGGTGGTGGGGCTGTTGGAGGCGTTGCCCTTGATGGTGAGTGTGCCGGTGCGTGTGCCGGAGGCGGTCGGCGTGAAGGTGACGCTGACCGAACAGGAGGCCCCGGCGGCAACGGAGGTGTCACAGGTGTTGGTCTGGGCGTAGTCACCGGAGACGGTGACACCGGAGATCGTCGCTGTCGCCGTGCCGGTGTTGGTCACCGTGACCGTTTGCGCCGCGCTGGTGGTGTGCAGCGTCTGGCCGGCGAAGGTCAGCGAGGCCGGCGAGACCGACAAGGTGGACGACGGGGAGCCGCTCGCCGCGGCGAAGCTGAGGTGGTTGAGATTCCAGCCGCTGTTGTCCTGGTCGAGCGTGAGGACCTGCCGACCGGCCGGGAGTGTGACATTGGCGGTGACCGTGGTCCAGGTCTGCCAGCCGCCGGTGGCGGGGATGTCGACCGCTCCGCTGAGGTTGGTTCCGGATGCGTTGGACAGGTGCAACGCGTCGGTCACGGCGGCGGGAGCCGCGGTCCTCAGGCTGACGGTGTAGGTGCCGGCCGTGGCGACGTCCACGGTGTAGCGGAACCACTGCCCGCTGCTGGTCCAGCCGAGGTTGTAGCCGCCGCCGGTGTCGGAGGTGGTCTCCAGGTCGACGCCGTCGGAGCGGTAGGCAGTGCCGTTGCCGTTGACCGAGCTGACGTTGTAGGCGACGCCCTGACCGCCGGTGTCGTAGTTCTCCGCCTGCACGGTGCCCGGTACCGCGGCGGGAGTGCCGCCGTAGGGACCCTCGGGCACGGGGTTCTGCCAGCTGTTGTCGCTCACCGTCGCGGTGAAGCCGCTGGAATTGTTGGTGAACGCGGTGTTCCCCGAGTGCAGTCCGGTGAGGGTGTTTCCGGTGATCGTGGCGGATCCGCTGGGCGCCGGGTAGTACGGCGGTGCGATCACCACTCCGTTGCGGCCGGGGTTGGTGATCGTGTTGTTCTGCAGCAGCGTGTTGGTCGAGGTGGAGAAGCCGATCCCGTCGTAGAGGGAGTCGGACACGGTGTTGCCGGTGACGGTGACGTGGTCGACGACGCCGGTGTTCTGGCCGTCGCCGCCGTTGCCGATGTGCAGCGCGGGCTGGCCCTGGCTGTAGGCGTTGCCGCCCGACCTGACGACGACGTTGCCGGTCACGGCCGCGGACAGCAGGTCGTTGCCGTTGACGCCGAAGCGGCCGGCGCCCAGTCCGATGTACCGCGCGGTGTCGCTGATGTAGTTGTTGCTGACCTGGTGGCCGCTTCCGCCGTAGATCCCGATGCCCTTGCCGCCCCACGGCGCGATCGCGGTGTTGTCGGTGAAGGTGATGTGGGTCATCGGGTTGTAGTAGGTCGTCGTGCTGCCGCTGGTGTTGTAGTTGACCGAGTTGATCGCCATCGCGTCGTCACCGGTGCCGCGCACGAAGTTGTTCGTGGCGGTCAGGTCGTTTCCGGTGTTCGCGTCGAGCGACACGTTGTTCAGGTTGATCCCGTCGGCCCAGATCGAGGTCAGGCGGCTGTTCTGCACCTTTCCGCCGGTGCCCGAGGCCCAGAAGCCGGACATGGTGTGCTGGGTCCAGATGCCGTCGGCCACCCAGTTGGTGCCGGTGGTGTCCATGGCGCCACCGTCGCCGCCGACAGTGCCGCGGCTGACGGCGTTGGCGTCGATGTGGAAGTCCCGTACGGTGCACGAGGTCAGGGAGAACAGCGCCGCCAGGGGGGTGCTGTTGGGCACCGGCACGTCACGGTAGATCGTGGTGTACCACATCCCGGCCCCGGCGATGGTGATGCCCCGCGCGCGCAGGCCGGTGGTGCCCTTCACGTAGAAGGTGCCCGGCGGAAACCAGAGGACCTTGCCCTGGGACTGCGCCTGGTTGATGCAGTTCTGGATGGCGGCGGTGCTGTCCACCGACTGGGGGTCGGCGGACCCGTTGGTCGGGTTGTCGTCGGACACCGCGCCGCAACTGGTGATGGAGATCGAGTTGGCGGGTTGGGCGATCGGTGCCGGCGGGTTCTCCACGTCGATGGCGTCGACGTCGTAGAACGACGCACCGTTCGAGGAGTCCTTCTGCAGCGAGAATGTGCTGCCGGGGGCGATGGGCGTGCCCACGACGAACGTGTGCGACTCGTCGAAGAACACCCGCGGAGAGCCGTCCGCCGGGTTCTGGTTGTCGCTGGTGTTGTAGTTGTTGTTGCCCTCGTACACCCAGGTCTGCTTGGAGTTGAGGTTCAACGCCTGCCGGAAGGTGCCGTTGACGTACAGGTTCAGCGTGCCGGTGGTGCCGCCGCCCGACGAGGAGTCGGGAATGCTGGCCCGGACGTTGATGAAGCTGATGGGTTGGCCCGTGTTGTTCGTCCACTGCACCGACTGACCGGTGGTGCCCAAGTGGACGTACGCGTGCCCGGACGCCTCGAGTGCAGCGCTCGAGTACTGCGTCGTTGGCGCCGAGGTCAGCGACACCCTGCCGGCGCCCCCGCCCAGGGTGCCGGCTTCGGCCTCATAGGTGGTGAACGGAGTGGTGGCGCCCGCCGGTGTGCTCGCGGCCGGCGCCGCGTCGGCGGCCGACGCCGGTGGGGCAGCCGCGGTGCGGGAGGCGGCGCCGGCCGGCGCGAAGGACATCCACACCAGGCCGAGCGCGGCGACAAGGGCCACAGCCAGGCGCGGGGCGAGCCCCGTGCGACGTAAGGGCCTTGGGATCTCACGCATTGGATGCTCCTTCAGGGAATGTGGGGGATCGGCGCCCCGACCGTACTGAGCACGGCAGGGCATCGCAAGATGCCAATCAATTGGAGAAAATATTCTCTAGAGCGTTGAAAGATGGCGCCGCATACAACGGTGCGGGGGCCGGCCCACGCGGTTGGTGGGCCGGCCCCCCGGGCGCGTTGCCGTCAGGGATTGACGTTGATGGTGAAGGTCGTGGTCGGGTTGTAGACGTCGATGTGGTTGTTGCTCTGGGTCAGGTGGTTGAACGTCGCCGAGCCCACGGCCGGGCCCTGTCCCGATTCGGGCATCGGGTTGGCCCAGATGCCATAGCCGGACTTGGCGTCGTAGGCGTCTCCGCTCTGCTGTGCCCCGGTGATGGACGTGTTGGTGAAGACGGTGTCCTTGACGGGATTGAGCGCCGTGCCGCCCACGTAGTCGGTCTGGAACATGATGCCGGCGTACGTCGGGTCGACGATGTCGGTGTCGTTCACCCGGATCCCCTGGAACGGCTGGGTCGCGGAGAACAGCCAGATCGCGGGGAACACCTGGCCGCCCCAGAAGTGACCACCGTCGCGCACCAGCGAGACGTTCTGGACGGTAGTCGGCTGGGTGCCGAATCCCTGGAAGGGATAGCCGAAGTTCAGCGAGCTGATGGTGATGCCCGCATAGGTCAGCGTGTCGGCCACGTACAGGTTCTGCAGGGTGTTGTTCTCACCGCCGTAGACGGCGACACCGGCCGCCCGCCACGGGGTCAGCGCGGTCAGGTTCTGGAAAGTGTTGTCGGTCAGGTCCGAGGAGTTGTGGTCCTGGGCTGCGAACAGCGCGAAGCTGTCGTCGCCTGTCGATCGGGCCTCGTCGTTGCTCACCAGGTTGTTCTGGCTGCCGTTGGTGAGGTTGATGCCGTCCGCGAAGGTGTCGCGGATCCGCATGTTCGTGGCCTTCAGCCCGTTCACGTGGGTGCCCCAGATGGCGCACACCTGGTGCTCGATCCAGACGTCGTCGACAGTGATGTTGGAGACGTCGGTCAGGTCGAAGACCTTGCCGGGCCCGTCGATACGGGAGGTGTAGTTGCCGAACCAGCCGAAGCCCTGGAAAGTCGAGCCGTTGGCGCTGCTCTGCACCGACCAGCCGACGTCCGAGTTCTCCGACGTGGTGGGCGAGTTGAACTGGGTGTACCAGGGTCCTGCGCCCACCACCTTGACGGCTTTGCCGTAGACGTTGAACTTGCCGGTGGTCTGGTACTGCCCGGCGGGCAGGTAGACGCCGACGAGCTTGCCCGTGGTGTCCTGGCGAACGGTGTCGAGCGCGTTCTGCACGTCCTGCTGGCCGAAGCCGGCCGGGGTGAGGTAGGCGTTCGGGTCCGGGTTGGCGACCGGGGCGACCTGCTCGGTGTTGATGTAGTCGATCGCGTACTGCGAGGTGTTGGACGAGTCCTTCTGCAGCTTGATGACGCTGCCCTGGGGCACGGTCTGGTCGAGCATCACGTGCGCCTCGTCGTAGATGTGACGCGGCGATCCGGCGCCGGGGTTGTTGCCCGGTCCGGTCTCCGCGCCGTACAGCCAGGCGAACTTGGAGTTCAGCGTGATGGTCTGCCGGAAGGTGCCGTCGACATAGAGGTTCAGGGTGGCGGTGTCGCCACCGCCGCCGGGGGCGTCGGGGATGGAGAAGCGGGTCACCAGGGTGTTGGTGCTGGCCCGGGTGGTCCACTGGACGTAGGAGCCGGTGGTGTTCAGGGTGACGGCCTTGCGCCCGGACGCCTCACCGGCCAGGTCGCCGATGGTGCGGTTGGGGCCGACCACGGCGGCGCCGCCGCCGATCTGGCCGTCCTCGCCCTGGTAGACGTCATAGGGCATGTTGGCGCCGCGGCCGACGAACAGCGAGGTGTCGCTGGTGTTGTTGGCCTGTTTGACCGACAGCTCGTTGGGGTCGACGGCGACCACGGTGTGCACCGTGTACTTGCCGTTGACGGCCGTCCAACTGCCCAGGTTCACGGAGGGAGCGCTGGCGCCGGCGGCAATCGTGCCGGAGTAGGAGCCGGTGAGGGTGGTGAGCGTCTTGCCGGTGCTGTCGAGCAGGGTGAGCGTGACGCCGTGGGAACCGCTGCCCGAGGCGATCGTGCCCTGGTTCCTCAGCGTCACCGAGAACTTGACGTTGTTGCCCGCCGAGGGGTTGTTCGGGGTCCAGTCCACGGTTCCGACCAGGTCCGAGCTCTGTACCGGCGCGACGACGAGGTTGTCCGGGTTGGTGTAGGCGTTGTTGTCGTAGCCCAGCTCGATGAAGCTCTTCGCCTCGTCCACCTTGGCGGTGAGCTGGTACGAACCGGCCGTCTGCGCGCCGATCACCGCGGACACCCTGGCGGAGGCGCCGGCCGCCAGCGCGCCGACGGGGGCGGTGCCGACCTTGGTGCTGCCCAGGTAGAAGTTGACGTTGGAGGCCGGAGAGGCCGCGGTGCCCACGTTGGCGACCGTGGCGGACGCGGTGACCGAGTCGGTCTCCACCGGGGCGGACGGGGACCACGAGGACGCGGAGACCGTCAGGTCGGGGTTCGGGGACGGAGTGCCGATCACCTGGAGCTCGCCGACCTGGCCGCCGGGGGCTCCGCTGTTGCTGGTGATGCTCAGCTCGACGTCCGCGACCGTGGCGCTCACCGGGATGGTGACGGTGTTGTTGGTACCGGGGTCGAAGGTGTACGTCTGCGCGGCCGAGATGCTGGTGAAGTCCGTCGCGCTCTGCTCACGGCCGAGCACCTGGATGGTCTGGGTGCGGGTGGACCAGGCCGAGGCCGGGTTCAGCTTCACCACGACGGAGGTGACGTCGGCGTTCGCGCCGAGCTGCACGGTGAGCCGGCTCGGGTACGAGGAGCCCTCGAAGTACGTGGTGAGGTCGCCGTCGTTCGCGTTCGCCGGGGCGTAGGTGTACGTGTACGGGCTACCGGTGATCGGCTTGTGCAGCGCCAGGTTGGTGCCGCTGCCGCCGGTGCCGGTGCGGGTGACGGTGTTGCCGGCGGGCGAGACGTTGCCGGCGGCGTCGCGCGCCTTGACGTAGTACGACACCGTCGCCGTGCCCGGCTGGGAGTCGGTCCAGGTCAAGGTGGTGCCGCCGACGCTGACGGCCAGCGCGCCGTTGCGGTAGACGTCGTAGGCGGTGACGCCGACGTTGTCGGTCGACGCTCCCCACGACAGGGCGATCTGACCGGCCTGCGGCTGGGTGTAGCTCAGGGTGCCGGGCGCGGTGGGGGGCGTGGTGTCGGCGGTGCTCGGCCCGTACACCTGGAACCCGGAGATCTGGGCCGCCGGCCATCCGGTGTTGGCCGTGACCAGCGTCCGCAGGTAACGGGTACCGGTCGCCGCGAAGTTGATGGTGACCGTGCTGTTGGTGGACGGATCGAACGTGTACGAGGCGGACGCCACGATGGTGGTGAAGTTGCTGCCGTCGGTGCTGCCCTGGACCGACAGCGTCTGGCTGCGGGTGGGCCAGTTGTTCACCGGCACCTGGAGCACGAGCTGGTTGACGCTGGTGGTCGAGCCCAGATCGACCTGGAGCCACTGCGGGAAGGCGTTGTTGGCGCTCTCCCAGTAGGTGGCTTGGTCACCGTCGTTGGCGTTGGCCGGTGTGTAGGTCTGGTTGTAGCTGCTGGCGCTCATGGTCTTGCCAGCCGCCAGGTCGGTCCCGGCGGCGTGGGCGGGTACGGCCTGCAGCGCCGCCAGCAGTGCTGCCAGCATGCTGAGCACCGCGACGACGGCGGTTCGCTGCCGGCCTGACGCGGGCAGCGCGGGGGATCTTCCGGTGGTTCTCATCCTCGTCCTCGGCTCCTTGGAGAGGTGGGGGTACGGATGCGAGGGGTGACGAACTCGGCGAGCTGGTGACTGCGCGAAAATCTCGGTGTCGATCTTGCGAGATTGCCCATGATTCGATGAAAAAACTGCAACCTAGACTGAAAGGAAGCTACAGAGCGGCCATGCACTCGTCAATGAATGTGACAGCGCGGGGAGTTGCCGCCCTCGTGACGAGCCGGACTGCGACCGCGCCGGGCGTTCCCCCGGCCATGACGTGCACCGGTCCGGCCGGCTTCAACGCCCTGCCGACGCCAGACTGAAAGTCGTCACCACCGGCATCCAGACACCGCGCATGAACTCCATCACGGAGCGCTGGATACGGCCCTGCCCACGCGGACACGTCGACCGCACCACGATCTGTGACCGGAGCCACCTGCTCCACGCGCTCCGCGAGTTCGAGACCCGCTACAACGAGCACCGGCCAACCGAGACCTGAAGCAAGTCGGGCCGCTCCGCCCACTCCCCCAACGGATCAACGAACCACGGCACATCAGACACCTGGAGGTCCGCCTTGAGCAGGCACTGCAAAACGTCGCCGCGCTGGAGAATCCCGACCTCTCCAGCGATGAACCGGGCGAGATCGACAAGTACTCCACCGACGGCGGCGTCGACCTCCGGCGGGACGCCCGCACCAGCGACCTCGGCCGGCCGTCGCCGGGCTCGTCCGGTGCCACCGGCCGGACGCGCAGCGCTCAGTCAACCTGAACAATGCACCACGGGTGCGGCCGGGACGGGGTCAAACGCTCACGTCGTGCCCGGCGCGCCGAGCGGCTCCGTGCCGACCACCGGATTGGACAGTGTTCCCACGCCTTCGATCCGGACTTCGACCCGGTCCCCCGGGACCAGCGGGCCCACGCCGGCGGGGCTGCCCGTGAGCAGTACGTCACCTGGCTGCAGGGTGATCCAGCGGGTGACGAAGGCCAGCAGTTCACCCACGCCGAAGACCATGTCGGCGGTGGAGCCGTCCTGGACCGTACGACCGTTGACGAGGGTGTCCAGCCGCAGCGCTCCAGGGTCGGCCACGTCCGTCTCGATCCATGGCCCGAGCGGGCAGAAGGTGTCCGCGCTCTTGGCTCTGGTCCACTGCCCGTCGGCGCGCCAGTCGTCCGCGGTGATGTCGTTGGCACAGGTGTAGCCGAGTACGTAGTCGGCGAACGACGCCGCGGGAACGTCGCGGGCGGTGCGGCCGATCACGACGGCGAGTTCTCCCTCGTACTCCAGCCTGCGCAGTCCGGCCGGGTGGACCACCGCCGCACCGGGGCCGACCACGGCATTGGGGGCTTTGAGGAACAGCGGCGGCTGGGTCGGCCACGGCCGCTGCTTCTCCGCTATCTGTCCTGCGTAGTTGCTTCCCGCACAGACAATGACCCGCGGGTCGCAGGGCGCGAGGAGCTCCACTTCGTCGAGCGAGGCGATCCTGGGGCCAGGCCGTGAGCTGCCGAGCGAGCTGTCGCCCATCTCGTGGATGTACTCGCCGATCAGCGCACCACGTCCGGTGTGCTCTGCCTTGCGATACCTGACCAACCGCACCGCGCATCTCCCTTGTCGGCCCCTGTGGACCGTTCCTGTCCTGAAAGTTGTCGAAGCCGGCTCCCGCACCTGTCGGGCCTGTGTGCCGGGCGGCCGGAATCCGGCCGCCCGGCACACAGGGGACAGGTCGAGAAGGGAACTGTCAGGCAGGCCTGACAGCGGGTGGTCCCTCCGCTCCCTCCGTTTCGGTACCGATGGGCGGGACACTCGTCGCCTCACGCAGCTTCTTCCGCAGCGTCAGGACGAGCAGCGCCGCCACCGCGAAGACCGCGCCGAAGAACACCTGAGTAAGGGCGTATCCCCCGCTGACGTCCTTGAGCCATCCCCCGATGTAGGGTCCGAAGAATCCACCGAGGTTGCCGACCCCGTTGATGATGCCGATCCCCGCACCCGCGGCCGCCACCGGCGTGAGCTTGGTGACGGTGGCCCAGAACGGTCCGTACCAGGCGATCGACGCCGCGGTGCCCAGGATCATCGCTCCCAGCACGAGCCACTTCTGCTGCGCCGAGATCAGACCCGCCCCGGCCAGGACCACGGCTCCCACGCCGAGGACCGCGACCATGTGGGTGACGTGCCTGCCGCGGCGGTCCGCGGACCTGCCGATGAAAATGATCGCCGCGCCGGCTGCGATCTGGGGCACCATCGCGACCACACCGACTTTCATGTCGGTGTGGAAGGCCGTTTTGAGCACGCTCGGCAACCACATCGAGAGCCCGAGCAGACCCAGTTGGGTCAGCGTGTAGATGAGGGCGAACAGCCACACGATGGGGCTGCTGAACGCCGCCTTGAATGACCCCTGGTTCTTGAGCGGTTCGCCCTCCGCAGTGCGGGACTTCTCGATGTAGTCCCGCTCGGTGGCCGAGAGCCACTCGGCTTTCGCCGGGGTGTCGCGGATGATGACGAGCCATGCGACAAGCCCGAGTACGAGTGGGGCGCCGCCCTGGATGATGAACATCCAGCGCCAGTCCGCGTACGTCAGGATGATGCCGGAGAACGGGGCGGCGACGATTGCCGCGATCGGTGTGTACAACTTGAAGATCGCGTATGCCCGGCTGCGTTCGGCGAACGGGAACCACGACCGGATGGTGGACATCAGCGCGGGCTGCACGCCGCCCTCGGCCACCCCGAGCAGGAAGCGGGTGAGTACGAGTTCGGTGTAGTTGTGAGCCAGCCCTGAGGCCACCGCGGCCGCGCTCCACAGCACCATCAGGATCGCGATCCACCGTTTCGCGCTCCACCGCTCGGCCATGTATCCGCCGGGGACCTGCAGCAACAGGTAACCCCAGAAGAAGACGCCGCTCGCGAAGCCCTCCTGGGCCCCGGTGAGGTGCATGTCCACCTCGAGGTGGGGCAAGGCGAAGCTGATGTTCGTTCGGTCTATGTAGCAGATGATGTAGACGAAGACGATGACGGGCAGAATTCTGGTCCATCGCTTCATATGGGATCGATGCCGCAAAAGGGATGTCGGCGTTGCCAACGACCTACCTCCTTGTAGGTGCAAACTGCCGGATGTCTCAGCGCACTGACTGCACGCGAGACTCGTGGGGCGAGCTGCGTCGTCTCCCTTCTTGATGTGCCTACCGCTCGGCGGTCTTCGCGCAGGGCGCGGCCGAGGCCGGGCGGGCAGTGACACGTCATACGGATGTGCGGGCCCCGGCGGCGGTGCTGAGCATCGTGTGAGCCCCGCCTTGGGGGAGGAATTCAGCCGGGATCGCCCGGTCTGTCAGGTGGTGTGGAGTGCGGAGCGGACGAGTTCCACAGGGTGGAGGGCGCGGCGCCCGCCGCCGTGGGAGATCTGCTGCCGGCAGGACACACCGGTCGCTACGACGACAGTGTCGGGGGAAGCCGCTTTGATGGCTGGGAAGAGGCGGTCGTTGCCGACGGTCATCGACAGGTGGTAGTGCTCGGATTCGTATCCGAAGGATCCGGCCATGCCGCAGCATCCGGCGTCGAGTTCGTCGACCGTCACACCGGGGATCCGCTTGAGGAGCGCGATGGTCGCGGCGGTCCCGACCTCGGCCTTCTGATGGCAGTGGCCGTGGTAGAGCAGCCTGCGCCCGGCGAGCCAGGAGTCCGCACGCAGCCGTAGCCGTCCGTCGTCGATGGCTTCGGTCAGCAGCTCTTCCACCTGCTTCACCCGGCCGGCGACGTCCTTGACCGCCGCGTCGTCGGGCAGCAGCGCCAGGTGCTCGTCGCGCAGAGTCATCAGGCAGGACGGTTCGCACCCCACGATCGGCGAGTGCGGTTCCCCGCGAGCGGTGAGCACCTGGGCGAGTGCGCGCGCCTTGTGCTTGGCGTCATCGATGAGCCCTTTGGACAGACTGGACCTGCCACAGCAGCCGCCGGCCTCCAGGTGGACCTGCCATCCTGCCAGTTCCAGCAGTTCGATCGCCGCCCGGCCGATGTCCGGCTCGGTGAAGGCGGTGAAGGAGTCCGCGAGGAAGACGACCGTTCCCTGGGTGGCGGGGTGTGCCGTGGGCGTGCGGCGGCTGAACCAGCGCAGCAGGTTGGCCCGCACGAACGTCGGTAGCGGCCTGGCGGGGGTGATGCCGATGAGCCGGTCCATCAGCCGACGCACCGATGGGATGCGCCCGGGCAGGTTGGACAGCGGTGCGGTCGCCGAGCCAAGGCGGTTCAGCGAACGGATCGTACCGAAGATCCTGGATCGTAGCGGTGTGCCGTGCAGGTCGTGGTGGTGTGACAGCGTTTCGGTCTTGAGCGCGGCCATGTCCACGCCGAGTGGGCATTCGCTCTTGCACGCCTTGCATCCCAGGCACAGGTCCATGATGTCGTGCAGCCGGTCATCGCCGAGAGCTGCCCGGGGATCGGGCTGTGACAGGGCGTTGACGAGCGCGTTCGCCCGGCCGCGGGTGGAGTGCTCTTCTTGGAGTGTCGCCATGTACGAGGGGCACATGGTGCCGGTGACGCTCTTACGGCAGAGCCCGATGTTCATGCACCGGTCCGCCGCGCCGCGCATGCCACCGACCACCTCGAAGGACAGCCGCGTCCGCACCGGGGTGGCCGGTGGCAGTGCCGCGTCCCGCAGGTTGTCCGTCATCGACGGGGCGTCCACGATCTTGCCCGGGTTCATCCGGTTGTGCGGATCGAATACGCCTTTCACCTGGCGCATGGCCTCATAGAGTTCGTCGCCGAAGAGTTCCCGGTTGAACTCGCTCCTGGCCAGCCCGTCGCCGTGCTCGCTGGAGTTGACGCCGCCGTACTCCCTGACCAGGTCCTTGATCTCCTCCGCGACCGAGCGCATCGTGAGCACCTGGGCCGGATCGGTCAGATCGAGGAAGGGGCGGATGTGCAGGCAGCCGACCGAGCAGTGCCCGTAGAACCCGGTCGTCAGGTCGTGTCGGTCCAGGATCGCCTTGAAGCGCCGGGTGTACTCGGCGAGGTGCGCGGGATCGACCGCGGTGTCCTCGATGAAGGCCAGCGGACGGCGTGAGCCGACGCTTGCGGCCATCAGCAGACCGAGGCTTGATTTGCGCACTTTGAGCAGAGCTGCCCGCTGGTCGGCGGTGACGGCCTGCAGCGTGTGATAGCCGTGGCCGTGGCGCTGCCACAGCGCGGTCAACCGCTTCAGCCGTCCGTGAAGCCCACGCTCGTCGTCCCCGGTGAAGGTCACGAAGAGCAGCGCCTGGGGGTCGCCTTCCAGGATGGTGCCCAGCGAGGCGTATTCGATCTTCTGCCGGGACAGGTCCAGGATCGTACGGTCCATCAGCTCCACAGCGGCCGGATCGCAGGCCAGCGCATCTTCGGTGGCCGCGATGGCGGCGGGCGTGGAGGTGAAGTGACCGACGGCGATCACCGTATGAAGCGGCTTGGGCACGAGGTCGACCAGGGCCTGGGTGGCGACCACAAGCGTGCCCTCGGAGCCCACGACGAACTTGGCCAGGTCGAACGGTTCGTCCCCGGCGAGCCGGTCCAGCCGGTAGCCGCCGGCGCGCCGCCAGAACGTGGGGAATCCCTCGGCGATGGAGGAGGCGTTCTGGTTCAGGATCTCGGGCAGCCGCCGGTAGAGATCGCCCTCGAGGGTGGCTGCCTGTGCCCGGCGTGCCCGCTCTGTTTCGTTCACTGGTGCCAGGTGGGCGAGGCTGGCGTCGCTGAGCACCACGTCCAGCTCTCGTACATGATCGATGGTCATCCCGTAGCGGACCGACCCGCTGCCCGCCGAGTTGTTTCCGATCATGCCGCCGATCGTGGCGCGGTTGCTGGTCGAGGTGTCGGGGCCGAACATCAGCCCCTGCGGGGCGGCGGCCCGGTTGAGCTGGTCCTGCACCACGCCCACCTCGACGTGGGCCGTACGGTTGTCGGGGTCTATCTGAAGTATGCGGTTCATGTGCCGGGACAGGTCCAGCACGAGGCCCGGCCCGATGGTCTGGCCGGCGAGGCTGGTGCCGGCCCCGCGCGGGACGACGGGCACTCCGTGTTCGGCGGCCGCCGCGACCGTGGCCGCCACATCCCCGGCGTGGCGGGGGAACACCACGCCCATCGGAGTTATCGAGTACATGCTCGCGTCGCGCGCGAACAGGTGCCTGGTGTAGTCGTCGAAGGCGACCTCGCCGTCGAGTTCCCGCCCAAGCTTGCGTATCAGGTCCTGCGTGATGACGTGTTCGCCGACGGGCCCTGAACTCCTGGCCGTGGTCACTGCTCGTTTCCTCCTTACCGGTGTTGCACCGCGCTGTTCACTCGGCGCGCAGCAGCTCCAGTGCGGCACTCAGGCCGGCCGGGTTGATGTCCACACCTGCCAGTTCGAGCCCCATCTGAACGCCGGCGAGCGTTCCGGCCAGGGTCAGGTCGTTGAAGTGACCGAGGTGGCCGATCCGGAAGACCCGTCCCGCGAGCTTGCTCAGGCCGGTGCCCAGGGACATGTCGAAGCGGCCCAGGATGATGTGACGGACCTTATCGGCGTCGTGCTCCTCGCCCAGCAGTACCGCGGTCAGGACACTGGAGTACTCCCGCTCGTCGGCGCACAGCACCTCCAGGCCCCAGCCCTGGACGGCGGCCCGGGTGGCCTCCGCATGACGGTCATGCCGTGCGAACACGTTGGGCAGGCCCTCCTCTTCGAGCATGATCAGGGCCTCGCGCAGCCCGTACAGCATGTTGGTGGCGGGGGTATAGGGCCAGTAGCCGTGCTGGTTGGCCTCGAGAATGGGTGTCCAGTCCCAGTAGGACCGCGGCAACCGCGCCCGCCCGGCGGCGGCGAGCGCCTTCTCGCTGACCGCGTTGAAGCCGAGCCCCGGGGGCAGCATCAAGCCCTTCTGCGAGCAGCTGATGGTGACGTCGACACCCCACTCCTCGTGCCGGTAGTCGATCGATCCCAGCGAGGAGATCGTGTCGACCAGGAGCAGAGCGGGATGGCCCGCCTCGTCGATGGCCGCTCGGATCTCCGGCACACGGCTGGTGACGCCGGTGGAAGTCTCGTTGTGGACGACCATCACCGCCGCGATGGAGTGGGCCTTGTCGGCGGCCAGCCGCTCGGCGACGACCTGCGGGTCCACGCCGCGCCGCCAGTCGCCCGGAACGAAGTCCACTTCCAGCCCGAGGCCTTCGGCCATGCCGCGCCACAGGGTGGCGAAGTGGCCGGTCTCGAACGCCAGCACACGGTCGCCGGGGCTCAGCGTGTTGACCAGCGCCGCTTCCCACGCCCCGGTCCCCGAGGAGGGATAGATGACGACGGGACCGCTGGTGCCGAACACCGGCTTGACTCGTTCCAGGACGTCCAGTCCCAACTCGGCGAACTCCGGCCCCCGGTGGTCGATGGTCGGTCGCGCGATGGCCTGCAGTACCCGGTCGGGGACGCTGGTCGGGCCAGGGATCTGCAAAAAATGCCGCCCAGTATGCGTCGTCACTTGTGATCACTCCAACTTCTGTGCCGTAATGCGGCACACCGTTCCGTAAAAAGGTACGGGGAGGTTAGGGACGAGCGATCAGGGAGTCAATGGAGATGCAGAACGTTCTCAACGCTTTGCGAGTCCTTGAAGAGGTCGCAAAGCGGCAGCCGATCGGCGTCGGCGAGCTGTCACGCGTTCTGGGCATGCCCAAGAGTTCCGTCCAGCGTGCACTGCGCACGCTGGGCGAGGCGGGGTGGATCCGTCCCGCAGGAGGCGAGGTCACCCGCTGGGTCGTGACCACGAAAGCGCTGGACGTGGGCCGGCACGCCAGCGGCGACCTCGGTCTGCGCGACGCGGCCGTACCGCTGATGGAAGAACTGCGCCGGCGCACCGACGAGACGATTCACCTGACCGTTCAGGAAGGGAACAAGATGGTGCTCATCGAGCGGCTGGAGACGTCCAAGCCCGTGCGCACCAGCATGTCCCTGGGACATTCCCTGCCCCTCCACGCATCCGCCAACGGCAAGGCGGTACTCGCGCACAGCCCTGCCGAGGTGATCGGCCGGCTGCTCGCCGAGGGGCTTCCGCGCTACACCGACACGACCATCACCGACCCCGACCGGATGCTCGCCGAGCTGGAGCGGATACGAGCACAGGGCTATGCGACCAACAGGGGCGAGTGGCGGTCCGACGTCGGCTCAGTCGCAGCGGCCATCAGGGGTGCAACCAAAGAGCCGATCGCGAGCCTCAGTGTCAACATCCCGATGACCCGATTGACTGACGAGTCCGAGTCCTTCTTCGGCGCCGCGGTGAGCGAGGCGGCGAAGACCCTCTCGGCGCGCCTCGGGCACTGATACGGCCCCACCCCGCCCGCATCCGCATGACGTCAGGCCGTGGTCTCTCGCCTCAGTAGCTCCCGGCCGAAGCCGCTACGCCGACCTGATTGCTGACTGCATCTCCTGTCGATCGCCTTCAGAAGACGGTGGACCGGGGCAGCCTTCGACGCGAAGGCGAAAAGGGCAGGTCAGGGAGGTTTGCTCGCCTGTAGTCCCGAGGCACTGGCAGTGCGAGCCCGGGTGCCGCCCCGTCACGGACGGGGCGGCAGCGATGGCAGGACGGGTCGTGGCGGAGGACATGCGGGCTGGCATCGGCGTGGCTCCTCACATCCGGCGACCGTTGCATGCGCGGTGTGAGGGGTGCGGGGCACGCCCCGGCCCCCCTGACACACCGCGATGCCCGCACGCCGACGGTGGGAACCGGGGGTCAGGACGCTCCGGTCGTCGTCTGCGCCGGCTGTGTGGTGGAGGCGGGAGCGCCGGCCCGGGGCTGCGGGAGGCTGCGGGAAGAGTGCCCAACCGCATCGGACACCGGTCCCGGGTTGCTCGGCAGCATGTGGGCGTAACCAACCCCGAGCAGAAGGGCTACGGCCGTCGCAGCGGTGGCGGTCCGGCGGGTCGTGGTGCCCACACGCCGAAGTCCGCGTTCGCGCCGCCGCACCGGGTCGGAGTCGTGTGTGGGTCCAGGCATGGACATGGGCCGGCCTCCTTCGGGCGAAGACAGCGCCGCGAGGCGATCCTCCGGCTCGCGTACGCCATGTCATCAGCTTGCGTCGCGCCACATCGGAGAGCCGTTCAGGAAAGCTTCAGATGTGGCAAAGCCAGGCGGATACGGCGGCGGCTCCTGCGTGTGCCTTGCCCATCCGCCGGCCCGGAGACTCGTCCACGTCGTCCTAGGCTTGGTGCTGTGGAACAGAAAACCGGGCCCAGGGCGGATCCCGACGCGCTCACGGTGCTGGTCGTCGAGGACGATCCAGGGCTCGCCAGGTCGCTGGTACGCGGCCTGGACCGAGCCGGATACCGGGCGAGCAGCGTCGGCTCCGGACGCGGTGCGCTCACCCACGTACCGCCGCCCGATGTGGTCCTGCTCGACCTCGGTCTGCCGGACATGGACGGCATCGAGGCCTGCCGCGTGCTGCGGCGCCAGTCCGACATGGCGATCATCGTGGTGACCGCCCGCGGCGAGGAGGGCGACCGGGTCGCCGCCCTCGACGAAGGCGCCGACGACTACCTGGTCAAGCCCTTCGGCCTGGCGGAGCTGCTGGCACGCATCAGGGCCGTACTGCGCCGCATCCGCCCTGCCGGGCCCGAACTGCTGACCCACGGCCCGCTCGTCGTCGACCCACGCACCCGCAAGGTGACGGTCGGCGGCGAGGACGTCGCGCTGACGCCCAAGGAGTTCGACATCCTCCAGTGCCTCGCCGCCGATCCGGGTCGGGTCGTGACGCGTCAGGAGATCCTTGAGCGCGCCTGGGACGCCCACTGGTACGGGCCCACGAAGGTGCTGGACGTCCACATGGCCGCGTTGCGCCGCAAGCTGGGCGTGCCCGGACTGGTCGAGACCGTCTACGGGCGCGGCTTCCGCCTTGGCGAAGTCGGCTGACGCGCCGTGACCCGCCGTATCGCGCTCAGCGTCCTCGCCCTGATCACCGCGGTACTGGTGCTGGCGGTGGTACCGCTCGGGCTGCTCATGACCCAGCGCGAGCAGACCTCGTTCCGGGAGGAAGCGGCCGCGAAGACGAGGTCGATCGCCTCCGCTGCCGAGGAGTACCTGTCCGATCACAAGACGGATGCGGTGGCACCAAGCCTGGTCGAGGAGGCCCACAAGAGGGGCGACTGCGCGACCGTCTACGACAGTGCGGGCCATGTCGTGCTGTCGACCGCGTGTTCCGACGTGGCCGGGGACGACTCCAAGGGGCTGGTCTTCTCCGTGCTCGCCCACCCCGACAGCCGGGTGCGCCAGGACGATCAGTGGCTGACCACCGCCGTACCGATCGGTGACACCTCGGACCCCGTCGGGGTCGCCGTCCTGAGCCGGTCCGCCGATCCGCTGCACGACCGGATTCTGGCGATGTGGGGCTGGCTCGCGTTGATCGGAGTCGGTGGCCTGGGTGCCGCCGTGCTGATGTCGGTGCTGCTGGCCCGCTGGGTCGGTCGTCCGCTGCGGGTGCTGGACGAGGCGGCACAGCGGCTGGGCGAGGGGGCGCTGGACGCGCGGGCGCCGGCCGGGGCAGGGCCGCAGGAGGTGCGGCGCCTCGCGGCGACGTTCAACACGATGGCCGGGCGCACCGAGGCCCTGGTGCACGGTCACCGGGCCGTGGTCGCCGATGTGTCGCACCAGCTGCGCACCCCGCTGGCGGCCCTCCGGCTGCGGCTCGACCTGCTCGCCGCCGACGCCGAAGGGGACACCGCGGCGGAACTGGCCGACGCGCAGGGCGAGATCGCCCGGCTGTCCCGGCTGGTGGACGGCATGCTGGCGGTGGCTCGCGCCGAGCACGCGGTGCCGCGACCGGTGCCGGTCCGGGTGGACCGCGTCGTGGCCGAACGCGTTGCCGCCTGGGAGCCCGTCGCCGACGCGGGCCAGGTCCGGCTCACCGCCGACTGCCGCCCCGGGCTCACCGCCTTCCTCGGCGAGGGAGATCTCGAGCAGGTACTCGACAACCTGATCGCCAACGCCCTCGACGCGGTCCAGGAGGGCGGCCGGGTGCTGATCACCGGTAAGCGGCACAACGGGTCGGTTCAGCTGCGGGTCGTCGACAACGGCCCCGGGATGACCCGGGCCGCGCGGGAGAGCGCGTTCCGCAGATTCGGCAACCCCGAGGCGAGCGGTACCGGGCTGGGCCTGGCCATCGTCCACCGACTGGTCACCGCCAACGGCGGCACCGCCGACCTGCTGGACTCGCCTGGCGGCGGTGTGACCGTGGTGCTGTCGCTGCCCGCGTCCCGGCGCTGACGCGACCGCAGCAGCCAGTCCGAGTCCGGCGCTGCGCGGACCATCGACGCCTGAGCCGCCCCAGGACCGTTCCGAACACCCGCCGGCCTCTCCGGGACACCTCGCATCACCGTCCCGACCAGCATGTTTGCTGATCTTTGCGGGTTCTGAAGGATTCCTGAACCGGTTCCCGACAGATGCCCGCGCAGGCTGGTGGATGGATACCCACAGGCGTGGCCGCAAGGTGTCGAGCGCTTCACGACGGCACATCGACGGCCGAGGAGGAACCATGTCCCACCCCGACCACCCCACATCGGCCGGTGCCGTGCGTCGCCGGGAGCGCGGCCTGCGCCGGGTCGGAAGCACCACCCGCTGGGTGGCCGCCGCGGCCGCGGCCGGCTCCGTGGTGCTCGCCACGGGGTACGCCCAGGCTCTGCCCGGGAAGTCCTCGTCCGCGCCCGGGAGCACCTCCCGGCCGTCGACGCCCGCATCCGCCCCCACGTCGAGCACACCTACCACCCCGCGGACTCCGTCGCACTCGGCGGACCCGTCCGGGACCGCCACCTCGACCTCCCGCCCGGCCCCGCATACGACCGTGCCGAAGCAGCGGACGGCGCCCGTCCTGCCGTCCGCCACCCGTCCGTCCGCCCCCGCATCCGCGCAGATCACGACGAAGCCCCCGGCACCGGCTCCACAACCGTCGCACACCACGTCGGGTGCGTCATGACCGCCGCCACACGTCCGGCATCGGTCTCCTTCCCTGCGCTGGGTACCACCGCCTCGCTTCTCGTCGCCGACCCGGACGGGATGGACGCGGCACGGCAGGTGCTCGAGGCCGAACTCTCCGCCGTCGACGCGGCGTGCAGCCGCTTCCGGCGCGACTCGGAACTCTCGCGCGCCAATGCCGCGGCGGGTGCCCCCCGTCACGTGAGCGCCCTGTTCGCCGAGGCACTGGACGTGGCGCTGCTTGCGGCGGAGGTGACCGACGGCGTCGTGGATCCCACCGTCGGAACCGCCGTGAACGCGCTCGGCTACGACGTCACGTTCGCCGCGCTGCGACCGCAGGACGTAGGCCCCGTACGCCTTGCGGGAGCGACCGCGGGCTGGCGGGCGGTGGAATGGGACAGCGCCGCCCGGCGGCTGCGGATGCCGCCGGGCATCGCGCTCGACCTCGGCGCGACCGCCAAGGCCCTCGCCGCGGACCGCGCCGCCCACCGCGCCACCGAGGTGGCGGGCTGCGGCGTCCTGGTCAACCTCGGCGGTGACCTCTCCGTCGCGGGCCAGGCGCCACCGGGAGGCTGGCGCGTCGCCCTCGCCGACGATCATGCGGCGCCCGGCACCGGAGGCCGGCCCACGGTGAGCGTCACCGGGGGCGGCCTCGCCACCTCCGGCACCACGGTGCGAACCTGGCGCCGAGGGGGCCGCCGGCTGCATCACATCGTCGATCCCGCCACTGGCGACGTACCCGCCCCGGTCTGGCGGACCGTCAGCGTTGCCGCCGTCAGTTGCGTGGCCGCCAACATCGCCAGCACCGAGGCGGTCGTCCTCGGTGAACGCGCCTTGGGCCGGCTGCGCCGGGTGGGGCTGCCCGCGCGGCTGGTACGCGTGGACGGGACCGTCGAGCGAGTGTGCGGCTGGCCCGAGGACACTGCGGGAGGCGCCCGATGACCGGAATCGTCCCACTCGCCGCCGGCCCCAGCCCGCTGTGGTACGCGACCCGGGCCGGCGGCACCGTCGCCCTGGTGCTGCTCACCGCGACCGTCGCGCTCGGTATCGCCGTGGGCGGCCGGTACACACCTCGGCGGCTCGCCCGCTTCGAGGTGAGCGCGCTGCACCGCAACCTGGCGGTGCTGACCCTGGCCTTCCTGGCCGTGCACATCGTCACCGCGATCCTCGACACCTTCGTCCACCTGGGCTGGCTGGTGACGGTGGTGCCGTTCACCGCCTCCTACCGGCCGCTCTGGCTGGGACTGGGCACGGTCGCGTTCGACCTGCTGCTCGCGGTCGCGGCCACCAGTGCGATACGGCTGCGCATGGGGCAGCGGCGGTGGAAGACCGTGCACTGGCTGGCCTACGCGGCCTGGCCGGTCGCGCTCTTCCACGCCGCGGGGACCGGCACCGACACCCGGCTCACGCTGCAACTCGCCTTGTACGCCGCATGCGTCGCCCTCGTCGTCGCCGCCGTCTGGTGGCGGCTGTACCGGGCGGGCCCGGGCCGGGTCGCGATGCGGCTCTGGACGGGGGTCACCGCAGCGGCGGTTCCCGTGGTGCTGACCGCGTTCCTGAGTTCCGGGCCGCTGCAGCCGGGTTGGGCGCACCGCGCGAGAGGCCCCGCGCCAGCAGCCACGGGCGCCGTACACCCGGCGCCCGCGCCGACCGATGACGCCGGAGGGCCCGAATGACAGACGCAATGACGGACGGACAGCCACCCCTGCTGACCGGCGACGGGCGTGACGGCATGATGGGCCCGTACGGCTCCCGGCTGCTGCACGGCTGGTACGCCACCGGTGGCGCGGCCGACCTGAACGAGCACCTCGGCCGGTACGGTCCACCACCGTCTCCCCGCTCCGCCGACGCGGTCGACCGACTGGTGCGCGCAGTGGAGGACGCGGGACTGACCGGCAGGGGCGGCGCGGCCTTCCCCACCGGCCGCAAACTGCGCACGGTCGCCGGCGGCAGGGGCACCGCCGTGGTGGTCGCCAACGGCATGGAGAGCGAACCGGCCAGCCGGAAGGACGAGACGCTGCTGGACCTCGCCCCGCACCTGGTGCTGGACGGCGCCGCACTGGCCGCCGCCGCGGTGGGCGCCGACGTGGCGCACCTGTGCCTACCGCGCACCAGGCAGGACCAGGCACGGGCTCTGCGCGAAGCAGTCGAGGAACGCCAGAGGCGGGGCCTCGACACGGTGCCGGTGATGGTGCACGAACTGCCCCACCACTACGTCTCCAGCGAGGAGACGTCGCTGGTGCGCTGGCTGAACGGCGGTGACGCCCGCCCGCTGGCGACCCCGCCGCGCCCCTTCGAGAAGGGCGTCGGCCGGCGCCCCACACTGATCGACAACGTCGAGACCCTCGCCCACCTCGCACTGATCGCACGCTACGGTCACGGCTGGTTCCGGAGTGCCGGGCGCCCCGACGCCGCGGGCACCACGCTCGTGACCCTCTCCGGCGCCCTGCGCACGCCGGGCGTCTACGAAGTGCCGATGGGCCGACCGATCGGTGAGGTACTGGACGTCGCGGGGGGAGCCTCGGAGCCGCTCGGATCCATCCTGCTGGGCGGCTTCTTCGGTAGTTGGCTGCCGGTGGACCAGGCCCTGCGAGTCCCGTTCGCCAAGCAGGACCTGGCGTCACTCGGTGCGGGACCCGGTGCCGGAGTGTTCGTGGCGCTTCCCGCCCGTGCCTGCGGTCTGGCCGAGGCGGCCAGGGTGCTCGGATATCTCGCGGCGCAGAGTGCACGGCAGTGCGGACCGTGCCGACTCGGACTGCCGGCCGTGGCCGCGGACTTCGCGGATCTCGCCTGGGGCAGTCCCGACCCTCGGCTGAGGGAGCGGCTGGAGGGCCGGGTGGGACTGCTCGCCGGGCGCGGCGCCTGCCGGCACCCCGACGGCGCGTCACGCTTCGCGGCGACCGCCCTGCGCGTCTTCGCCCACGACGCACGGCACCATCTGAGCCTCGGCCCGTGCGCCGCGGCAGGCCACGAGCCCGTTCTGCCGGTTCCGGACACAGTGGTACCCGACGAGCGGGAATGGAGGTAAACGGCATGTCAGGCACACACTCCCTCGGGATCGACCGCATCGCATGCGACGGCTACGGCCTGTGCGCCGAACTCCTACCGGAACTCGTCGAGTTGGACGAGTGGGGCTACCCGATCGTGGGATCGGCCCCCCTTACGGGTCAAGCCCTCGGGCACGCTCGGCGCGCGGTGGCCGCATGCCCGGCGCTGGCACTCCGCCTGGACCGGGCGCAGGATCGCGCACCGGACCGGCAGTCGCCCCAGCGGACGTGAACGAGTTCTTGACCCCACGTCAGACATGCTTCTGCCAGCTCCAGCGCACCGCGAGGGAGTTGCGTCAGCACTGCCATCCGGGCTGCGCGGGGCCTGATCACCAGGAGGACGGACGAGTGACCGTGAGCGACGGCAGGGCTCTGGTGGACGGCAAGTCCGAGTGGCCCGGCACGATGTCCGGGGGGCCGGCGGGAAACGAGCGGCTGACCGCAGTGACCGGGGCGGTGCTGCTGGTTCTGTTCGCCGTCGAGGGCGTCACCATCCTCTTCCTCGGGCAACTCCTCACCCTGCACTTCTTCATCGGGCTGCTGCTGACCGGCCCGGTCTGCCTGAAGATCGGCTCGACCGGCTACCGGTTCTACCGCTACTACACGGGAGCGCCCGCGTACCGCCGCCACGGGCCGCCGGCACCGCTGTTGCGCGTGCTCGGCCCCCTGGTCGTCGCCACGAGCGTCGCCGTCCTCGGCTCGGGAGTGGCACTTGCCCTGCTCGGCCCCGACACCGGTCCGCTTCCGGTGCTCCTGCTGCACAAAGCCAGCTTCATCTGCTGGATCGCCGTGATGGCCGTGCACGTCCTCGCTTACGTCTGGCGCCTGCCGCGCCTCATCGGAGCCGACCTGCGCCGCCATCCGGCACGCCACGGGATCGCCGCCCCGCAGCGCGCCGGACGGTGGGCTCTGCTGGCGGTCGCGGTCGGCGCGGGACTGATCGTCGCACTCGCCGGAGTCCACCTGGTCTCCGCCTGGAGCAGATAGCGCCGCCGCTCCAGTGAACCAACCGTGTTCCAGGTCAGAGAGCAGACGCCGGCTTGCCACCGCATCCGCACCCACGCGCCACCCCTGTTCCGTGTGAAAACCTGGTTCGGACTGTCGCCCAGGCCGTTTCTCTGCCTGCGGTCAGGCAGCTTCCTGGTACTCGTCGACCTCACGCTTTCGCGAGTTGACACATCCCCCAGGTGAATTTCGCGCCCCCCGTCGCGGATGACGTGGGTGAAGTCGTAGGCACGCTGACCGAGTTGCCATATGAGCTGTCGGGCCTGCCGCGTGGCCCGGACGGCGGTGGTGTGGACGGTGACGCCCGGGACATGCACGGTGCGGGTGCGTGCCTCCATGACGAACAGGGCGTGCAGCCGCTGCGGGCTGATGGTGTCGACATGGAAGAGATCGGTGGCGAGCAGGCCGTGGGCCTGGGTCTTGAGGAAGGCGGCCCATTCGCCGCGCACCGGATGCCGGCACGGGGCTGGGCCGAGGCCGGCGGCGCGCAGGATCCGGCGGACGCCGGCCGGACTGACCCTCTGCCCCAGCCGACGGAGTTCGCCGTGGACGCGCCGGAAGCCCCATCGTGGGTTCTCGGCGCCGAGCCGGATGATCAGGTCGCGCAGCTCCTCGGGCACAGGCGGGCGTCCCGACGAGGCGGGTTGCGTCCACTTGTCCTTGATCAGTCGACGGTGCCAGGCCGTACGCGGGGATGTTCGGCTCGCTGACCTGGCCGGGGTTACGGCGCTGGTGCTGACGACAGCGCCGGTCCGCCGACTTGTCGCGAGGGTGAGCCGCACCTGGCGTGCTGCGCGGTGGGTGGGCAGATCGCGTCCCCACCGGCGGCGAGGTCCGGCACCGCGGCGGCGTCACCGAGGGCGCCCAGCACCGATCCAGCATGCGGGGGACCAAGCCGGCAGCCGGCCCTGCGCCCTCACCGACCCACCTGGCGCTGCGCGATGACGGCCTGGGCGCCGTGCCTGGCGGCTGCGAGCGGGTGAACGGCGGTGCCGTCGGTGCGGGAGCCGCGCACGGTCTTGCCGTCCACCGCGAGCCCGATCAGCGCGTCATCGAGCTCGTCGGCAGGGTCGGTGCAGTGGCGGTCCAGCCAGCTCCCGACCAGTCGTCGACCGCGTCGCCGTCCAGCCGGGCCAGTAGTCGCCCCAGGGTGGAGGCGTTCGGGGTTGCCTTGACCGGTCCGAGTGGCTGGTACAGGTCCGGGTCACAGTCGGCGGCGAAGCGGGCGATCTGGGCCAGGGAGCGCGCTCCGCCGAGCACGGCGACCAGGCACACGGCCAGCAGCGATCCTAGCTGGTATCGACGGCCCCGCGCCCGACGCGGATACGGCACGGAGCTCAACACCCCGGCCAGAGTGGGCAGTTGCTGCTCGGCAGTAGGCAGGCGCGGCGGGTCGGCGCCCTTGCAGTGGCGCACGAGGACGTCAATCAGTGAGGATGACACGCGAACGCGGCCTCAGCTCTTGATCTTCGGTCTCAACAACCTTGATCATCTGATGCCGCATCCACAGCTACTAATCGGGCGAAACACCCGTCCCGCGTCACTCCTGGACGGTCCATTCATCTCGCCGACCCAGCGGTCAGGTGCTCGATCTGCGGCGGAGTTCACTGGCCCGGGCCACGGCTTCGTCGTGCCGTGGGAAGCCCCGCCGAACTGCGGCGCTCAGGCCCGCTGGTCCGTCGCGCAGCCGTTGAGAATGAGGTCGAGGAGGCGTTCGGCCTGCTGGCGTTGTTCGGGCTTTCCCGAGGCCAGGGCGACGCCCGTGAGGGCGACGAACATGTCGGCCGCGCCGATGTCCGACCGGATGGTGCCGGCGGCGGACCCGGCGTTCAAGAGTGAGGTAAGGGCGGTCATCATCAACTCGCGGCTGTGGCCGCAGGCGTTGAAGCCGCAGTCGACGAAGGTACGCAAGGTGTCGGCCATCCCCAGTCTGGCGGTGGCGTAGTCGACGAAGCGGCCCATCCAGACGCGGAGTGCCTCGTGCGGAGGCAGGGTCGCCAGGAGTTCGGGGACAAAGTCGCACAGCCGGCTCAGTTCGCTGCGGTAGGCGGCCTCGATAAGGACTTCCCGGGTCGGGAAGTTCCGGTAGAGAGTGCCGGTTCCCACGCCCGCTTCCTCGGCGATGCGATGGAGGCGCGCGTCCAGTCCCTGTTCTGCGAAGACGCGTATCGCGGTGGAGAGGATCTTCTCTCGATTGCGCCGTGCGTCGGCCCGAAGGGGGCGCCCGGTGTCTGAGGTCATGGGACGGCTCTTTCGTCGTGCACGTGTGCCGAATGCCTAACGCCCTGATGACGGCCGTCAGGCGAGGGTTCCTGTGGTGTGGACGATCTCGCCTCCCACCACGGTGAGCTCGGAGTAGAGCCCGGGGATACGGTCCTCCGGCACGGCGAAGCAGTCCTCGCTGAGAACCGCGAAGTCGGCATGCGTGCCGGGTCTCAGACGCCCGCGAGTGTTTTCCTCGTAGCTGAGCCAGGCGCTGCCCGTGGTGTAACACTCCAGGGCACGCTCCCGGGACATCCGGTGGCGAGCGGCGCGTCGCGGTATGCCGTCCGCGGAGTTTCCCGTGATCAGCCACCACAACGACAACCAGGGGTTGTGGGAGGAGGCGCGGGTGGCGTCGGTACCGGCTGCCAGGGGAATCCCGGCGGCGATCATGTCCGCGATGGGCGGTGTTGCGGTCATCGAACCGTCGCCCCAGGCCGCCTCCGAAAAGCCGGCCTTGAAGACCTGGTGGTCGTCCAGCACCACACCCGCACCCAACGCGGCGAGCCGGCGCAGGTTGCCCGCGCTGATGCGGTCGGCGTGGGACAGCGAGAACCGCAGCCCCCGCAGCGGGATCCGCTCGTTCACCGCTTCCCAGCAGGTCAGGATCCTGTCGATGGACTCGTCGAGCACCGCATGGATGTTCATCGGCCAGCCCTGTTCGGCGGCGCGGTAGGAGATCCGCTGGAGCTCCTCGGCGGCGTCGTCGGAGATCGAGAACTCCTCGAGCCCTTCGAAGTCGTGGCAGCCGTAGTGCACCACCTCACCGATGCCCGCGAAGCGCAGCATCGGGTCGCCGAACCGGGGCGGGGTGTGCCGCATCCACTCCTCGAGTTGCTTGTATTCCTGCCCGGGGTCCGCCGCGGACAGGAACAGCCGCATCCGCATCGACAGACCGCCGTCGCGCCAGAGCGCGAACAGCGGCTCGTACCGCTGCGGCGGCATGCCGAACCCGCCGGCGTCGACGATTCCGGTCAGCCCGAGGGCGTGCAGGTCGGCCAGCATCGACGCGGTGGAGCGTCGTTCCCTCTCCGGTGCGACAGGTGCAATGGCGCCCAGGACGCGGTTGAACGCGCCCATGCCGAACACCCTGCCGGTGAGCTCGCCGGTCACCGGGTCGCGCTCGAGGTGACCGCCGTCGGGGTCGGGGGTGGCGGCGTCGATGCCGGCCGCGTGGAGCGCCGCCGAGTTGAGCACCGCCACCTCGTACAGCGCCTGCACGTACACCGGGTGGTCCGGAGCGAGTGCGTCCAACTCGGCACGCGTGGGCTCGCGCAATTCGGCGAACTGGCAGGGGTGCCACCCGCCGACGACCCGGATCCATTCCCCGGGGCGCGCCGTCTCGACTGCGGCGCGAAGCCTGGCGAGCGCCGTCGGCAGGTCGGGTACGTCCGTCCAGCGCAGTTCGCTCGCCCAGGTCGCGCCGCCGCGCACGGCGTGCATGTGGCCGTCGATCAGGCCGGGAATCACGCGGCGGCCACGCAGGTCGACCGTGGCCGACCGGCTGCCGGACAAGGCGCGGATCTCCGCGTCACTGCCGTACGCCACCACCCTCCCGTCGCGCACGGCCAGTGCGGTCGGTTCGGGTCCCACCTGTCGGGCACCGCCCGGCCAGACCAGCCCGTTGAGGAAGATCTGATCGGCGGGAGCGGTGTCGGGTGATGTGTCCATGAAACAACCTCGTCGTTGTCGATCGCGCGTCGCCGGGGTACGGGTCAGGCGCGAGGCTGGGCCGCCGATGCGGCCGTGGAGCGGGGGCCGGACCAGGACTCCAGAAGGCGGTCCCGGGAACTGTGTGCGCGTCCTCGTACAGCCCGCAGGTCGTGCCCGGATATCCGTCCGCCATGCTTGACCACCTGGCCTGCGATCAGCACGGTGTCGACGTTCTCGTTGTCGGCGAGGGTGATGGCCGCGGACACGCTGTTCACGGGCGACAGGTTCGGCCGGTCGGTGTCGAGCAGGATGATGTCGGCCTGCTTGCCGGGGGTCAGCGACCCGATCCTGCTTTCCAGCCCGAGGGTGCGCGCGCCTTCGATCGTGGCCATGCGGACCACGTCCCGGGTGCTGATCGTCAGCTCCGACAGCGTCTCGTCGCGGGAGAGCGCGGCATGGTGCTGCCAGCCGCGCTCGGCTTCGAGCGTGCCGCGCATTTCGGCGAAGAGGCTGCCCCCCACTCCGGAGACCACGTCGATGCTCAGGCTCGGCACCACCCCCGCCGCGCACAGCCGCCCGGTCGCCGGATAACCGTGACCCATCTGCATCTCCACGCGTGGCGAGATCGAGGCATGTCCCCCGGTGTCGGCGATCAGCCGCAGTTCGGCGTCGGTGCAGGTGTTGCAGTGGACGTAAATCAGATCGGGGCCCAGCAGACCGCGTCGGTGCAGTTCCGTGATCGACCGCTGCTTGCCCAGTGCGCCGACGCCCACGTGCATCGAGGCGCGGATGCCCAGTTCGCGGGCCAGTGTGAGATCGGACAGCGTGTCCTCGACCGGCCCGAACTCCGGACCCATGCTGGCCAGCGCGAACGTGACCAGTCCGCCCTCGGAGGAGAAGTAGCGCTCCGCCACCCTTGTCACGTCACGGGCGTACCAGTCGGCGGGCGGCCCTCCGGGGTTGCCGTAACCGAACACCGCCCGGATGCCGGAGTCGACGAGTCCGCGTACGGCCTCGTCGGCGTGATCCGGGCTGCGCATGATGTGGGCCCAGTCCATGACGGTGGTGACACCGGCATCGATGGCCTCCATCGCGCCGAGCAGTTCGGCCACGTACACGTCGTCCGGGGAGAACCTCGGCCCCAGTTCCAGCAGCATGTGGTCGATGTACTGGCCGAGGGTCCAGTCCGCCGCGAGCTGCCGCAGCGCGGCCTGCCACAGATGCCGGTGGGTGTCGATCAGCCCCGGCAGGACGATCCGGTCGGTGGCGTCGATGATGTGCGCATCCGTCGCCGGGATGTGCTCGGCCACGGCCATGATCGTGTCGTCTTCCACCAGCACGTCACCGCGGGGCAGTTCCCCGATGTCGGGATCGACGCTGTAGATCGTGCCACCCTTGATGAGCGTTCTATGAGTCATCGTTGACCTTTTTCGTTACTCGGACGGCCGTGTCGTCAGCGCCAGATACGGGTGTCGGGCGGCACGTCACCGATGGTGAGCACCGTGCCGGCGGTGACGATTTCGAAGGCGTCTGGGACGAGGTCGGCGACGGCCTTCTTGAGCGGGAATCCGCTGCAGTGCATGGGAGCGAGCAGCCGCGGCTCGTAGGCGGCGAGGGCCTTGGCGGTGTTGTCGATCCGGTTGGCGCTGATGCCGGGGTGTCCGGTGTGGAATCCGCCGAGGACGCCGTAGAGCGTGTCGGTGCCGGTGAGGGCTCGCATGTGTTCGATCGAGCTGACGACCCCGCGGTGTCCGCACGGGTCGATGACGATCAGCCCGTGACCCTCGACGTCGATGCCGAGGACCTGGTGGTCGTTGATGTTGTCCGCCTCGACGCGGCCGTCGGCGTGGACGCACAGCCGTCCGGCGGGGGCTTCGAACTCGAAGTCTGCGGTGGTCTGCATCTCGCCCGAGGTGAGCAGGCCAGGGCCGAGCGGGATGGAGTTCCGTGCCTCCATCAGGTGGCCGCCCGATGTCCGGATTCCCTCCCGTGTCAGCCCGATGTTGATCATCGGCAGGGTGGTGTGCGGTTTGACGATCATCCGCGGGTCGAACGCGTCGGGATGTGCGATCACCGGGGTCGGATGGCCGATCGCCTCGAGTACTCCGTTGATGCCGCCGAAGTGGTCGGGATGGCCGTGGCTGAGCACCACCGCCTCCACCTCGTGCAGGTCCACGCCGAGGTGGTGCGCGTTGTGCAGCACGACGTCGGCGGTCAGCCCGGCGTCGAAGAGGATCGTCGTGGAGCTGCCCTCGGTGAACGTCTCCACGAGGAAGCACAACCCGTTCTCGGCGAGCAGTTCGCCATACCGGGAATTGAAGTGCTGATCCATGTTGTAGCGGCGTACGCGGGGGGTCGACGGCAGAAGGATGTCGATGAAGTTCTCGTCGAGAACGGTGATACGGGCGCCGGCGCAGCGCGTCATGGCGTCGCCTTTCTCAGTGGTCGTGGGCGGCCTCAGGGAACGATGACGACGCGGCCGGAAACCTGTTCCGCCACCGCCGTGTAGGCCTTGTGTCCCTCATCGAGGCCGAACTGGTGCGCGACCGGCAGTGGCCGGAACTCGCCGCGCTCGAAGTAGGGGGTGAGAACGGCCAGACGCTCGGCCGACTCCGTAACGTCGAGCTTGCGGCTGTCCGCACCCAGCATCCGGGCCTCGCGGTGGTAGAAGTCCGGCAGGTTGATCTCCACCGTGGGTGTGCCGACCGCGCTGATGACCACCAGTCTGCCCCGCTGGGCCAGCGAGGCGAGGGCCGCGGCGGTGGTGACGCCGCCGACTGCGTCGTAGACGACCTCGGCTCCCCGGCCGCCGGTGTGCGCGAGCAGGGTGCCGGCCACGGCGTCCGCGTCGGGGGTGAAGGGAACGAACGCGTCGATGATCTCCGCTGCCGGAGTGCCGTCGGCGGGGGGAACCCGGTCGACGCCGAGCACCCGGGCCCCGCGGGTCCGCGCGATCTGGGCGACGGCGCCGCCCACCCCGCCGGAAATGCCGAAGACGACGACGGTCTCACCCCGGCTCAGGTGCGCGATCTCGACGGCACCGAGCCAGCCGATCACGAAGTTGACGCCGACCGCCGAGGCCTCCTCGAAGCTCAGTGCTGCCGGCTTGCGGGCGAGTGCGGTGACCGGCACACGGATGTACTCCGCGTGCGAGCCGTCCAGGGTGAAGCCAACGTCGCCGCCGGTGCCCCACACCTCCACGCCGCGCCACTGCGGTGGACCGTCGACGACGATGCCGGCGAAGTCGCGGCCGGGCACGCGGGGCAGCACCGTGCCCTCCATGATGCCGGCGACGTTCTTCAGGTCGGAGGGGTTGACCGAGGCTGCCCGGACGGCGACCACGGCCGTGCCGTCGGTGGCCAGGGGATCAGGCAGTTCGGCGACCCGCAGGACGTCGGGGCCTCCGAACTGGTCGAAGCGTAGCGCGCGCACGCAGGTGTCCTTTCTGGGCTGATGATCAGCGGGTGGTACGTCCGGTGCGGGGTGGTCACCCTCGAGCCGGGGCGAGGGTGAAGGTCCACTCGACGGTCTGGAAGGGCTCGGACATCACGGTGCCGTGCGGCGCGGTCTCGCCGGCCTCGTGCGGGACGAAGTCGGCGACCAGCGAGCGCTTGGCGCCGAAGACAGCGTCCCGCTCCAGGTACGGGTCGTCGCCGCGGAACAGCATGGTGACCAGCGGTTCGTAGCCTTCGGCGTGGAGCCAGAAATGGATGTGCTCCGGCCGCATCGGCGAGCGCCCGGCGGCGCGGAGGATCTCGCCGCAGGGTCCGTCGGTCGGGACCGGGTAGTACCGCGGCACGATCGAGCGGTACCAGAACCGTCCGTCGTCGTCCGTGTCCAGTAGCGCCCTCATGGCGGGCTCGCCGTGCAGCTTGTCCGCCTGCTGCACGTCATAGAAACCCTCACTGTCGCTGTGCCAGGTGTCCACGTCCGCGCCGACCACCGGCCGCCCGTCCGGGTCCACCACCGTGCCGCTGAAGAACAACGGCATGCCTGCGACACCGCCGGAGATGTCGGCGCCGTTCTCCGCGCGTGGCCGGCCTTCCACATAGAACGGGCCGAGCAGGGTGGAGTCGGTGGCAGAGCCGTTGCCGTGGTTGATCTGGTCGACCAGGACGCTGAGCCCCAGGATGTCCGAGAGCAGCACGAACTCCTGCCGGGTCGGACTGGAGATGCGACCGACCCGCTCCAGGAAGTCGACCGCGGTGAACCATTCATCACTGGTGAGTCGGACCTCGCGGGCGAAGTCGTGCAAATGCTGGACGAGCGTCACGAAGACCTCGCGCATGCGCTCGTTCGTGCACCCCTCAAAGGTCTGCTGAACGGCGTCTGTGATCGTTTCCTCGGTCAGATCGATGGACATCGCTCGACTCCTTTCTGTCCGCGTCCTTGCCGAAAAGCATCAGACGGGAGGCTTCATCTCGTCTAGCGAAAGCTTTAGATGGTCAACATCTCGATGTGAGATATTGAGAGGATGGAGCTACGTCAGCTGGAGTACTTTGTCGCCGTCGCCGAGGAACGCAGCTTCTCTCGGGGTGCCGAGCGGGCCCATGTCGTGCAGTCGGCAGTGTCGACGGCCATCGCCAAGCTGGAACGCGAACTCGATATGCAGCTTCTCGACCGGGCCGGGCACCGGATCACGCTGACCCCCGCCGGTGCCGCATTCCTCACCGAGGCCCGCAGCACCCTGGCCGCAGCCCGGCGCGCGAGGAATTCGGTCGCCCCGTACCGGGAGCAGATCGGCGGCAGCGTCGACCTCGGGATCCTGATGTCCTCCGGGCCCCTCGACCTGCCCGCTGCGCTGGGCCGCTTCCACACCCGCTATCCTCTGGTGTCGATTCGGCTGCACCAGGGCGTCACCGGCACAGCCGCGCACCTCGCCGCCGTCGTGGACGGTTCACTCGACCTCGCCCTGGTCGCGGCCACCACGGCATCGAGGCAGGTCACCCTTCAACCGGTCGCCCGCGACCCCATGGTCCTGCTCTGCCGACCCGACCACCGGCTCGGCGACCGCAGCCAGATCCACGTGGCGGACCTTGCCGAGGAAACGGTCGTGCGCTTCGCCGCAGGCTGGGGTATCCGCCTAGAGACCGACGATGCCTTCGCCGCCGCAGGCATCTCCCCGGACGCCCCCTACGAGGTGGCCGACTACGACACCGCGGCCGGTCTCGTCCGCAACGGGCTCGGCATCAGCCTGATGCCCGCCACGCCGGCCGGCCGCTACACGGACCTCCGCGCCGTTCCGATCAGTCCCACCATCACGTGGACGCTGTCACTGGCCACCACGGCGGAACTCCCCATATCTCCCGCGGCGGTGGCGATGGCCGACACCCTGCTCGAGGCCTGCCCGCCTTCCTGATGGCCGAGGAGCCGTTCCGTGAGGGTGTTGCCGTCACCGGCATACGGGGGTGAGGCCTCGCAGCGCTGCGAGTCCGGCGGCCGGCCAGGTCGGGCGGGAATTCTTCGGCGACCGGTGACCGGTGCCGTCGCTCGTCGCCCGGCGCGGCCTGGATCTCACCGAGCGCGGTCCCACCGCGTTCGGCGGCGCCGTCGGCACCAAAAGCGTCCGCCTGGCCCCGTCGACTCATCGCCGCTCGCCCCGGCCGACTACCCCTCCTGACCGGCACTTTCCTCGGCCGGTCCCGTGCGCTGGTGGGCGCCTCGCGGAACAGCAGCCGAACCGGGATCGCCAGCAGCCGGCAGCACTTGGCGAGGGTCGGCGAGAAGAACGCCACCGGGAGCGAGCCGGCGAAAACCAGGGCCATCAGGAGGCTGCGGCGGACCGCCTCCCTCAGCCGCGCGGGCGCAGCATGCGACGCCGCCAGCGCGGGCCTGGCCAGGAGGCGCAGATACGTCCCGCAGAGGAGGGCGATGCTCAGGGCAATCGCCGCCGCATAGAAGGCGGTTGCCGTCGCCGTGCCGCCGTACTCGCTGATCAGCCGGGTCGGGAACGGGAGCGTGGCCACGACTGCGAGGAGGGCGAAGCAGAGGTAAAGCAGCCAGCGGTCGAGCGTCGTGATCAGATGGAACGGGGCGTGCTGGGCCGGCCAGAGCGCGCCGATGACGGCGAAGCTGAACAGATACGCGCCGACGGTGGGCATCACGTCCCGGCCGGCGTGGGCGACATGGGATTCGGGCAGGCCCTCAGGGACGGTGATCTCGAATGCGAGCAGTGTGATCGCGATGGCGAACACGGCGTCGCCGAGCATCGCGAGTCGTTCGGGTCCCACGACGAGGTCGCGGCGGAGGAGGCCAAAAGAGAGCATCGTGCGCGGAAAGCTGCGCGGGGCCGCGCTGCTGGGTCAAAGCACGGGCATCGGCGGCGAGTTGGGCGTAGACGGCGGGTGCGGGGGCTTCGTCGAGGGCCAGGGCCGGCGGGCGGGCGATCTGCGGCGCCCGTCGCATTCCGCGCCAGGGCCAGCCGCACGGGGCGGGGCGGGCGGCAGGGCCAGGACCGCGCCGGGGCGCACCGAGGCGCCGGGGCCGTGCGGAACTACGCAGAGGGCGGCGCCAGGGTCTGGCATGAGGCCGCGCGCAGGGTGTGTCGAGAATCGTGCTCATCAGCGAGCATCTGCACGACGGAGGGATCCAGCGCGGCCAGACTCGCCAGTGGAATCGTCCATCTGCCTTGGTGGAATGCCTCGGTGATCAACCGCACGGCCTGAGCTGGTTCGGCTGCTTTGGCCAGTTGCGCAAGCGTCCACGCTTGCTGATCAGGTTCAGGAATGGCGTGGGCGAGTGTCTCGGCACGGCCGTGGTCGCCGGTCGCGTCACCGCCTCCACCAGCGCCGTCAAGGCCTGGACGAGCAGATTTGTGTTTGTGGCCAAGGAACGGAGTTCCTCTACCATGTCGGCCAGTTCCGCTACGCGATCATGGTCGTCGGCCGCGGCAGCTGCCTCGGCAATCTTCGCCAGAACCAGTGCCTGCTCACCGGTGTCGATTGCGGGCGCGGTGACGAGTACATCGCTGGCGGGAACGCGCACCTCTACTCCCATGAGGGCGGCGGTGCGACCGCGCTCGGAGGGATTCAGCCGCAGCCGTTGCCGCACGGGGAGGACGGGACGCTCGACCTCACGCGGATCGAGGCAGCGGTCAAGCCGGACGATCCGCATTTCGCGCGGACCCGGCTGCTGTGTCTGGAGAACACGTTCGGCGGCACGGTGATCGAGCCCGAGTATCTGGAGGCAGCCACGGCTGTGGCCCACAAGCACGGGCTGGCGACGCACCTGGACGGTGCCAGGCTGTTCAATGCCGCGGTGGCCGGCGGCGGCGATCCGTACAACGGGGCCCGGAAGATCGCGGAGCGTTTCGACAGCGTGTCGGTGTGCTTCAGCAAGGGCTTGGGAGCACCGGTGGGCTCGGTGTTGCTCGGTTCGCGGGAATTCGTCGGCGAGGCCCGGCTGTGGAGGAAGGTTCTGGGCGGCGGCTTGCGGCAGGCGGGAGTGCTGGTTGCGGCCGCGTCGTACGCGCTGGACCACCACGTCGAGCGGTTGGCCGAGGACCACGCGAACGCCGCCCTGTTCGCCGAGGCCCTCGACGGCGTGCCGGGGCTGGAGGTCGCCGCGGCACGCACCAATATGGTGTTCGCACGGGCCATTGCGGGCGTCACGCCGCAGGACCTGGTGGGGCGGCTGGCGGCAAGGGGTGTGCTGTGCACGGGCGGACCGCAGTTCCGCTTCGTGTTTCACCTCGACGTCTCGCGGGAGGATGCGGAGCGCGCGGCGATCGTGGTGCGGGAGACCCTGGCCGGGTGCACCGCCTGATGGGGTGCAGCGGGGGCAGCCATGCGCGCGGCTGCACTGCCGCGAGATTCCTGGAGTCGGAACGCGCCCAGTGACATACCGTTGCGCGCGATCGGGCTCGCGCTGCAATCGGTGAGCGTTGTGAAGGTCACCCCATTCAGAGAATTTGCTGCTGAATGCGTTCGCCTTCTTCTATTGGACCCCTGGCTGCTGCTCAACGACGCTGGGTTGTGCCGACGTCGCCGCAGTCCCGTAGCTCAGGTATTGGCCGGCATCAGTTCCGCCTGAAAGTCGAAAGAGGTCTCGAGTACATGCACACTCGCCGAATCGGTGACACCGAGGTCAGCGCGATCGGCCTGGGCGGCATGCCCATGTCGATCGAGGGTCGCCCGGAGGAGGCACGCTCCCTCGCCACTGTGCACGCCGCGCTCGACGCCGGTGTGACGCTGATCGACACCGCCGACGCCTATCACCGGGACGCCGGTGAAGTCGGTCACAACGAAACCCTGATCGCCAAGGCTCTCGCCCGCCACGCGCTGGGTGCGCAGATCCTCGTCGCCACGAAGGGCGGCCACCTGCGCCCCGGAGACGGCAGCTGGACGCTGGACGGCTCCCCCAAGCACATCAAGGAGGCCTGTGAAGCCTCCCTGCGCCGCCTTGGCGTGGAGGCCATCGGGCTCTACCAGTTCCACCGTCCCGACCCCAGGATTCCCTACGCGGAGTCGGTCGGTGCGGTGCGGGAGCTCCTCGACGAGGGCAAGATCCGCATGGCCGGTATCTCCAACGCCAACCCGGAGCAGATCCGGCAGGCCAACGAGATCCTCGGCGGCCGCCTGGTCTCCGTCCAGAACCAGTTCTCGCCTGCCTTCCGCTCCAGCGAGCCGGAGCTTCGGCTGTGTGAGGAGCTCGGCATCGCGTTCCTGCCGTGGAGTCCTCTGGGCGGCATCTCCCGTGCGCGCGAACTCGGTTCGGCTTACGCACCGTTCGCGCGGGTTGCCGAGGCTCACCGGGTCAGCCCACAGCAGGTCTGTCTGGCCTGGATGCTCGCCAAGTCGCCGACCGTCGTTCCGATCCCCGGCGCGAGCCGACCGGAGACCATCCGCGACTCGGCAGCGTCTGCGGACCTGCAGCTGACGGACGAGGAAATCGCCGAGCTGGACAGCGTGTGACACGGTGCAGCTTGCGCTTCACGCCGGCTCGGCCACCGAGTCCGCGTCGCACGAGGGCTCCAAGGAATGCGCACATACCCGTCGGGTCACGACGCGGAGTGGGCCATGGCGGCCCGCGGGGCCACTGCCTCGGCCGCATGGTCGTTGCCGCGCACGATCTCGTCGACACCACGGCGCCCCTGGCGCAAGCGGAACTGATCGCCGAGTTCCACGGGGCGGCGGAGCCGACAGCGGCGATCACCTCACGTCGGCACCCAGATGGACTCCCCGGCCCCATGTATGAAGGAGCGGACACGTGAGCGCGGCACCCGTACGTTTCGGCATCGTGGGCAGTGGCTGGCGCGCTGCGTTCCTCGCACGGCTGGCGCGGGCGCTGCCGGAACGGCTGACAGTGGCCGGCGTGGTAACGCGCTCGGCCGCACGGGCCGCGCAGGTTGAGGCCGCGTGGGGGGTACCCGCCTTCGGCACGGTCGGCGAACTGTGCAGCATCGGGCCGGAGTTCGTGGTCGCGTCGGTGCCGTGGGACGTCACGCCCGAGGTCGTAAGAGAACTCGTCGAGCGCGAGGTACCGGTCCTCGCCGAAACGCCGCCGGCACCCGACGTTGTCGGGCTGCGGGAGTTGTGGGGCGCCGTCGGGGGCGCGACACGCGTCGGCGGCGTTGCACTCGTCCAAGTTGCTGAGCAGTACCCGCTCATGCCGGGCCACGCCGCTCGTATCGCGCTCGTGAGGCAGGGCCTGATCGGCGAGGTCACGTCGGTCCAGGTGTCCTCGACACACATGTACCACGCGATCTCGCTGATCCGGCACACGTTGGACGTCGGTTCCAGGCCCGCGACGGTGACGGCCCGGGCCTTCACCGCCCCGCTCGCCGACCCGCTGTCCCCCCGCGGCTGGTCGGACGACCTGATGCCCAAGGACGCCGTCACCACCCTCGCTTTCCTCGACTTCGGCGCAGCCCGCACGGGCCTGTACGACTTCACGGACAACCAGTGGTGCAATCCGCTGCGAGCCCGCCGCGTCGTGGTGCGCGGCTCACTCGGCGAGATCGTGGACGACACCGTGGTGCGGATGGCCGATCCACGTAGCCCCGTGGAGTCCCCTCTGATGCGGCGCCGCACCGGCACGGATCTCAATCTGGAAGGCGCCGAGGTGCACCACATCTCCTTCGACGGACGGGTGATGTGGCGCAACGACTATCTGGGCGCGAGCCTGTCCGAGGACGATCTCGCGGTAGTGGATCTGCTGTGCCGCACGGGCGCATGGGTGCGGGACGCCGGCCCGGAACCGTATCCGCTGGCCGAGGGCTGCCAGGACCATCTGCTGGCGATGGCGGTCGAGGAGTCGGCTCGGACGGGGGCGCCGGTGACGACAGCGGTGGAAGCATGGGCGGCCCGCTGACACCGCCGGCCCGCTGGGCGCTGCAGGGCCCGCCCCGGCCCTCGCCGCGACACTCCCTCGACGGCCTAGACACACACCACCGGACTCACCCGCCTCCGCCCGCAGTACGCATGCGCGCCACCCCCGGCTCAACCTGCTCCTCAACGGGCCGCCATCCCCCCCGATGTCACAAGTCCCATCGCTGCCGCCACTGCGCGGCTGCGTGTTCAGACATACCTCCTCGCGCCCCGTCACCCGCAAAGACGGCGTGACAGACGTCACCGACATGTGCTGATCAATCTTGGAATGCGACGCCTCCTCCCGCTGCTGCCCTCAGGGGGCTTGCATCGTTCTGGGGTTGCGCAGGGCTGGTCACGGGGCCGGAGAGGACCCCAGGCACACCTTCCTCCATCCGTCCCCGGACCGCTGTCTCGAAAGGTTCCCCTACGCCATGCCACTGGCTCTGCTGGCCCTTGCTGTCGTCGCGTTCGGCGTCGGCACGACCGAGTTCGCCACGATGGGGCTGCTGCCCCAGATCGCTGACGGGATCGGCGTGTCCGTGCCGCACGCCGGCAACCTCGTCTCGGCTTACGCGCTCGGCGTCGTCGTCGGCGCCCCCGTGCTGACGGGCATCGGGGCGCGCGTATCCCACAAGCGGCTGCTGCTGCTCCTGTCCGGGCTGTTCGTGGTCGGCAACACCGCGTCCGCGCTCGCTCCCGACTTCGGCCTGCTCTTTGCCGCGCGCTTCCTGGCAGGTTTGCCGCACGGAGCACTGTTCGGCGTAGGCGCCGTCGTCGCCTCCCGGCTGGTCGCCCCCGAACGGGCGGCACGTGCCGTCTCGAGGATGTTCCTCGGACTCACCATTGCCAACATCGTCGGTGTACCGGCCGGCACGGCCCTCGGCCAGCAGCTGGGCTGGCGGTCCGCCTACTACGCGGTCGCCGTCATCGGTCTCGTCGCCCTTGCCTCGCTGGCCTTCTTCATTCCTCACCAGCCACGGGGCCAGCAGTCCGGCATCCGGCACGAGCTGCGGGCGATGGGCAACAAGCAGGTGGCGATCGGCCTGGCCACGGCCGTTGTCGGGTTCGGTGGCTTCTTCGCCGTCTACAGCTACCTCGTGCCCATGCTGACGCACCTGACGGGCATCTCCGACTCCTCGACCACCCTGGTCCTCGCGCTCTACGGCGTCGGCATGACCCTCGGCACTCTGGTTGCGGGCCCACTCACGGACCGCGCTCTGCGGCCGACGCTGTACGCGGGTCTTGCTCTGCTCGCCGCAGCGCTGGTGACGTTCTACTTCACCGTCCACAGCACCGTGCCCGCGCTGGCGACGATCACCTTCATCGGCGCGCTGGGTTCCCTCATCACCACGCCCGTCCAGATGCTGCTCATGGCCAAGGCGCAGAACGCTCCGACGATGGCGGCGGCCTCCAACCACTCCGCCTTCAATCTTGCCAACGCGGGCGGCGCCTGGCTTGGCAGCCTGGTCATCTCGGCGGGCTGGGGCTGGGCCTCGCCCAACCTGATCGGCGCGGCTCTCGCGATGGCCGGTCTCGGCCTCGCCTTCACGGGCGGCCTCATGGACCGGGGCAGTCGTCGCTCCGAGGTGGTCGCTTCGTCCGACGCGGAGGCCGGACAAGTCACGGCAGCCCAACGCATGGGCGCACCTACTCCCTCCCCCCGGCCTCCGGCAGCCCTCGGGGATCGGGGGTAGGCGCCCGGGCCCCGGTGGCCTGCTGGGGCCGGCCCTACCTGAAGTGCTCGTGGATGTCTTGGCCGAACAGCCGCACCGGCAGAGCCCGGTGCGCGAGCGGCCGGCCGCGCCGGCGGTCGTTTGGACGCCTGCACGGATCCACCTTCTGACTGTCGTCACCCAACAAGGGCGTCGATCCGGCCCGGAGAAACTCCCCCGTACCACTCGTCTCCACCGGTCGCAGCGGGCGTCGGGATCATAGGGCGAGGAGAGCCCGGCGTCTGCCCGGCGGGAGGTCTTTGCCCTCCCCCCAGAGCACATCCTCGCCGTCGCGGTGGTACCGCTCCACCCAGGCCCGGCGCAGGACCTGGACAGCGGGGACTTCCCGTAACCACGCTGGAACCTGAGGTGCCCAGACGGCCTCCAGGATGGTGAAGCCGTCCCGGACGACCTGCTCGGCGGCCCACTCCTGGCGGATGTTGTCGCCCTTGGGGAAGGGGTAGGAGCCGTTCCGGGTGCCGTAGCGTCTGGCACTGCCCGTGCTGGGATCCGTCGGGGTCGGACAGGCCGACCGCCACCCACGCCTGGGGAGTCTCGGCGAACGGGTAGTAGAAGGCGACGGACGGTGCATCGCCGGAGCCCTTCTTGCATAACGTCAGTCGGAACGTTGTGCGCAGCGCCCCCTCCATCGCGGTGAGCGCCACCTCACCGTTGCCCATGGCCATGTGCGACTCGCCCGTGGAGAACAGCGCGCCTTCCGAGAACACCGGAACGTCAGCGCGGCCGCCTCGGTGCCGGGAACGACGACGGTCTGCTCGTCCGGGCGGTGAAGACGTTTGAGAGGGCATGGGGCAAGGCCGGGTAGTTAACGGATTTGCGCTGGTGGCAAGCCAGTTGACGTGGCTTGGGCATCAGACGGGAACGTGAGCAACGGAGCCCCGTTGAAGCAGGTAGTCCGCTGGCAGGGGCGCAATACGGCTTCCGCCTCACGGAAGGCTGGTGGAAAGTGCCTGGTCGTCCGGCGCATTCGTAGCAGGAGTGCCGCGTCGGCTTTTTGTCAGCCGAGCTTGCGTTGCAGCTGCAGGACGTACAGCAGGAGGAGCGAAGGCGCGATCAGGGCGGCCGCGACGCAGGAGACTCCGAGCAGTACCCACAAGCTGGCCGACGGAGCTGCCGCATGCTGGATGGTCAGGTGGGTGCCCAGAAGGTAGGGGTACTGGGCGACTCCCCATCCCGCGACGACGGTGGCGATCGCGAGGGCGGCCAGGGTGCGTACGACGGGAGGGCGGCCTTTGCGTAACAGGAGAAGCGCGGCGAGACCGCACAGGCCCGAGGCGGCCAGGAGCGGCGCGCCCAACGTGCTCAACTGGTGGAACAGGTGCGGGGAGTCCGAGTGCAGGACGAACACGCCTGCAAGGACCACCAGTCCCGCGACTACGCCCGCCCCGAAGGCCCGGCGGCGGAACGCCTTCTCCAGGGGGGTGTCCGCTCGACGCCGGGCCTGCCCCGTGAGGAACACGGCGGCGAGGTAGGCACAGACGGTGACCGCAAGGACCCCGCCGAGAAGGGAGGTCGGATTGAGCCAGCTGGACAGCGCGTCACCGTGCCCCGTCGAGGGCACGCGGCCGGAGGCGATCCCGCCGGCGATGGTGCCGAAGAAGAACGGGGTGGATACCGACGAGCAGGCGAAGGCGACACCGCTGATCCGCTCCCCCTGCCTTTCGGCCAGCGCATGGCGGAAGGCGAAGCCCGCTCCCCTCGTGACGATACCCAGCGCCGCCAGTCCCAGGGGGAGGTACAGGGTTGTGGTGATGGCGGTGAAGACTTGTGGAAAGCCCGTCCAGATCGTGACGAGACAGAAGATCAGCCACGTGTGGTTGGCCTCCCACACCGGGCTGAGGGAAAGGTTGATCAGCTCGCGGATGCGGTGTCCTCGCGTAGTGCCCCCGGCTGTCAGATCCCAGAAGCCGGCCCCGTAGTCCGCCCCGCCGAAGAGGGCGTAGGCGATGACTCCGACGAACAGGACTGCCGCGATCACCGTGCTCATGCCGGGGTGAACGTGGAGCACGACGAGTGGATCGCCTTTCCCCGCCGCTATCTCCCCGAGGGAAGCATGGACACGATCTACAAAGATCAGATCGACCTCGCTACACCACCACAGGGGACATGACCGCCATCCACACCAGACGAGTCTGTCCGAATACGTTTAGTGGTCGTAGGCGGTCAGTGAGCGGCTTACCGCCTGGGCGGTCTGGAAGTTGTTCCAGACCGCGGCGGCGAGTGCCAGGACGCGCTGGGCCACGCGTACGGTGACGCCTTCGACGGTGCGCGCCCCGTGTTGTTCCAGGTCGAGCTGGCCTTTCGGCGCGGCACCCTCCGGCCCGGACGATCCGCTGGCCACCGCGGGGCAGCGCCTGCTCGACGCGTTCACGGCGGTCCTGAGCGGCTACGAGACCGCAGAGTCCGACTGGAACCACGCCCTGCGCATGCTCCGCAGCCTCTGCCACGACTTCGCCACGTTGCAGGCGGCAGGCGGCTTCCAGTGGAGCGCCGACATCGACGAGAGCTTCGAGTGGCTGATCACCTTCGCTGACCGTGGCCGAATGCTGTGGCCGTCGACCGCTTCGACATCAGCGGCGCCCTGGTCGGCCTCGTCGGCATGGCCGTGATCATGTGCGCTACAGGGCACTGACCAGCGGACGCGGGAGCATTCCGCAACGTGCGCGATGGTCAGGATGACGCGCGAACCAGTGCCGATGTGTCCGCGAGTCCTCAAGTCCGAAGGTAGGAGGCGCCATTGAGATCGAGTACCGTTCCGGACGACCAGGCGGCTTCCGGTGAGGCCAGGTAGAGCACCGCGGCCGCGACCTCCTCGGACGTCCCAACCCGTCCGAACGGGCTCTGGCCGCGCAAGGTCTCGCCACCTCGGCCCGCCATCTTCGGGGCCTGCCGTTCGGTCGCGATGAAGCCTGGCGCCACAGACGTCACCGCGATGCCGTGGGGTGCCAGCGCGATGGCCATCGACTGCCCGAAGGCGTGCAGTGCAGCCTTGCTCGCACCGTACGCGGGAAAGTCGGGTTCGCCCCGGAAAGCACCGCGCGAACCGATGTTGACGATGCTGCCTGTACCGGCGCGGCCGATGAGGTGCCGGGCGACGCAGTAGGTCACATTCGCCGCGCCGAGCAGATTGACGTCGACCATGCGGTGCCAGACAAGCTGCCAGTCCTCATAGGACACGTCGGCCACGGAGTGCCGGGTGCTGTCGGACGGTGCGGCGGCGGCGTTGTTGACCAGCACGTCGACCCCGCCCAGCCTCTCCACGGCACCGTCGACGATCTCCCGCGCCGCTTGCGGATCGCCAAGATCGCCCGCGAGTAGGGCGTGACCGGAACCGGGCAGTCGCCGCAGCGTTTCCTCGGCGTCCGCGCGGTTGGTCGCGTAGTGCATTCCCACGCGGTCCCCGCGCTCAGCGAACGCAAGGGCCACCGCCCGGCCGATCCCGCGCGACGCCCCTGTGACCAGCACCCGCCTCATCGCGTGAAGACCTGGGACTCGTCGCGGAACGCCTTGAACTCCAACGCGTTGCCGGCCGGATCGTGGAGGAACATCGTCCACTGCTCCGCCGGCTCGCCGGAAAATCGGAGGTAAGGCTCGATGACGAACTCGGTACCCGCCGCACGGAGTCGCTCGGCGAGCGCATGGAAGTCCTCGGTCGACAGCAACAGCCCGAAGTGTGGGACGGGCACCGCATGCCCATCGACCTCACTGTTCCCAGCGGGCACAGAGCCACCGGGGACCACATGAGTCACCACCTGGTGGCCATGCAGGTTCCAGTCGATCCAGTGGCCAGTGGACCGTCCTACGCTCAGCCCGAGGACATCTCCGTAGAACTGGCGTGCAACGTCAAGGTCATCGACCGGTATGGCCAGATGGAAGGCGGGGCGCACAGGCATGTGAACACTCCTTCGGCTCGGTGCGCTCCGACCTCGCAACAGCCGAATGTCGAATCACCGGCAACAAGGGGCCCGGGGGGCTTCGCGGTGGTCGGACTGAGATCCCGAAGATTCAGGGGTGGGTCAGCACCAGGGCAGGGGCGACAGGAGGATGCCTGGCCCCTCGGCTTCACGAAGCGGGCCAGGTCTCCGGGAGATGGTGACCGCCGTCCGCCACCAGGACCGTGCCGGTGACGAAGGAAGCCGATTCATGCGCCAAGAACAGCACGCACGCCGCGATCTCCTCCGCCGTGCCGCTGCGTCCAAACGGCCCCGCCGCGGCGGCCGCGGCCTCGAACTCCAGCTGTGAACCGGTCGCCACATAACCGGGAGCCACGATGTTCACCGTCACGCCATCCCTGACGACCTCGAGGGCGAGCGCCTGGGACAGCCCCACCAGGCCGGCCTTCGCCGCTGTGTAGGTGGCCTGACCTGGCATCGCCGTGACCGTTCCCGTGGTGGAGCCGACCGAGACGATCCGGCCGTATCCAGCCGCCCTCATGGCGGGCACCACGGCACGGCACATCAAGAAGGCCGTCGTCAGATTGCGGGCCAGGGCCGCGTTCCAGTCCGCCAGTGACAGGGCGGCGACATCCCCGTCAGCGTCCCAGCCCGAGGTCACCGAGGTCATGCCCGCATTGTTCACCAGCACATCGACCCGACCCCATCGCTCGAATGCGGCGTGCAGCATGGCATCCGCGCTTCCTTCGACTGTCAGGTCGGCGACCACACCCACAGCAGCCTCGCCCAATTCCGCGGCACGCTCGTGGATCCGCTCGGAGGTCGCGCACAACACGACCCGGCCGCCCTCCGCGACAAGTCCCCGCGCCACCGCGGCACCGATCCCGTCCGGAGCTCCTGCGCCCGTGACGATTGCCACCCGGTCCTGAAAACGAGTCATGCGATCCAGCCACGTGTGTGATTCGGATGTGCGGAGGGAGCGGACCGTCCGTCGAAAGGGGCCGCCGTTGTGGAGTGCTGCTTCCCCAGCTGCCTCATTCGGCTGTGAGGAGGCAGGGGGCGTGCTGTTGTGACGCTTCACGGAGACCGGCTTGGAGGCCCGAAAGGTCGCGGCTGCCGATCACCGCAATGGCGTCGACGCCTCAGGGGCGGCGCTGTGGCACATTGTCGTGGACCCGCTTGGGGTCGGTGACCGCAACCGGCTCCAGGACCTCCTCGATGCGGGCCGTGAGGTCGGCCTCCAGCACGACACCGGACGCCTTGGCGTTCTCCTCGACCTGCTCCGGACGCGAGGCACCGATGATGGCGGCCGAGACGTTGGAGTTCTGCAGCACCCAGGCCACGGCCAGTTGCGCGAGCGACAGACCGGCCTCGGCGGCCAGCGGCTTGAGCCGCTGAACGGCCTCCAGCACCTCGTCGCGCATCCACCGCGCGATCATGTCGGCCCCGCCCTTGTCATCGGTGGCCCGCGAGCCCTGCGGGGGACGGCGACCGGGCTCATACTTGCCCGTCAGCACACCCTGCGCGATCGGAGAAAACACCACCTGACCCATGCCCAGTTCCTCGCAGGTGGGCACGACCTCCCCCTCGATCACTCGCCACAAGGCGTTGTACTGGGGCTGATTGGACACCAGAGGGATGTGCAGTTCCCGCGCCAGCGCGTGAGCACGCCGGATCTGCTCCGCGGGCCACTCGGAAACACCGATGTAGTGGGCCTTGCCGGAGTGGACGATGTCGGCGAACGCCTCCATCGTCTCCTCCAGCGGCGTGGCCACGTCGTACCGGTGCGCCTGGTACAGGTCCACGTAGTCGGTCCGCAGGCGTCGCAGCGACCCTTCGATCGACTCCATGATGTGCTTGCGCGAGAGCCCCCGATCGTTGCGACCCGGTCCGGTCGGCCAATACACCTTGGTGAGGATCTCCAGTCCCTCGCGGCGCTCGCCCTTCAGCGCATCGCCCAGCACCGACTCGGCACGCGTTGCCGCATAGACATCGGCCGTGTCAAAGGTGGTGATGCCGAGGTCCAGCGCCGCGCGCACGCACGCGATCGCCGCGTCCGCCTCCACCTGCGAGCCATGGGTCAGCCAGTTCCCGTAGGCGATCTCGCTGATGACCAGACCACTGCGGCCAAGATGACGGTATTCCATAGGGGCAGTCCTTTGTTGTCATGCGCGAGGCAGTCGACACGGCCCGGTGCAGGCGCACCACGGTCTGCCGCAGGCTCGGCACCCAGGCGGTTACCGGAGCGACGCTTGGCAGGGACTTTCATCAGATCATTTCGTGGGCCCCGGCAACAGCACTTGCCTACTGCTGCTGAACGTACCCCGGACAGGGTTACCCAGCCGCCGGTCGGCCTCGTGCCCCGGCGACCCGGGTGTCTTGGCCAGAGGTGGGCCGAGACACCCCGGATGGCGACCTGGATCCACTGTCTTCCGGCGAGGCGGTGGGCGAGGCCCTGGCACCGCACGCACATGGTGGCGGTGAGTGACATGTCCCGGCGCGGGAGAACGCGGCAGTCGTGTTTCCCTGCCCCTCCGCGACTCCGTCAGCCCTTGACTGCCATTTCCCCGAGCAGGGACCAGTCATCCTGCTCCAGGGCCGCGTTAACGATTCTCGGCGTCTCGACCAGGTGGGGTGGCAGGGTCTGCTGTGCCGACTTGAAGTGGTCGGACTGGACATGCGCGGTACCGGCCTCACCGTCCCGGAACGCCTCGACGAGCACATACTCGGTCGGATCGTCGAGGCTGCGCGACCAGTCGAACCACAGACAGCCGGGCTCACTGCGAGTGGCCTCCGTGAACTCACGGGAGATCTCGGGCCACCTCTCCGCGTACTCCGGCTTGATCCGGAACTTGGCCGTGATGAAGATCATTTCCCGCTCCCTTCGCATGTGATCTTCACCCATCGTAGGACGACGGGCGACCACCGCGCGGTAGCGTGAGGAGCCTGGCCCCATCGAGATCCTCCTCTCCGTCAACCAGATCGCCATGGCATGAGCCGGGCCGTGAGCTCCCAGGCCCAGCTCCAAGGCCGCTACCTCGACGGGCGGCCACCCTACGGCTACCGGATCGCCGACGCAGGCCCCCACCCCAACCCGTCCAAGGCCGCCACCGGCCAGCGCATCCACAAGCTCGAGCCCGACCCAGCCGCCGCACCCGTCGTGCAGCGGATCTTCCGCATGTACGTGGACGGCATGAGCTACAGCGCCATCGCCACCCAGCTCACCCGGGAACGCATCCCCTGCCCCTCCGCCCACGACGCGACCCGCAATCCCCACCGCAAGAAGACCGCATGGCAGCAAGGCGCCGTACGCGCCATCCTCCTCAACCCCCGCTACACCGGCCACGAGGTCTGGAACAAGCAACGCAAGGAAGAACGCCTCCTCGACATCGACGATGTCACCCTCGGCCACCGCACCCACATGACCCACAACCCGCCTGATGAGTGGATCCACTCCAACGAACCCGCCCACGAAGCGATCACCAGCCCCACTCTCTTCGATGCCGCCCGCACCGTGCGCACACAGCGCGCCCGCAACCAAGGGCGGCAGGAGCGCGCCGGCAAGCGGGGCGCGCGCCCCTACGCTCTACGCGGCCGGGCCCGGTGCAGCCTGCGCGGGCGCAAGATGCAGCCCTCCACCATCCGCAACCACGTCTACTACCGCTGCGAGTTCAAAGAGGAAGAAGCCGCCCGCTACCCCGATCTCACCCACCCACGCACCGTCTACCTGCGCGAAGACATCGTCTGCCAGGCACTGGATGAGTGGATCGCCCGGGCCTTCGCCCCGGACCGGCTCTCCGCCACCATCGAAGCCCTCACCCACGCCAGCGCCGCAGCAAGCACCGCAGAGCCCCAGACCCCCGAACAGGCCCAAGCACGCCAGGCGATCAAGGAATGCGAGCGGCGCCTCGCCCGCTACCAGGCCGCCCTCGATGCCGGAGCCGACCCCGCCGTCGTCACCCAGTGGATCAACGACGCCCAGCGAGACAAGGACGCGGCACAGAGGAAGCTCGACGCACACCCCGCCGTCCCTCGAAAGAAGCAATCCCCGCTCGACACGCGGCAGATCCAGCAGATCACTGAGAGTCTTGAAGATATCGCACAACGCATCCAGACCGCCGCCGTCGAGAAGAAAGGTCCACTCTACGACGCCCTGGGCATCACCATCAGCTACGAACACGCAACGAGGGCCGCGACCGTAAGGTCGAGGCCCTCGTCACCGTATCGTCAATCGTTGTATCCGAGGACCGACGCAGGCAAGGGACACGTAGAGATGCGCTCACGGGGCGTTGTGGTTGGGCAGCCCATGTCAATCCCTCGCGAGGGTGGCCGCGATCGCGTCATCTCCGCAGCTGGCCTGACCTGCATGAGGCCAATGCGGAAGCGGCCGCCACTCGGCCAAACCACCTCATTGAGCCAATAACTCTGATCACCCTTCAAATCACCTCTAATAGTGAATCGTTCCGCTTGGAGAGCATGCACACGAACCACACCCGACTGGAGAGGGACTGCCAGCATGTCCGACTGGAAGCGCATCGACGGGTCATTAGCGCGGATCGCCGTGGGATCCAGGACCAACGTCTGGGGCGTCAACGCCGCCGGCGCGATCTACCGCTACACCAACAACGACGCCAACCCCTGGATCAACATCCCCGGGAACCTGTCCGACATCGGCGCGGGCGCTGACGGCACCGTCTGGGGCTGCAACGCAGCCCATGAGGTCTACCGCTACACCGGCGACCAGGACAGCAACAACTGGAAGAAGATCAACGGCTCGCTGGTGCGGATCACGGTGGGCTCCAGGACCAACGTCTGGGGCGTCGACCCCGCCGGTGCGGTCTACCGCTACAGCAACAGCGACGCCAACCCCGCCAACCCGTGGATCAACATCCCCGGGAACCTGTCCGACATCGGCGCGGGCGCCGACGGCACCGTCTGGGGCTGCAACGCAGCCAATCAGGTCTACCGCTACACCGGCGACCGGGACGCCAACAACTGGAAGGGCCTCAACGGCTCACTCAAAGCGATCGACGTCGGCTCCCGCACCGCCGTCTGGGGCTGCGACCCCGCCGACGCGATTTACCACTACAGCTACAGCGACACCACCCCAGCCAACCCCTGGCTCAACATCCCCGGCTCGCTGTCCGACATCGGCGTAGGCGCCGACGGCACCGTCTGGGGCGTCAACGCCGCCGGCGCGATCTACCGCTACACCGGCGACCTGCCCGGCTGATCCCGTCCCCTGAGGCGAACCCTGGTGCGCCACACAAGGCCCGCCTGTGGCAACGACCTCTGAAACGCCGAAGGGCCAGTCTCGAGGGAAACCCTCCCGAGCTGGCCCTTCTCTGTGCCCCGGCAGGATTTGAACCTGTGGCCTCATCCTTATCAGGTCCGGTCACGGTGCGCCCCGGCATAGGTCGACCGCCCACTATTCCTCAGGAACGCATGCGCTGGGGGTCTGACCGCACGTGATCCGTTTCGCCTTCGCCGTACGCTGTTCCACCGAGGACCTCCGAGACCCGGAGGCCTCCAGAAACTGGCAGCTCTGCGGGTGCCGATAAATCATCCGTGCAGGTCGCGGCCTTGAGTGCTGATCTCCGACTGTGCTCAGCGCTCGCGCCGACGTCTTCATCTGCGCAGAGCACCCGGGGCATCATGATCTGTCGTGCTGCTGCGCCTGGCCTATCTTGGTGCGACCAACACCATTGCGTTCCTGCGCGTGCTGCCGATGAGCAGCACGGAGAAGGACATCGAGATACTGGCGCTGAGGCACCAACTGCTGGTCCTGCAGCGCCAGGTCGGCAAGCCCAGGTTCGAGGACACCGACCGCGCTGTCCTCGCCGGCCTGCTCCACCACCTCCTCGTGGAGAAGTTGCGGCAGCTCCTTCTGTTGGTACGCCCAGACACGATCCTGCACTGGCACCGTAACCTGCTCAAGCACCGCCATGCCGCGACCTGCGTCCCGAAGCGACACGGACGCCCACCTACCGTTCTATCGATCCGCGCCCTGGTCCTGCACCTCGCCCGCGGCAACAGCTCGTGGGGGTATCGCCGGATCCACGGTGAACTCGCAGCCCTGGGCATCAAGGTCGCCGCCTCCGCCGTGTGGGAAATCCTCAAGGAGCACGGCATCCCACCCGCCCCCGCATGGCAGAGCACGACCTGGGCCGACTTCCTACGCAGCCAAGCCGATGCACTGCTCGCCTGCGATCTGGTGACCGTTGCGGAGCTGGGCGAGGGCGAGCAAAGCCTGATGCCCGAGCGGGTGGCGCCGAGCGCGTGTGGAGCGGCGAGGAGGCTTGGTCGCCACCGAGCCGCGCACCCAGCGTGCGGAACGGCGAAGGCGGCTCCTTGGAATGCGGCGACGGAGAATGCGTGACTATGCTGGATTTAGCTTCATCGGGGGCTTGAACCAGGGTGTCGACTCCACTGGCCGCCCCACAGCCCGAGCGCACCGCGACGCTCTTCAGCGTCCTGCGCTCGTCACCATGCGCTTCTCGCACTTCCCAGGGAGTATTCCCATGGCTGCTCAGACCGCCTCAATCGTTCTTGAGCCCGAGGCACAGGAGCTCGCCGACGCGACCTCGCACCATCCGTTCCTGTACGAGCTGGATCCGACCGCAGCCCGCAAGGTCCTCGACGACCTCCAGGCCGCACCGGTCGACAAGCTGCCGGTCGACGAGGAGTGGGTCACCGTACCGGCCACCGTGGGCGACGTACGGGTACGCATCGTCAAACCGCAGGGCGCCACCGGAACGCTGCCCGTCGTGTTGTACATGCACGGCGGTGGCTGGGTACTGGGCAACGCCGGCACCCACGACCGCCTGGTGCGCGAGTTGGCGGTTGGCGCACGTGCGGCGGTGGCCTTCGTCGAGTACACGCCGTCACCTGAGGCCCACTACCCCGTGGCCATCGAGCAGGGCTACGCCACCGCGCAGTGGATCATCCGCGAGGGAGCGTCCAAGGGACTGGACGCACAGCGCATGGCAGTGGCCGGGGAATCGGTCGGCGGGAACATGACCGCTGCACTCGCCCTCATGGCCAAGGAACGCGGCGACGTCAAGTTCGTACAGCAGTCCATGTACTACCCGGTCACGGACGCAGCCATGAACACTGGTTCCTACGACCAGTTCGCCACCGGCTACTACCTGAGCCGCAAGCTGATGGAGTGGTTCTGGGACGCCTACACGACCGACCCGAACCAGCGCGCGGAGATCACCGCGTCTCCCAACCACGCCACCACCGAGCAGCTCACCGGCCTGCCGCCCGCCCTGCTGATCGTCGACGAGGCCGACGTGCTGCGCGACGAAGGTGAGGCGTACGCCGCCAAGCTCCGAGCAGCCGGCGTGCCGGTGACCACCGTGCGCTACGACGGCACGGTCCACGACTTCATGTTGCTCAACTCCCTCAGCCAGTCCAAAGCCGCCCGCGGAGCCATCGACCAGGCCACTCTGTTCCTGCGCAACGCCCTCGGAACCGGCCAAGCCTAAGGTCTGCGACCACGGAAGCTTTACTCCTGAACTGCATGGTGGAATACGGCCGCGGCGACCGCGCCCGCCAGATGCAATACGTATCCATTCGGTATACCGACCGGCTCACCGGCATCGGCGCCGCCGCATCAGTCGGCTCGGTGGCGGACTCGTATGACAACGCCATGGCCGAGGCACTGAACGGTACTTTCAAGGCCGAACTGATAGAGATGCAGGGCCCCTGGACCGGCTTCGACCAGGGCGAGCGGGCGATCTTCCAGTGGGTCACGTGGTACAACGAAGAACGCCTCCACTCCGCGCTCGACTACGTCCCGCCCGCCGAGTACGAACGTGACTTCTGGCGAAGCCAGGAGTGCACTTCGCAGTCCGCCTGAAACAAGATCACCGGACTCTACGGAACTCGGGGCAGCTCATCCTGCCTCCCTGTCCGGGCATGTCCACGGTAAGGCCGGGCACGACGGCTGTGAGGAGGCGCCCATGATGACAGCGTCGCACCAGACGGTCGGGCACACCCATGATCCCGCTGCAGCCCAGGCTCTCGTAGCGGACTGGGCCCGCAGCTGGACTCCCTGCTCCTCCCCTGCTGGCATGTCGCCCGCCAGTGGTACGCGGTTTGCGTTCTACGGCCGGGTGTCGACCGAGGATCATCAGGACCCGGACACGTCACGGGCCTGGAAGTGTTGCGCGCCCAGGCTTTGGTGTCCGGACACGGACGGATCGTCGCGGAGTTCTTCGACACCGGGCGCAGCCGCACCATCCCCTGGGCCCGCCGACCTGAGGCGGCGGCCCTACTCGCCGCGATGGCCGACCCCGACCGGGACTTCGACGCAATCGTCATCGGTTCCAGTGAACGCGCCTTCTACGGCAACCAGTTCGCGACCATGGCCCCGCTTTTCGACCACTACGACATCGAGGTGTGGGTGCCGGAACTGGGCGGGGCCGTGGATCCGCAGACCGCAGGGCAGGAAGAGCTGATGATCCTGCTTGGCATACTGTCCAAACGGGAGATCGCCCGCGCCCGGATCCGCGCCCGCGCCGCGATGACCGTGCAGACCCGCGATCAAGGCCGATATCTCAGCGGCCGACCACCCTACGGCTACCGTCTGGTCGATGCAGGCCCGCACCCCAACCGGGCCCTCGCGCTTCGTGGCGTGCGCCTGCAGCGTCTGGACACCGACCCCGAGTGCGAGCCGATCGTGTCCTGGATCTTTGCCCAGCGCCTGGACGGACACAGCGTCGCGCGCATCACCCGCGCCCTGAACGACGCCGGTGTCCCCTGTCCGGCAGTCGCCGACCCCGCCCGGAACCCGCACCGGGAAGGGCAGCGCTGGGTGCTGAACACGGTCCGGGCGATCCTCGCCAATCCCCGCTACACCGGCCGGCAGGTCTGGAACCGCCAGCGCACCGACCACGACCTCCTCGACCCCGCCAACACCACCCTCGGCCACCGCGACGTCATGCGCTGGAACACCCCCACCGACTGGATCATCTCCGCCCGGCCCGCACACCCAGCACTGGTCAGCGAGGCCGACTTCATCACCGTCCAGAACCTCCGCCCCCACCGGGAAACCGTCCCTGGACTGCCTACCTACTGGCAGGGCTGCTCTGCTGCGGTGTCTGCGGCCGGCGCATGGAGTCCCACTGGACTCACCACCGTCCTGGCTACCGGTGCCGCCACGGCCACACCAGCGCTACCCGGCCCGACCCCGGTCGCACTCCCAACGCCTACCTGCGCGAAGACCAGGTACTGCCGCACCTGCCGGCCCTGCATCTCCGCCTCACCAGCGGCCTGGATCCTCCGGGGTCAGCACCCGTGAGCCGTGACCCGGCGCCACCGACACCGGCCCAGACAATCGCCCACCTGCGCAGCGAGGAGATCACCCTGACCTACGACCCCGCGACCAGAACCCTGACCGCGGACAAGCCCCAGGCAGAAAGGATCACCATCACCTGACCGATGCCCACCGAACCGCCGACGAAGGGGAGAAGGCAGGCCGGAGACCCCGCAACGACGAACACCCGCCCCGGCCGAGAGCCGGAAGCGGGTGCCGATCTCCCCTACTTAAGAACAGGGCGCCGTGGGGTAACTCTGTGTCCGAGGGGGAGTTGACCGCTGACGATACGGTTGCGGTGGCGCAGGGGAGGCTCTGCCTCCAATGAGGTGTGCCGGGAGACAGGGTGATCCGTAGGATGGCGTGACGTGGCACCTGGCTGCCGGGCGAGGGTGTCTGCTCACGTACTCGGCCGACGGCGTGCCGGGGTGGGGGCACACTCGGTGTCGGATGGGCTGGACGCGTACGCCGGCTGCCTGGGCGCTCGATCGGGCTTCGGTCATCGTCTCGCCGATCAGCGAGGGTGCCGCGACCCGGGAACGAGCAGGGGCGTGGGATCCAAAGATGACGTAGGTGCACACGGCGGCCGCCAGCAGCACCATCGCCCGGAGTGCCCGGCGGATGCGCCGTCGGCGCACGGGGCGCTCTTTCCGGGGATCCCGGGGCGGCGGTAGCCAAGTGCCCAACAGTCGCAGGTGACACCGACAGCGGCGAGGTGACCGCCGTGGCACGGCCTGCCAGTACCTTGCCGATGGCATCGCGTATCTCTTCGTCACTCTGGTACCGGTCCGCACGATCCCTTGGCCAGCGCGCGCAGCACCAGAGTGTGGTACGCGGCAAGGCAGTTGCGGGGCCAAACAGCGAGTCAGGCCCGCGGCGTGGCTGGGCGGCGACGCCAGGGTCCCGTGCGGAATCGCGTCGACAAGGAGCACGAGCTGGGTGAAGCCGTGCCGGTTGCCTCCGGTCAGCAGGGCGGCGAGCGGGGTACCGTACACATCGGTGATCAAGCCTTTCGGTCCGGCATCTGCTTGCGACCCGGGTGGCGAGAGCGGCGCTCGCGGTTGGCTTGCTGCGACACCCGGGAAGGGAAGTGGGGTACCCGGCAGGCCTTCGCCATCAGCTTCGAGGTCCGCCATGCCCACCGACTTGTCCCGGCGACCTCGATCCGGCCAACACCTCCGCCGCCACACTCGTCGGCATGGGCTGCCGCGTCTGCGTACGACTCGTCCCCTTGACCGACAAGGAGTGGGCAGCACTCCGGCCCGCCCCTCCGAGAAGGTCAGGACCTTCCATGTCTTAGGCCGGACACCATCGTCCGGCGCCATCCGACCTCGTGTTGGGCTTCCTCGACCGCTATCTGCACATGCGCAGCCGCGTACTGTGGAGGGTCGACAAGCTCTCCCCCTAGCGGCTGCAAGCAGCCGCCTGTACACGTGGCGTGCTACGTCACTTCGCTCGCGGCTCGGCAGCGGCCGGCCGCTCAGCCTGCGAGAGCGCACCGACCCATGGCCATCCGTACACTGCGCACCGGCCCGTCCAACACAGCAAACGCCCCCCAACGCCTCCGCGAGGTGTCCGCCGAGCAGCGAGCCGAGCCGCACCAGCCTTATGGTGACGTCCGCAGGCATGGTCCTGTCCTCCGTGGCAGTGGCCGTTTCACCACTCGCACGACTGGGACGGGCGCGTCGAAAACGAAGTCGAAGGGCAACGGTTCGATCTCTGTGCGCGCCAGGGGCTGACACCGGAGTCCCGGTACGCGGTAACGTGCGCGCCCGGTCCGATCATCGTACTGTCCGGGGACTGTTATGCCTGATCCTTCCACGCCGCCGGACGACCGGCAGGTGTCACCCATGACCGCCCGTGTGACGGCCGAGTCGCGAGGCAGGTTCTTGAGGCGGCGTCAGGTGCTGTGGTCCGTGCTGCCGCCGGGCGTGGTCGCCGTGACCGGTGCGGTGGCCACCGCGCGGGTCGGCGATGGCCACCTGGACCGGGCGGACCAGGGCGCGGTGTTGGCCGGCCTAATCCTCATCGGTGCCATGGCGTCCGGGATCGCGGGCGTACGGGCTGCAGCGGAGGCACGAGCAGTCACCAAGCACTGGGCGGAGTTGTCCCGCGCGGCCGACCGGAACCGTGCCGAACTGGCCGAGCTGACCCGTACCACAGCCGAGGGCAGGGCCGAACTGGAGTTGCTGTGCCGCCGGTTGCGGGCTGGGGAGCGGGCCCTGCGGCGCCGACCGGAACTGCCGCCGCAGACCGGCCCGGACGAACTCTCCCGCCTTGGATTCGAGATCGCTGCGGCCCGGCACGAGGCGGAGGCAGCCCTGCTGGAGACCGCCGCCGGTGCGGTCGGTGCGGAGCACAACTCCCGGCTGGAGCAGTTCGAGGTGTTCGCCAACCTGGCGCGCCGCCTGGAGTCCCTGGTGCACCGCGAGATCGGCCTGCTGGACAACCTGGAGAACGAGGTCGAGGACCCCGAACTGCTCAAGGGGCTGTTCCGGGTGGATCACCTGTCCACCCGGATCCGCCGCTACGCCGAGAACCTGGCCGTGCTCGGCGGCGCGAACACCCACCGCCAGTGGGCCCGCCCCGTCGGCCTGACCGACGTGCTGCGTTCCGCCGTCGCAGAGATCGACCAGTACGCCCGGGTCAAGCTGGTCCCCCCCATCGATGGAACGGTCAGCGGCCACGCTGTGGTCGACGTCGTCCATCTGCTGGCCGAGCTGCTGGAGAACGCCACGGTCTTCTCACCGCCCCAGACCACGGTGCACGTGCGGGTGGAGCCCGTCGCCGCGGGGGTGGCGATCGAGGTCGAGGACCGGGGCTTGGGCATGTCCCCGGCCGAGCGCAACCAGATGAACACCGTTCTGAGTGCACCCGACAAGGTCGCCCTCGGCGAGCTGCTGCAGGACGGCCGGATCGGCTTGTACGTGGTCTCCGCCCTGGCTCAGCGGCACGACATCGCCGTGCAGTTGCTGAGCAACGTCTACGGCGGCACGCAGGCCGTCATGGTGCTGCCCAAGGCACTGCTCGGCCCGCAGCCCGCAGCTCCCACGCCAGTCCTCCACACCGTCCCGGCCCCTGACGCGGGGCCGCAGGACCCGGTGGAACCCGAGACGGCGGACTCCCGTGCGACAGCGGTGGGCGTCGTTGCGGATCCGCTCGTGTCCGAGTCCGGAACCCAGCCCGCCCCGGTGCCCTCCGACGGCGACGACCGTCCGCGGCTGCCTCAGCGGCGCCGCCAGGACCACGGCGCCGAACGGCCGCACCCGGTCCCCAGCGCCCGTGCCGCCGAGGACATCCCACACGACCCGGGCCTGATGGCCGCGTTCCAGACCGGACTGCGCAGAGCCGAGGAAGCGGAGACGCACTGACAGCCGAGCCGCCCTGAAGGCCCGGGGCCCCGTCCAGCAAGCCGTTTCCTTCCGTCGAAGAGGAGTACACGATCGTGGCGAGCGAAGACCTTTCCTGGCTGTTGACAGGTCTGGTGAACCGGGTGCCACACACCCGAAGTGCCTTGTTGCTGTCCTCGGACGGGCTGGTGAAGGCAGCGGAGGGACTCGACGCGGACGCCGCGGACCAGCTGGCCGCCCTTGCCAGTGGGCTGTACTCGTTGGCGCGCAGCGCGGGCCGGCACTTCGACGACGGCGGTGACGTGCGACAGATCGTGACGGAACTCAGCACCTCGCTGCTGTTCGTCTCGGCCGCCGGGCACGGCGCGGTGCTGGCGGTGCTGGCCGGACGCGAGGCGGATGCAGCGGTGCTGGGCTACGAGATGGGGATGCTGGTGAAGAGCGTGCGCCCGCACCTGGCCACACCGCCCCGGCACCCGGTGGGGTAACCGATGACGCCGGTCCTCCCAGACGGACCGCTGATCGACGAAGCGGTCGGGCGGCTGGTCCGTCCCTACACCGTGAGCGACGGCCGGACCAGGGCCACGTCCCACTTCACGCTCGTGACCGTGGTGCAGGCCACTGGCGCCCAGACGCAGGGCGCCTTCGGACTGGATCATGCGCAGGTGCTGGCGCTGTGCGAGCGGCCTGTGAGCGTCGCCGAGGTCGCGGCCCGGATGCAGGTGCCCGCCGCCGTGGTCAAGGTGCTGCTGTCCGATCTGGCCGAGGGAGGCGCGGTGGTCGCAGGTGATGCGCCCTCGCCTCCCCCGGGCCACTCCGCACGACCTGATCGAGACCTCCTGGAAGCGGTACGCGATGGCCTCCTCAAACGACTGTGATCCGCTGCCCGCCAGAGTCCTGCCGGTGGGAATCAAGGTGCTCATCGCCGGCGGGTTCGGAGTGGGAAAGACGACCTTCGTCAACGCGCTCAGCGAGATCGAGCCGCTGAGCACCGAGGAAATACTGACCGCCGTCAGCGCGGCCACGGACCGGCTGGACGGAGTGGAGAACAAGGCCACCACCACGGTGGCCCTGGACTTCGGCCGGATCACGCTCAGTCCGTCCCACGTCCTGTACTTGTTCGGCACGCCAGGACAGGAACGCTTCTGGTTCATGTGGGACGAACTCTCCGAGGGAGCGCTCGGGGCGGTGGTCCTCGCCGACACCCGCAGGCTGGAGCACTCCTTCGCAGCGGTGGACTTCTTCGAGCGGCGTGGCATCCCCTTCGTCGTTGCCGTCAACGAGTTCGACGGCGCCCACCGCTACCGCGCGGAGGAGGTGCGGACCGCTCTCGACCTCAGGCAGGAGGTGCCGGTCGTGCTGTGCGACGCGCGCGTCCAGAGCGCGGGCATCCGCGTACTGCTCGAACTGATTCAGCATCTGCTCACGACAAGGAGTTCCCATGGCAGCGACACCGACCAACTCCTCCGGGCCTGAGTCCGGGATCGCCCTGCGCCACCTGCTCCTTCCCCCGGAGGACCCACAGGTGCGTACCAGAACCGAGCGGCTGCGCGAGCTGGGCATCGAAGCCCGTCCGGATACGGAACTCGACGCCTTCGCACGGAAGCTGGCACACCGTACCGGTGGCTGCTACGCCGGGGTCAACTTCTTCCTCGACGCCGACCGCCAGTACTTCGCAGGGTTGTACAGCGTCGCACAGGACACCACGGTCCACGTGGGACCGCCGTTGCTGAAGGACCCGGTGCCCGGCCGCGTCATGCCCCGCGACATCGACATGGGCATCTGCCCGCACGTGGTCAAGCGCCGCCGGGCGCTGGTGCTGGAGGACATCCGGGACTTCCCGCGGTTCGCCGGTAACCCCGTGGTCGACGCGATCGGCGTCCACTCCTACCTGGGCGCACCACTGATAGACAGCACCGGCGTGGTGCTCGGCACGATCTGCGTAGTCGACCAGGACCCGCACCCATGGGGGCATACGGGGCTGGAAACGATCAAGGCCATGGCAGCGGAACTGGTCGAACGAATCGAGGAGTCGGCGCGCCGTCGGAACTGACCGGCGCTGCCGAACCCGCACGCGGCCGCCCCCGGAAGGTGCCCGGCGCGGCCGTCCAGCACCCGCCCATGCCGAAAATCTCGGCCAAGGGATCCCAGCGGTCGGGCGTTCGCGATGCCCTGATGCTCGCGGTGTGCAGGGGCCCGCTCCCCTGCTGCGGGCGGCTGCCGTCGCTCGCCCTTCGGACCAGCGTCCGTCCCGTGCCGGCCTCGGCAAGACGACCAGTTGGTGCTTTGGAACCCGAGGTTGATGCCCGCGTCGGCCGGATCGGGCCAGCGGGTCGTCACCACCTTCCCTGGGAGGGCCGCCCGGCCGCCTTTGCCGTTGAACTTGAATATGCCCGGGCACAAGAGCGCTCAGGGCCGGCCCTTCGAAGGCTCTGGTCAGCGGACGAAGGAGAACTCCGGGTATTTCTTGTCGGGGCCGTCGAACAGGGTGCTGTGCCGGTGGCGCAGTTCCTGGTCGAAGAAGGCGGCGAGGTAGACGCGCTGGATCTCGATCGCGCGGTTGGGGTCGATCGTGCCGTACACCTGCTGGAGCTGGGCCGGCGTGAGTCTGAGCAGGATCGCCTCCTGCGGCGCCATCGCCTCGTCGTCAACGAACGACACGTGCGCCGCGCCGTGGAGCTGGATGTCGACCCGGTCTCCCTTCAGATGCGACCACAGCGTGCGCCACGACCCGTCGTTGTCACGGTTGTGGGTGGCGGAGCTGAACAGCATGAAGGGGCGGTCCAGGTTCTTGCTCGGTGCCGGGCCGAAGAACTGGCCATCCAGATTGGCGCCGGCGGCGATGCGGTGGTCGAGCTGCATGGAGGTGTCGACCGCCGCGCCGCCCAGCGAAGCGCCGAACATCCCGATGCGGGACATGTCCACGGCGTGCGACAGCCCGGTGGGGAGCCTGGCGTGATCGACGTCCGGGTTGGAGCCCTTGCTGATCGCGCCGAGCTGGTTGATGACGAAGCGGATGTCGGCCGCACGCACGTTGAGCGTGTCGGAGGAGTG